>OZ001293.3:5493022-5839533 GCA_963921275.4 uncultured Hormoscilla sp. | reverse complement strand
CTTTCCCCGTGGGACTAATTTCTTCGATCCAGTCCGGTAGTTCGGGCAGGGGTAAAGGGGAAACCCCTGGTAATGGTTCCGGTCCCCTGGCGATGTTTAAAATTCCACAGCCTGCCATACCTACCATCAGGGTAAGAACAAGCAGGCAGTTCCAGGCAATTCTGAGGATTTTGTTTTCTTGCATACTTCCTCCTGTTACAATAATTATTTTATAACATATCTAGGGGGTGGTAATGCAAGATTGTCACAATTCTTAATAGTCTCGCGAATTTTCCCCGAAAGAGTAAATTATGTTATCCTTACAGATGGCATGAATATGAACGATCAGCCATGAAAAAGCATAATATAATTATAGCAGGTGTAGATGAAGTCGGTAGAGGAGCTTTATTTGGTCCTGTAGTCGCAGCAGCGGTGATTCTTCCAGATACTGCCCAGCAGATTACCGCCGAATGGGGCGTCACCGATAGCAAACAACTTAGTAGCAAGAAAAGAAATTCCCTGGTTACTCAGATCCGCGCGATTGCCTTAGACTGTCAGATCGGCATGGCCTCGGTTGCGGAAATTGACCATCTGAATATTTTGCAAGCTTCCTTGCTGGCCATGAAGCGGGCGATCGCCCAGCTATCGGTCCAACCGTATCTTTGTCTAATTGATGGTAATCAACCTATTCGGGATCTACCATTTCCGCAAGAAACTCTAATTAAGGGAGACAAACTCAATCAGGCGATCGCCTGTGCGAGTATCATCGCGAAGGTATGGCGAGACAACCTGATTGTCGAGGAGTCGGAGAAATATTCAGAATACGATCTAGCAGCAAACAAAGGTTACCCTACCCCTCGTCACAAAGCAGCTTTGCAAAAATACGGTCCCACCCCTCTGCACCGGAGATCCTGGAAATCTGTGGGTAATGGATAATAAATAATTATGGTGGGTGCGACTCATTTGTCGTTGCATTCGTAGGGTGGGCACCGCCCACCATTCGGTATAGTAGCAATAACCGCGCCCCTCTACCAGACATGCTCGCGCCCCAATGCCCGATCGCGTTGGGATCGGGGCACGGCATCATTAATCTGGACGTGAGCTATCAAATTTGGTCGCGCCGTGCCCCCACCCCATGCGATCGCTGCAAGCACTTTAGTGCTTACTACAAACCTGTACGATCGCCCCTACACGGGAATTTCATGTATAATGGATAATTATAATCGGTAACAAATCATGAAAAACGCACTTGACATTGCTCGTTACTTCCTGCGTCGCGTAGACAGAGAGGCGGGGGATACCATTTCTCTCCTCAAGCTGCAAAAGTTGGTATATTACGCTCAAGCATGGAGTTTAGTATTGAGAAATCAACCCCTTTTTGCTCAAGATGTTGAAGCCTGGGTTTCTGGTCCAGTTGTGCGGGATGTCTGGGATGAATATCTTGCTTATAAATATAGAGATATTCCCGCGCCAGCATATTTAGATATAGAGTTAGCAGAGGATGAAATCGAGGTGCTAGAAGAAGTCTGGAATGCTTATGGAGAATTAAGTGCTAAACGCCTTCAGGATCTGACAAAATCAGAAACTCCTTGGCTCAACGCTCGCCAAGGGTTAGAACCGGCGCAAAAATCAACTAATGTCATATCTCATGACGACATGAAGTTATACTATGCGGAGTTTGTGGAAACTTAGGTGAGCAAAAAGCAGAAGATAAAAAAGCCTTCTCAGCAGAAAACAGTCAGGCAGATTTCTGAGAAGGCGGTCGCCAAATTAACTGGTAGTACCGATGAGGAACATCCTAGCTTCAGATTTACCTATGCAGATAAAAATCGTTGGCTGTTGTCAGACTGGACATCATCGGAAATTAATGACTTAATTGCCGGACTCCAGAAAATTGAAAAGTATACTTGGGCGCAGATCAAAGGTCATGGATCGAAAAAACGCGGGGAATCAGTAGGGACTGGTTATAAGTTGATTAGCAGTCATCCATCTTTACCTGACAATATACCGGAAGATGCTAAATTATCAGAAATGCGCATTGCAGATTTCTGAGAAGGCGGTCGCCAAATTAACTGGTAGTACCGATGAGGAACATCCTAGCTTCAGATTTACCTATGCAGATAAAAATCGTTGGCTGTTGTCAGACTGGACATCATCGGAAATTAATGACTTAATTGCCGGACTCCAGAAAATTGAAAAGTATACTTGGGCGCAGATCAAAGGTCATGGATCGAAAAAACGCGGGGAATCAGTAGGGACTGGTTATAAGTTGATTAGCAGTCATCCATCTTTACCTGACAATATACCGGAAGATGCTAAATTATCAGAAATGCGCATTGATGAGAAAAAGCGGATTTTTGGCTTTCGCGTTGACTCGGTTTACTATATAATCTGGTTCGATCGCGACCACTCTGTTTGTCCTGAATAGCTATTCCTAGCCCTCACTGGTATCGGGGCACGGCATATTTGGACGCGATGAATCAAATTTTGTCGCGCCGTGCCCCTACCCCATGCGATCGCCCGACCATCCCCGATCGCCCCTCCTTCGCGGTCGAAGGCTTAACGCGCCTCGGTCCGCTTCACCTCCTGTCATGTATAATAGCAGTATGTTGGTTAGGGCAGCCTTTCCCAACGTAACCGGTTCTGGTTCCCTGTCTTCTAGAGGGAACGCGCTAGCTATTAATGGTAATGCTTGAATAGGAATTAAAAATCATGGAACTAAAACGCACAATTCACTGGACAAAGCTTGCCGAAATTCAAGAACTCAAGGAATTTTTTGCAGAGGATTTTCAAGGATTTCAGCAACTTATAAAAGCGCAGATTGAAGAATTATCAAAATTTTCCAAGATTTGGCCAAACTTGCAAAATTACGCGCTCTTGAAGTCACAAATGGTTGTACGCAGTGGGGATTTCGTCGAGGCGATCCAGAATGTCTACCACTGGAGTCAACCCGCAAATGTATGAATATGGTCATGGGATTTATGAAACGGAAGGAGTTATATTTTCCCAGTGAGGGATTGATCGAATTTAATGAAGAAGTCAAGACTTTCATTGCTCAACAAAGAGAACTATACAAAGATGCTTTAAAAAATCATGTGAAAGCATCAGAACGACAATTTTCTGCCAGCTCTACGGCGCAATTTATTGTCTATGGGCACGAGCGAATGCGGCGGGCAATGGCTTTAGTTCAACAGGACTATGAAGAGATGTTTTCACCTTACTATATTCTCCGGGGACAAAAATATATTAGTGCTTATTTAGAAAGCTTTGAAGAATATTTTGAGTAAAGATTTTTTGGCGAAGCCTGTAACGCGATCGGTCCGCTTCGCCTTGGGTATAATAGCAATAACCGCGCCCCCCCTACCAGGCGATCGCTGCAAGCACTAAAGTGCTTACTACAAACATGTCCGGCAAGCACTTTAGTGCTTACTACAAACATGTTCGATCGCCCTGGTGCCCACATTTTCAGACATCTTGACATTACCCCAACAGTTCGTCTACAGTAAATACTACATCCGGAAAAGCTTGTATTGTCACAGTTTCCTCCTCTTGGAACTGCCGTACATTCTGATAACCGTTTTCAGCAGGTTTTCGATATACTTCCAGACATCCATCGTTGATATTTACCAACCAGACTTCCCTGATGTTATCTTCTGCATAGAGAGGAACTTTTACCTCTCTATCGTAATTAACAGTGCTGTCAGCTACTTCCACCAACAAGAAGATATTCTCTGACTGGGGATGTCCCGTTGCGTAAAAATCAGCACGCCGTCGCAGTAAAGATATATCGGGTTGCGGTTCGGAATTGTTATCCAATTCCACAGGATCTTGAACTCCAATAGTTATCCTTCCTGCTAAACGCGACATGAATAATTCGTTCAGACGCTTCACACAAGCGGTATGACGGGGACCAATAGGGGACATTTGAATAATTTCTCCTCGGATTAGTTCTACTCGATCGCCCTCTGTTAAGACCCCATCTGCCATCATTTTGTGGTAGTCTTTAACTGTCAGCATCCGTCTGAGTAACTCTACAGGCATATTACCTCCTACCAAACTTTCTCCCCTAGTCTAGCATTGACAATCGGAATTGGTCAAGCTTTGAAGAAAATATAAAAAATATTGTCTGATGGGAAAAAATAGGATATAGTTATAAGTAGATAATAGCAGAGGTACACAGATGAGACAAAGAAGAAAATCATTCATCCAGAGAAAGGGAAAATTAAGGCGCTGGTCCAGGCGCTGGCGGTGGCGCCCGATCCTGGGGTTGCTACTACTCTGCTTGACAGTACGCGCCCTCCCCTATCTCGCCCCTATCCATAGCAGCGATATCGAGCAAAATCAACAGGCGATCGAGTTTACGGACCGCAACGGACTTGCTTTGGGAACTATTCTCACTCGCAATCAGGAAAATACCGCAGTCGTTCGTCTCGATGGGCAAGTATCGGATTACTTTATTCACGCAATTATTGCGGCAGAAGATCAGCGCTATTATCAACATGGGGTCCTGGATATGCAGGCGATCGCCCGTTCTTTGTTAGAAGCGATGCAAGCAAAGCAGATCGTCAGCGGTGCATCGACAATTACCATGCAATTAGCGCGGATGCTAGACCCCAGTCCCCGCACTATACCCAACAAAATTCGGGAAGTTTGGCTGTCCTGGCGCTTAACCGCTGGCATGAGTAAAGAGGAAATTCTGGAAGCTTACATTAATCGATTGCCAATGGGTGGTAATGTCTATGGAGTAGAAGCGGCGGCCCGGACTTATTTCGGCATTCCAGCCGCCGACCTGAATTTAGCCCAAGCTACTCTCCTAGCAGCTATTCCTAATGACCCCACGGATCTCAATCCTTATAGTAATTGGCAAGGGTTAAAGCAACGACAAGCTTACGTGATCGATCGCCTGGTAGCTGACGGGTACATTACCCGCCCAGAAGGCGATCGGGCCTACGCAGAAAAGATTTCTTTGCAACCGCGCGACCGAGGAATTATCGCCGCCCCACATTTTCTGTTCTTTGTCGCCCAGCAACTGCCCCGACAGCATCCGGCGGTAGTTATAACCAGCATCGATCGCCCCTTGCAGCAGTTCGTGGAAGCGCAAGTGCAGCAAATCATTGACAATCTGGCCCCCAATAACGTTCATAATGGCGCCGCCTTGGTAATAGACAATCATACTGGGGAAGTTTTAGCCTATGTTGGTTCTCCAGATTACAATAACGCAGGCAAGTTAGGTCGCAATGATGGGGTGCAAGCTTTGCGACAACCGGGCAGTACTCTCAAACCTTTTCTCTACGAGTTGGCCTTAAAAAAACGTCTGATCCATCCCAATACGATCTTGGCAGACGTACCCACCCATTACCCCATTCCCGGTGCCAAACTCTATAGTCCTCTAGATTACAGCGAAACCTTTCACGGACCAGTACGAGTGCGGGTCGCTTTGGCCAATTCTCTGAATATTCCCGCAGTCCGAGTCTTGGAACGAGTGGGAGTAGAAAATTTCTTCGATCGCCTGCATCAGCTAGGATTTTCACATCTGGACGAGTCTCCAGAATATTATGGTTTGGGGTTGGCCCTCGGTAGCGACGAAGTCAATCTCTGGGAGTTGGCCCGCGCCTACCTTACCCTCGCCCGACTGGGAGATGCGATCTGGTTATCCGTTATCCCTGTAGAAACATCCTCTAACCTTAATTTTGATGCTTCACCTTTGGGCCGATCGACAATGGCATTAATTACAGATATGCTGAGTGACGCCCACGCCCGGGCGATCGCATTTGGCGTAGACTCAGTATTGAACTTACCCTTCCCAGCAGCAGTGAAAACCGGGACATCTTCTAATTATCGCGATACCTGGACCCTAGGGTTTACTCGAGACTATACTGTGGCAACTTGGGTCGGGAATTTTAATGGCGATCGCATGCAAGAGGTATCTGGAGTCACGGGTGCAGCCCCACTTTGGCGGCGGATTATGTTACACTTGCACGAAACATCGGCACCGCCAGCATTTCCTCCACCGGAACATCTCGTCCAACAACCGATCTGCGCCCTTTCCGGGTTGCGACCGACTCCCGCTTGTCCTGCTGTAGTGCAAGAATATTTCTATCCCGAAGACTTGACCGAGTACTTCGAGTCTTCCGCGGCTCTTGTCCTGAAGGACGCGGCACGCTCCAGACACGATCGCCACCTTGACAGTTTCTATCAGCTAGTATCTGACGAGAGTGACGATCTCGAGTATAGGATTGACTTGCCTCCAGAATACGACGAATGGGTCGCCATGCAGCACGCGCCCGCCCTGTTTGCTACGGACTTAAAAATTGTCTCGCCTCGGAATGGAGATGTTTTCTTGCTAAAACCTGCATCCCGCGTCGAGTTCAAACTCGCTGGCATAGAGGATGAAGCTGTAGAATGGTGGTTAAATGGGAAAAAACTTGCCAGTGGAGCATCCAATCATTTATTTTGGTCATTGCAGCCCGGTAACTGGACCTTGCAAGTGAAAGCTGGAGAAAAAAGCGATCGGGTGGACTTTGAGGTCCTGTTGGCCGAACATCGATCCACACCCCGGGGCTTTTCGATCGGCAATTAATACCGTGGGGCGGGCGTCTCGCCTGCCCGAGTCCCTCGTAGGGCGGGCGTCTCGCCTGCCCGAGAACTGAGGCTATCGGCAATTTTATCAGCGTACAGAATAAAGACACTTCCATGAAAATTATCTACGATCGAGAAGTTAATGCCTTGAGTATTATCTTTCAGGAAACAACTGTGACAACTCAAGGCTATCGGTAGGAATTGCTGTTGATTATAACGCTAAAGGAAAACTAGCTAGCATCAAAATTTTAGATGCGACAAAATTACCGATGCTTTGTATAAACAAATTAAAGCATTGGCAGCGAGAGAATAAATATTATATCAAATCCAAGTAATTATTCGCAATTAAGAAGTATGTTGGGGAAAGCACCAGCGAAACGGTTTGGTTTCTCAATTGGTGGCCTTCCGCAAACGCGCTTTGCGTTTACTACGAACCTCGAAAAACGCGCTTTGCGTTTACTACGAACCTCGGCAGACGCGCTTTGCGTTTACTACGAATGATATTTTATCCTGGTTGTTTTAGATGGCAGTTTGCGGTTTTAAGGATGGTTGGGAACGATGAGTCGGGTTTTTCCGGTTAAGAGTTCCTGCATCATGCCTTGCTTCATGGCTTGGGTTTTGGCGCGGCGCTTTTCTAAGGCCGCTATTTCCGCATCCATGTCCGACAGGATAGATGCGATCGCACGTTGTTCTATTAAATCTACTGGCAGCTTAATTTCTAAATCTTTAATTTCTGTTGAATTAATCGAGTCAAATGTTGACCCTTTAGATAACTTGCTCCACCTACTTTCTCTAAAAATTAAATAATGATATAAAAAATCATTGGGGTAAGAAATAGCAGATACACCTCTGCCAATACAAGCATCAAAATTAGTTTTAGCAACTTCACCTACGGGAGCGCGAACAGACAATATAATGTCTCCATCGTAACATTTTTTGGTAACTTCAGATGTATAGTTTCTAATTACTGCTCTTCTATTTTTAATGTCAGCATTACCTTGAATTAAAGGAAGACCAATTTCTTTTGAATTGTAATATTGAGAACTGGGAGATTGCCCCATCGTAATATTTGCAATATCGCCAAGCCGTTTTACTTGCCACTCCTCACCAAACCCCGGCAGGCGTTTTTTGCCGGTGAGGAGTTCCTGCATGGTGGCGGTTTTGATGTTGCGCTTTTTGGCGATCACCTGATCCAGTGCGGCAATCAGGCCATCTACGTCCGATAGGGTTTGGGCGATCGCGCGTTGTTCTTTTTTGCCAGGAACAGGTAGTAAAATATTTTTGAGATTCTTCTTAGATATTCCATATACTTTTAATCCTGTAGCCATCCGATCGATTGATTGTTTTACCGATTCAATCCTGTGTAAATAGCCTCGATATCCATCAGTGAAAACCTGATTTTTATCTCGCAATAGAAATGTATGAAGACCAGCGACTATATGACGTTCACTAATATTGATAACTTCAACACTCTTGCCGATTCCTTCGTAATCTTCTGACGCATCAGCCATGATAACATCTCCTTCTTCTAAAATGGTTGCTCTTTTCACCTTTTGTTTAGAAATAGAAGGCAAAGACTCAAGGCGTAAGTCAAGTATACAATCCCATTTAGTATGAATATCTCCGTAGTGAATATATTCAACTTCTTTATCTAGCGATAAATCTGCTCTTGGATTGCTTGCAGTTGTCAAAAACGTAAAAATATCTTCGTAGGTTTTTACCTCCCAATCTTCAGGAATCACCCCAACCTCAGTTTTTTTATAACCTTCTGGCACTTGACTATTGTCGATCGCTAATTTATGCTTACTCATTATCATACCCGACTGCTAGAAAATTATTTCACCTCAATTAATAATTATTTCCTGTCTCTAATCCTCTGCAAATCCTGCCAAAATTACTCCCGCGTTACAGAATCCAAAATCTCGCCAGTACGCATAGACATTAACTTAACCCAATCCCAGTAGGCTTTTATTTTTACATACTGAGCTAAATAATGGGGTAGTAGTATGTTTTCGTCAGGTCTTATGCGAATTAGAAATCCTGCAAAAACGAGTTTTCCGTCATCGGGATTATAAAGATATGATTTCCCAACACTACCAGTTCTGGCAAAAACCAAATCTCCTTTTTCGAGATAATATTGGTCTGAATTTTCTTGGTTAACACTAACCAAATTATCTGGCGCAAAGTAACCATCTTCGGATATGTCAGTAATTCTGATATAAACTGGCAAATTATCACGATCCGGCACAGCCGGCGCGTTAATTCCGTATTGAGGATTCTGTTTTAGTGCGTTTTTCAGATATTCAACCTCCCAATCTTCAGGAATCACCCCAATGTCAGTTTTTTTATAACCTTCTGGCACTTGACTATTGTCGATCTCTAATTTATGCTTACTCATTATCATACCCGACTGCTAGAAAATTATTTCACCTCAATTAATAATTATTTCCTGTCTCTAATCCTCTGCAAATCCTGCCAAAATTACTCCCGCGTTACAGAATCCAAAATCTCGCCTCTTTCTTGGGTATAGTCACTATGCCCCCATCCCATCTGTTGTAAAAAGCGAATTGCATCCACCTGTCCTAAGCCGACCGATCGCCTGATGCCGCATGGGTGAGAAGCGATTTTGTGAAAGATGCGACCTTGAGGATACCTGACTAGATCGGATAAAATATTAGTATCGAGTAAATATTGATAACTCATCCGTCAGCACAAAGAGCAAATATCATCAAGTGGTGGTAGGCATCCATCCACTTCTAACCAAAACTTATCTTCCATAGCTTCACCTTCTTAATTTTGGGGGGAATGATCTCCAGACACTGGTTCAGTCTAGTTAAATAGAAGCTCGAATACCCTACACAGTCAGGGTTTGAGCCGAGCGGTTAAAAATTAGTTAAGCCTTTGAATTGCAAGGAATTGAGCTGATTCGATCGATCGGGCTGAACCAGTGCCGGGCAAACGCTTTAGCGTTTACTACGAACCCTGGATCTTTGATTGCACTTTTTCTATCTGCACGATAAAATATTCTGCATCCACTCTCAACTCCGCAGCTAACCCTAATCCCTCCTTGAATGCCTCTAATGCTTCCCCATATTCTTCTCGATTTACGTGAATCTTTCCAATCCGATCGTAGGTCTTCATCTTACCATACATGTCATAGGAGCGATCGTTCACATACAACAACTGCTTATAAACCGCTAAAGCAAACTCGGCCCGATCGGACTCTCGATACAGTTGCCCCAACCTTGACAAGGCTATCCCAGCATCGCTAAACTGCTGCAAGGATTCAGCTAACTCGTAAGCTGCTTGATAATATTCGGCTGCTGCTGCCATGTTCCCCGTAGCTACATAGTCAGAACCGATCCCTATCTGCAGTTCCGGAATCTTTGTCAAATTCTCGGCTTGCAGGTATAATTCTATCAGCTGGTGTTTGACTTCGATCGCCCGCTCTGGCATTTTACCTCGATCGTAAATGTATGCTAGCTGCTGCCCATAGATTAACTGACTGGCGCGATCTCCCTCTGACATCCCTAAGGCCAGCAACTCCTGATACGCTGTTGCTGCTTCGGTGTAATCAAACCAACTCAGATGCAGTTGACCGATCTTATTTAATATCTCCGCGATTTTCTCACTATCGGACGCTCTCCTAGCATCGGTGATTATTTCTTCATAAACCGCAAGGGCTAAATCAGGCGATCGCATCTGTTCGTAAGCGGACCCCAGTGAGTTTAATAGCACCATATTCTGGGATAAGGTCGCCTCTTCCTGCACCGACTGCAACCGCCCCTTCACTACCAACAACTCCGACCGCTGATTTTCGGCCCAGGCGATCGCCCCGACTCTCCCCAATGCTTCCACTTCCGCCATCGGCCCCAAACTCCGTCGCAGTCGCAACTCTCGATACCAGATCTCAAAGGCATTCCGCATATTGCCAGTATCTAACTGGGTCATGGCCGATCTATGTAACCTGTCCAACTGGGCCAGGAAATCTTGCTGTTCCCTAGGAGACATTGGTTCTTGAGGCAGCAGGGGGTCAGGTTTGGTTATCTCCAAGGGACTAGGAGGTAACCGTTCGCAATCGCGCTTCTTGGCCGACACCCTTGGAGATCCGGCAAAACTCACAACTAACATTGCCAACGTCAAGCCCAGCAGTTTTTGCCCTTTCATTGCCCATTTCTCAGTAGATTTTGCACCAGACCGGGATCTTTGCTTAACATTATGTCATAATAGAAGCATTTTGAATAGTAAAAGCGAGGCACAGGTGAAAATTGTAGTCCTTGGCAGTGGAGGTCGAGAACACGCCATTACCAGAACTTTATTGCGATCGCCCCAGGTAGAACGAGTCTTCTGCGTACCGGGCAATGGCGGCACAGCTACTACCGATCGCTGTGAGAACCTGGCTTTGGGGAATGCGCTGCGCGCACGCTACGCGATCGATGACTTTCCTGGCATCGGACAATTTTGCTCCGATAATCAGATATCCCTGGTAGTAGTCGGTCCGGAATTGCCTCTATCCCAGGGTATTACAGACTACCTACAACAGCAACAAATCCCTGTTTTTGGTCCTACCAAGGCCGGGGCTCAAATTGAGTCCAGCAAAGCTTGGGCAAAAGCATTGATGGCAACAGCGGGTATCCCTACGGCCTTCGCTTCTGTATTTACAGATGCTAACACTGCTAAAGCCTACGTGCAAACTGGAAAACTGCCGATCGTCGTCAAGGCCGATGGTTTGGTCGCTGGTAAGGGCGTTACAGTTGCTACTACTTTAGCAGCAGCAGAAGCCGCGATCGAGGCTGCCTTTACAGGTAAATTTGGGGCGGCGGGTTCCCAGATCCTGATTGAAGAATGCTTATATGGTCAAGAAGTCTCGATTCTGGCTTTAACTGACGGTCAAGCAATTATCCCCCTATTGAGCGCCCAAGACCACAAGCGCATTGGCCCAGGAGATACGGGTGCTAATACTGGCGGCATGGGTGCCTATGCCCCGGCTCCAATTGTAACTCCAAACCTGATGCAACGCATTCAACAAGAGATTCTTTCCCCTGCCGTGCGGGCCCTGGCCGATCGGGGTATAGTTTACCGAGGCGTTCTATATGCGGGTTTGATGATTACCCCCCCTGGCGACCCCAAGGTGATCGAATTTAATTGTCGCTTTGGCGATCCCGAAATACAAGCTATTCTCCCCCTACTGGAAACTCCTTTAGAGGAAATCCTCTTAGCTACCGCAACTGGACGCTTAGCAGAACTAGGCCCGTCTGGGCGCAGCATCGCCTGGAAGTCAGAAGTCTGTGCTTGTGTTGTCCTGGCAGCGAATGGTTATCCGGGAACCTACGAGAAAGGCAAAGTTATTACAGGCATCGATCGGGCGGAAGCATCGGGAGCAATTGTCTTCCAAGCGGGCACCAAACTGCAAGGACAACAACTACTCACAGATGGCGGTCGCGTCCTCAACATTGTAGCAACGGACTCAACCTTTAAGCAAGCCTTTGCCCGCGTCTATGCTGCGGTAGACTGCATCGAGTTTGAAGGTATGTACTATAGACAGGATATCGGTCACCGCGTGCTTAACGAACAGTAAAAACGGACAAGCGAGACAAATTATACGCAACTAACAACAGACAGATATGATCGCGTTAATAAAGAAGATTGGAGAAATTATAGCCAACTGGTGGTCGGAGTTTACCCTCCAAACCAGATTAATGGCTGCTGCCACCTTGGCCGTAAGTTTAATTATGAGTAGTCTGACCTTCTGGGCGGTGAATAGCATTCAACTGGATGCCCGTCTGAGCGATACCCGCTTCGGTCGCGACCTGGGACTACTCCTAGTTTCTAATGTAGCACCCCTGATGGCAGAAGACCATCTCACAGAAGTGGCTCGCTTTTCCCAGCGCTTCTATGAAAATACTGATAATATTCGCTATATGCTTTACGCCGATGAAAGGGGCAAGATCTTCTTCGGAATACCTTCTTGGGAGTCGGAAGTGAATAGTTCCCTCACAATTAGGCGGCGCATGCAGTTACCAGCAGATTTCGGTCATGATGCCCAGTTTCCCTTTGTCCGACAGCATCAAACTCCCTCCGGACAAGTCACTGATGTCTTCGTTCCAATTACCCACTCAGACCAATACTTGGGAGTCTTGGCCCTGGGCATTAATCCTAACCCGACTGTGGTCACTTCCTCCAATCTTACCCGGGACGTGACGATCGCGGTTTTTGTCTCGATCTGGGTAATGGTAATACTGGGTGGAGTATTTAATGCCTTGACGATCACCCAACCGATTAAAGAATTGCTAGTGGGGGTGAAAAACATTGCTGCTGGGAATTTCAAGCAGCGAGTCGATCTACCCTTGAGTGGGGAACTGGGGGAATTAATCCTCGGTTTCAACGAAATGGCGGAACGACTAGAACGCTATGAGGAACAAAATATTGAAGAACTGACCGCCGAAAAGGCGAAGCTGGAAACCCTGGTGTCCACGATCGCCGATGGTGCGGTGTTGCTAGACCCAGATTTACGGGTGATGCTAGTTAACCCCACGGCACAACGGATTTTTGGCTGGGAAGATAAATCCGTGCTAGGCTCTCAGGTACTGGATAAACTGCCCCCCCTAGTACAGGTGAAACTGACGCGACCCCTGCATGAAATTGCCGCTGGGCTTATGCCGACAGCAACTAGGGATGGTGCCGAGTTTCGCATCACTCTCACGGAACCAGTAAACCGTACCATCCGGATTTTACTGACGACTTTACTCTCCCACCGCGCCACCGGGGAAGAGTCCCTCTGTAAAAACTGTCTCCACGACCGGGAGGATACCTGTCGGTTCCCCGATCGCCCCCATGTCACGGAATGCGTCCTGTACGAACATGATTCCAGCAATCATATAATCGAGCAATACCGGAAAAGCTTGAAGGGAATTGCCATCACCGTGCAAGATATTACTCGCGAAGTAGAATTGAACGAGGCCAAGTCCCAGTTTATCAGCAATGTCTCTCACGAGTTAAGGACGCCTCTATTTAATATTAAAGGATTTATCGAGACCCTTTACGAGTACGGAGAAGAACTCACTGAAGCAGAACGTCGCGATTTCCTGGAAACCGCCAATCACGAGACCGATCGCCTCACGCGCCTGGTGAACGACGTGTTAGACTTGTCGAGACTAGAAACATCCTGTCGGATCTATCATTTTAATCCCGTAGACATCGGTCAACCGGTAGAACAAACCTTGCGGAATTATCAGCTGCATGCTAAGGATAAGGGAATCGAACTGCTACAGGATATCGAAGCTAATTTGCCCCCAGTATTAGGGAACTACGATCTCTTACTGCAGGTATTTACTAATCTCGTGGGGAATGCGCTGAAGTTCACCAATTCAGGGGGACGGGTAATGGTTCGCGCCTATCTGTTAGAAGATGCATTCCCAGAACTAATGATAGAACATAAAGGGCAAGGGGTGCGGATAGAGATATCTGATACAGGAGTTGGGATTGACAAACAGGACCAACAAGCGATATTCGATCGGTTTTTCCGAGTGGAGAACCGAGTTCACACGCTAGAAGGTACGGGGTTAGGTCTGTCTATTGTTAGGAATATAATGGAGAAGCATCAGACTCGGATCCAGTTGGTGAGTGAAGTAGGAGTGGGGACGACGTTCTGGTTCGACCTAGCAGTATATCGGGAAAAGCAGGTATCGGGAGAAAATGTAATTATCGGGCGGGAATCTTACCTGTCCGAGGTCTCGTAGAAAAGACAGTAGCGATCGCGATTACCCAATAATAAACTATGTGCGGACGTTTTACTTTAACAGTTTCAGGATTGGAGATTGCCTCGAAATTTTATCTGTCCGAAGTCCCCGATATTTCACCAAGATATAACATTGCCCCCAGTCAGGCGATCGCATCTATCGTGGTAGGAGAAAGATCGGGAAAAAGGCAGTTAGAATGGATGCGTTGGGGTTTAATACCCAGTTGGGCGAAAGAGGCAAAAATGGGAGCGAAGTTAATTAACGCCAGGGCGGAAACAGTAGCAGAAAAACCAGCATTTAGAACGGCGTTTAAGGGTCGGCGTTGCTTAATAATAGCCGACGGTTTCTATGAATGGCAGCAACAAGGAAAGCAGAAACAACCGTACTATTTCCGGGTTCGTAGTAATCGCTAAAGCGATTCCGAGGTTCGTAGTAATCACTTCAGTGATTCCGGGGTTCGTAGTAATCACTTTAGTGATTACGGGGCCTTATTTGCCTTTGCGGGTTTATGGGATACATGGCAGTCTGGGGAGGGAGGAAAGATCGTCTCTTGTACGATTTTGACAACTGCTGCTAACGAACGGGTCAGTCACATTCATCAGCGGATGCCAGTAATTCTGTCCCCAGCAGCTTACTCTCAATGGTTAGATCCCGAGAACAAGAATCCTCAAGAACTATTGCCATTGTTGGAGCAAAATGCTAACATAGATATAGTAGCATATCCAGTCAGTTCGGCTGTCAATAATGCTAGGAACGATCAGGCAGAATGCATCCAGGCGATCGGATGACGCAAAGAAACCGGGTTTCTGGAGGCTTATGTAGGTTGGGTTGAGGTACGAAACCCAACCCGAGGTTGCTGAACCTGAAATGCCCGATCGATCGAAGTAGATTACCGACGATGACGATGCAGAGCCTCATTTTTACAAAATGTTATTAGTCGGTTTCCAATAGGTGTGGTCAAAACCTGTCGCTCGCGTAGCGTGCGCGCAGCGCAATCCTCACGATCTCTCCCATTTGCAAGGGGGGGTTTGGGGGGGATCCATCCTTGTGCAGCAACTGCCAGACCACGGGGTGGGAGGACGATAAACCTGAGTGGGTAGTGCGAGTACGATGTTCCGAGTAGTGCGGTTACGATGTCTCTTGGGTAGTGCGACTATGATGTCTCTTGGGTAGAGACTATTAACTCAAGTTGCGACCTATAAAAATTGGATACAAAAAGCTATGATAAAGAGAATTATTTTCAACTCTAATCCCTTAGATGTAACAGCATGAATTGACTTGGGAAACAAATTGGTGATTCGACTAAAACAGGTTTCAACTTGTTTTCTTGTTACTTTTTGTATATATTCAAAACAAGAATATTCTTTTCTTTTTGAGTTCTTTTTTCGCAAAGGTTTTAACATTATACTTGACGACTCTTTTAGTAAATCCTCTAATTGATAATCATTATAAGCTTTATCTCCATAAACTATTGAATTTGATGGTAAGTCAAAGCCAAAAGATTGCAAAACTTTAACATCATTATAACTACCAGGATCTAGATAAAATTCTATTGGCTTTCCATTTTTGTTTACCAACATATGAACTCTTAATCCATAAAAATAACGTTTTTTACTGGCAATATACCCTCGATATTCTTCCTTGTTATAAATTTGGCATCTATTAATCCTAATATTATCACATACTGGCACCGGGAAACTATCAAGAATATATTCTTGACCCGGATTGAGCTCTTTAAATGTTTGAGCTATAACTTGGAAGAAAAACATCCAAATTGGTTCGTCAATATTGTGTAATCGACGATTGAACCTACTTTTACTTAACAGATTTTTTATATACTTGTGTTCGACCATAAATTGACAAGAGCGATCGTGGTGTCCTCCGAAAAAATATGCAGCAACTAATCCGACTGTCATCACTTCGGCATTGTTCATTTTTACTTGTGGATCTTCTTTTATATTTAACGCTTTTAGTAGCTCGTCACAAAGAACAAAAATTGTTGTAATCATATCTTCCATCATCTACATCCCCCAGCAATTAACTAACTCAAGTTGCTACCTATAAAAATTGCGACCTCCCAGACAGCCATTTTGGTAAATTTATTCGCCAAAATGCTGTTTTGGGGTAAATCACAAGGTAATTTTGGCTGATTTTGGCTGATTTTGGCGCTTTGCAAGGAGTTGAGGTTCTATAGGTAGCAACTTAGGTTAACTATTATTTTAGTACATTATAACCTATAAACAGCCAACCCGCCGTATAGCACAAAAAAAATATAATTTTGTATCAAAAGCTACGAAATATCCCAAATATCTGTAAAGTCTAAGTGGGTAATTCATATTTTTTTAATAGGTCGCAACTTAGGTTACTTTAGCAGCAGCAGAAGCCGCGATCGAGGCTGCCTTTACAGGTAAATTTGGGGCGGCGGGTTCCCAGATCCTGATTGAAGAATGCTTATATGGTCAAGAAGTCTCGATTCTGGCTTTAACTGACGGTCAAGCAATTATCCCCCTATTGAGCGCCCAAGACCACAAGCGCATTGGCCCAGGAGATACGGGTGCTAATACTGGCAGCATGGGTGCCTATGCCCCGGCTCCAATTGTAACTCCAAACCTGATGCAACGCATTCAACAAGAGATTCTTTCCTCTGCCGTGCGGGCCTTGGCCGATCGGGGTATAGTTTACCGAGGCGTTCTATATGCGGGTTTGATGATTACCCTTCCCTGGCGACCCCAAGGTGATCTAATTTAATTGTCGCTTTGGCGTTTACAATAGCTTATAGTAAGTTTACATTAATTTATAGTAAACTTATTATAGCTTATAGTAAGTTTATATTGGCTTATAGTAACCTTACTATAAGCTATAGTAAGGTTACATTAATTTATAGTAAACTTACTATAGCTTATAGTAAGGTTATATTGGCTTATAGTAACCTTACTATAGCTTATAGTAAGCCAATAATAGTTAATTGTCAGCCAACAATTGCTTATTGTTTTGCGGCGTCGTGCTGTTGAAATAGCTAATGACTTGAAATTTCTCCTCCTCCCAAATCAGTAAATGAGGCTCTAAGGTTTTTGATTAGAATCGCTAAGGAGAACAAACAAGCAATCTCTTCACAGTATCCGAGGTGATGTATAATATTTGTAAGCAGCTAGGTTGACGAGCGTTGGTAAAAGAAACGGCGATCGCAGTATCCCTTAAGAGTCAAAGAGGATCGTGAAAAAGCTGGGGAGCGATCGCCCTGACGGTACGGAATGAAAGCAATGAAAATATTAACAGATTATCTGGAAGTATGGCCTCAAATGTAAAAGTATGGTATGACAAGGAAGGGGACTATCTGGAAGTGATATTTTCAGATAAACCCGGTTATATGCAGGAAACAAACAACGATGCGGTGATGGAAATGGTGGATGAAGAAGGTAATATTTTATAATTTTCGATATTGGCGGTGAGTCGTCTGTCACAGTCAAAGCCATTAGTGGCTGAATTAGTTGGTAAGGGAGAATTATAATAGGAACATGCACGCTTCCTGGGCCCCGATATTCCGCATTAGGGGACGGGAGGGTGAAAGATCGGACAATTTAGAGAAAATGATGAAAGAAGTGACCTTGACTGAAATCCAAAACAATTTACCAGGGTATCTAAAACTGGCTGAAGAGGAGAAAATCGTGATCATGCAAGATGGTAAGCCAGCCGGGATGCTGATTAATTTTAAATCGTCCGACGATTGGTTTGATTATTGGTTGGAGCGGGATCCGCGCTTCCTGCGTCGAATTCAGTCTGCTAGAGAAAGCCTCCGAGCTGGACGAGGTGTTAAACTGGAAGATGTCGAGCTATAAAATCGCGATCGTATCGTTCTATGTAGAAAGCAGGGAACGCGCTTCTTTTTGCTTCGTCTACTGTCAAGTATAATGTAGTAAAATGTACTGAAAAATAGTAACAAGGATAGAGCGAGAAATATATGGAGGAGGGTGGAAATGGAAATGTCCGATGAACTTCGTGTAGAGTACGATTTGCGACGTTTGCGTGTCAGGAAAGTAGGTCCTGGAAGAAAAAGTTTTGGCGAGACGATAATTCATCTAGAACCAGACGTAGCAGAAGTGTTTCCCAATTCAGAATCAGTAAATGAGGCGCTAAGGTTTTTGATTAGAATCGCTAAAGAGAACAAACAAGCAATCTCTTGACAGTATCCGAGGTAATGCTATAATCATAGGCATGAGAAATTACGACTCGTCCAGAAGACCTAATATCCGATCGAATGGTAGGGTCTCGATCGCCTGTAATTTATCCTAGTTTTCAAATTACCACCCATCTTAGATAATGATACCCCCTTTTGACGAGAACGGTAATCTTCCCCCAGGTATCCATTGGGCGGAATGGTCAGAATTTAAAGAAAGATTTTGCACTAACTCTCGTCGCAAGCGACTTATAAACGGACTATAGGAAGTAATGGAACAGCTAAAAGCAGCTGGATGTCGTACTATCTACATTAATGGTAGCTTTGTAACTGTTGCTGCCAACCCAGGTGACTTCGATGCCTGTTGGGATCGAGAAGATGTTGATATTGACTTCCTGAGAAAGAATGCCCCGACTTTACTAAAAATTGACGATCTCGCAGCCCAAAAAGCAAAATATAGAGGCGAAATTTTCCCCTCAGACCAGCCAGTAGATGAGAATATAATGTCAAAAGAATAATTGCCATAGATTTAAGGAGATGGGAACCATGATTAAAAACGATCGCCAGTATCGGATCAGCAAAGATTGGGTGGAGAAATTTGAACAGGCGATAGCATCCCTGGAACACAGGCAACAGCAGCAAACCGGGTCGAAACTGCTGCAAGAATCTTATGAAAGTCATATAGCGGCCCTGCGGTCAGAAATAGTGGAGTACGAAACTCTGAAAGCACACTCTGACAATGAGTTCGCCTTTGGCCGCACGAACTTCACTGTAGACAAGATCGCGCAGTTCTTGATTAAAGCCAGAATTGCCGCTAAAATAAGTCCAGCCGAGTTAGCAAGTCTCGCCCAAATACCCGTGGAAAAGATTACGGAATACGAACGGAATAATTATGAAAGTGCCAGCTTTTTGGAGGTAATAGAAGTAGCAGAAGTGTTAGGAATTAATATCCAGCAAGCAGTTGTGGTCTCGGAAATAGATAATTTTCTCCAGAAAAACCTAGCAATTGTTCGCCAACAGTAAAATATGGAATGGGTAATATAGCGATAGGGTATTGGGGGCGATCGCATGTATTTGGGGCACGGCGATGACCGGAAATCAAATTGTCAAGATATCAGATGCAGTGTCCCGATCGCAGTCTGAAGCGATCGTTTCTATTTTAGAAGAAGTCGAACAAATTGCCAATGAATCACCCATAAAAGATAAAGAATAGCAATCCTTTCCAGCGGGTGACTTGTTTATCTTGAGTGACGAAGAAGAACAAAACCGTTCCCATCAGCATGGTCCGCAAACTCCCAGTTATCATATTTTCGGAAATCACCAAATGGCCATCACGATCGAGGCATTGAAGATATTGGAACCTAAAACATTGCCAACCGCAATTTCTGGGTTTCATTTTCTCGCTGCATTAAAGGTGACTAGCAATTCGGGCAAAGAAGTCCCGATCGCAACAGCGCTGACAGCTATAATATCCTTACCAATGCCGACAATTTCGGAAATATTGATAATGGAATCAATAGTATACTTGGCTCCCAAAAAGATGAATAGGGAACTGCCTAGCAATATTAGCAGTTGGGGGATGAAGGAACCCCTGGAACTGGGACTTTCTTTATCATTATCTTCCGTCATTTTTCACTCCTGGCTTTGAGAACCTTGACGACTGAGTGCTATTGTATTACGAACAAGGGGTGCGTTGATTAAGAAACCAGGTTTTAAAGGAATTACCTGGTTTCTAGACTACTGGAGAATATCCGATGGAGTTGTCGAGGCGGCACCGCCAAAACCGGTATAGGGACGTGAATCAACCGGTTGAACTCCAATAACAATATCCTCCTTGGGAACGCCCATTTCTACCAGTTCTTCCGCGATCGGGCGATCGGTCTCATTGCGCTGAATCCAGATTTGGCCATCTTTAATATCCAAATGCATAACCGAATTATAGACGCGCAGATGTTCGTCCCACCCCAAATAGACAACCAGATAGCGATCGCGTTCCGTATCGAAAATCCTTTGAATCTCAAGTTCGGCATTAATCACCGTTCCCCTACTGCGTTCTATTAGCAGCTTTTGAATGCATTGACGATAATAATCTAGTCGATCCATTTGACAATCACCTCATCAACTTGGTTATACAAAATCAGCTTAATTTGATGCTGGCGAATCGATGCTTTAGGCAGAGGCCGTCTGAAAAAAGACTCATAAGCAGTAAACGGAACTGCCAAGTACAGAATGCGATCGGGTTCATTCGCTGCTAGGGCTAAACGGTAATTCAACAACTGTCCCAACGCTAGGTGAAAATCATACATCGGTGAGTCATTTAAAAAACTTTTGATTTCAACTGCAATTTTTACTCCCGATCTTTCAGCCCCCAAGAGTCTATCTGCTGCCAAGTCAATTTCAACCAGATCCTTATCCTCAAACTTAATCGTCAGAGGATCCTGCGTAATTATCCACTGTTCTTTTTCGAGACCTCGCTTTACAGCATAGTGTAATTTGTCTTTAGCTGACATTATTCTCCCGATAGTATAGTAATATAAGAAAGTATAACACAAATGACAAGACCGATGAACTTATTTAACCGCTTTCCGAGAAAGTTACGACCGGTGGTCCAATTTATGGGTTTGTTTAGCTTATGTTTTTTGCTAGTCGTTAGCTGTAGCAACCCTCCCGCTACAACTCAATCAAATACCGATCGCATTATCATCGGCACAACCCTGAAGGTGCGCACGGTAGATCCAGCAGATGCTTACGAACTGGCATCGGGCAATTTACTGTATAATCTGGGTGATCGCCTGTACAGCTATGCCCCAGGCACGACCCAGCTAGTCCCGCAACTAGCCACAGAATTACCCCAAGTCAGTAAAGATAATCTAACATACATTATCCCATTGCGTCAAGGGGTAAAATTTCATGATGGCACACCTTTCAATGCCGAAGCGATGTCATTTTCCTTGCGGCGCTTCATCGAAAATGAAGGCCCACCTTCCTTCTTGCTAGGTGACGTAGTAGAATCTATCCAAGCAACAGGAGAGTACGAACTTACTATCAAGCTAAGACGGCCCTTTACCGCCTTTCCGGCCCTGTTAGCATTTTCAGGTGCCTGCGCCGTTTCTCCCCAAGCCTATGAAATAGGTTCGGGAAAATTCCGGCCCAACAGCTTTGTCGGTACTGGTCCCTACAAATTAGCAGAATTTGGCACTGATATCATCCGCTTAGATGTCTTTGACGAATATTGGGGCAGCAAACCCCAAAACCCTGGCATTGATATGCAGATATTCTCTGGTTCCGCTAACCTGTTCAATGCTTTTCGCACGGGGGCGATCGATGTAGCTGCTGGTTCTCTGGATGCCGATCAAATTAAGGCCCTGGATGCACAAGCTGCTAAAACAGGCTGGCAATCCATTACAACTGATAGCAATACCTTAAACTATATAGTTGTTAATGTCAACTCTCCCCCCTTGGATAAACTAGAGGTCCGACAGGCCCTAGCAGCGATAATCGATCGGCAAATTCTGAATCAGCGGGTGCTGCAAAATCAGGCCCAACCAGCCTATAGTTTGATTCCTACCTCTTTTGATGCCTATAAACCAGTTTTCCAAACAGAATACGGTGATGGCAATGCAGCCAAAGCTAAAGCCTTGCTGCAAAAGGCGGGATATTCCCAAGCTAACCCGGCAATAATAGAACTCTGGTATGCTTCCAATTCTACCAAACGGGGCGTGATTGCCAGTACCATTAAGGCGATCGCGGACCAGAAAATGGACGGGATGATGCGGCTGGAACTGAAAAGTGTAGAATCAACAACAGCCTTTGACAATCTGGACAAAGGAGTATATCCGACATTCTTACTAGATTGGTATGCGGACTTCTTTGACCCGGACAACTACATTCAGCCCTTTATGGATTGCGATCGGGGTTCGGCGAGGGCCGGTTGCCAGGCAGGAGCCAGCCAATATCACGGGTCATTTTACTACAACGATCGGGTGAATGAGCTAATCGACCAACAGCGGCAAGAAGCGAACCCCGAAAAACGTCAAGCGATGTTGATTGAGATACAAGAAATCATGGCTGAAGAGGTACCCTTTATCCCTTTATGGCTAAATAAAGACTACATTTTCGCCCAGAAAAGGATTACAGGAGCAACGATAGAACCAACCCAGCAGTTTCCCTATTACAGTATGAAGAAAACGTCGGGTGGGTACCGCCCACCATCCGCATGAGGAAAACGTCGGGTGGGCGGTGCCCACCATCGGCGAGGGCAAAAACGTCGGATGGGCACCGCCCACCAGATTTGCTATAATCGTTGATAGATTGAAAATACTGTACTTGAGGAATTAACAATATGGCAGCTTCAGTACAGCCTTCGGGTATTAGCGGACAGCATTCAGGAATCAGCGGACAGCATTCAGGAATCAGCGCCGGGCCTTCTGCTCTCAGCATTTAGCATTCAAAACACAGCGGATAGCATTCAGCTATCAACGCACAGCATTCAGCTATCAGCGGACAGCCTTTAACTATCAACCTATAGCCCTGGGTGAAGCTTTAGGGTTAGGACTGCTCTCTCAGGGTGCAGGCATTGGTAATGATATTTTAGGACTCGGCAATCAGATTTTTGGCGGACTGGACAATCAAAATTCAGGAGGACTCTTTGGTAATCTGGGAGGACTCACAGGCGATCTCGGAGAACTCACAGGTGGCCTGTCCGGACTCGGTAGCGATCTCATAACAGGCGATCGCCCTTTAGGACCCAAGAAATAGCTTGAGGAACGCCGCCCTGACAGTTCAATCTTCAGCGCCAAGTATGAGATCGCATGCTTGGCGGTCTTTCTCGCTAACATTCCGATTATGTTCGAGATAATCACTGAGCCAATCACAACCCCGACTGAGGAGTCGATCGAATTCTTCAATGGGCCATAACTTAGCAATACCATCATCTCCTGCGGTAGCAAGCAAGGTACCATCGGGGTGCAAACTAATGCCAGTCACCCACCCAGCATGGGCGGTCCATTGAGCCAATTGATTTCCCTGCAAGTCCCACAAGCGGGCCGTGCCATCATTGCCAGCAGTAGCTAATCGCTGACCGTCAGCGCTAAAAACTATTTTTTGGATCGAGCCAATATGGCCTTTACCTTCAGCTAGCTGTTCCCCCTGCAAGTTCCACAAGCGGAAAACATTATCATCTCCAGCGGTAGCCAATTTCTGACCATCGGGGCTAAAACTGATGCTATTAATCCAACCAGAATAGGCTTTTACCTGCAGCAACTGTTTTCCCCGTAAGTTCCACAGGCGGAAGCTGCCGTCCTCTCCTGCGGTCGCCAACTGCTGAGAGTTGAGGCTAAAACTGACGCTCAACACCTTGCCTCGATGACCCTTAAATTCAGCCAACTGATGGCCCTGTAAGTCCCATAATTTAGCAATGCCCTCATCTCCTACGGTAGCCAATTGCTGGCCATCGGGACTAAAACTGATGCTACGGATCTCTTGTCCTTGATATGCTGTTACCATCAGCAACTGATGGCCCTGCAAGTCCCACAAGCGGAAAGTTCTGTCAGAACCCACAGTAGCTAGCAGCTGGCCATCGGGGCTAAAACTGATATTCCAGACTACTCCAAGATGTCCTTTCAATTCCCTCAGCTGCTGTCGGTTTTCTATATCCCACAAAAGGGCAGTACCGTCAGACCCAACTGTAGCCAGTACCTTGCCATCTGGACTAAAATTGACACTTTTGATGGGGTGATTACCTGGTGCTGCGAGCTTCTGCACCTGTTTGCCTTGCAAGTCCCAGAAGCGGGTAGTGCCATCTAAGGAAGCGGTGGCTAGTACCTTGCTATCCGGACTAAAACTCAGACTTGTCACCCAGTTTTGATGTCCCTTAAATTGGCCCAGAAGCTGGACAAATTGCCGTTTGCTCTGATAGGACCACAGGCGGGCGGTGCTGTCGGCTCCTGCGGTTGCCAAAAGCTTGCCATTGGGACTAAAACTGACGTTCAAGACAGCACCAAGATGTCCTTTTAATTCAGCTAACTGTTGGCCCTGCAAGTTCCATAAGCGTGCTGTCCCGTCAGAGCCTGCGGTTGCCAACTCCTTGCCATCCGGGCTAAAACTGATACTATTAACTCGCCTTTCATGCCCCTGAAATTCAGCTAACTTTTGGCCTTGCAAATCCCATAAACTAGCCGTACCATCTCCCGAACCGGTAGCGAGTTGACTGCCGTTCGGGCTAAAACTGACGCTCCAAACCCAGCCTCGATCGGCCTGAAATTGCTCTAACTGCTGGCCTGATAAGTCCCACAAACTCACAGTGCCGTCGCTTCCCGAGGTGGCTAATGCTGATCCATCGGGGCTAAAACTGACACTCAATACTTTGCCTTGATGCCTAATCATTTTCACTAACTTCTGGTTGGATAAGTCCCACAAACGCGCCGTGCCATCATCAGCAGCAGTAGCTAGCAGTTGACCGTCCGGACTAAAACTGATGCTGCTAACTTTGTCTGTATGTCCTGTTAAGACCGACAAATTTTTGCCAAACTTGTCCCATAAATGCACTGTGCCGTTAGATTCTGCGGTAGCTAAGAGGCTGCCGTCCGGACTAAAACTGACGCTCCACACTTGGTAGAGATCGCCCTCTATGCGGTTGCGTTCTTGTACGCCATCAACTATTTTTTGCATAGTTGTGGTAACTTGATTTTGCAAATGCCGTTCTGGCCATATTTTGTGCCATAATGATTGCTTCAATCTCCCTCCTACCTGTAAAGTTTGTTGTAATGCTTCTAACTGTTGATTGTTAGCAAACATGACTTCTGAGGTAGCGATGGAGATACTAATTTCTGCCATTCCTACTTGGATTTTCCGAGCAAAATACAATCCACCAAACCCGGTACCGAGTGCAATCATTGCCACTACTGATAGAAAAGAACGTCGCTGGGATTTCCGTTTCTGCTTAATGCTGCGATCGACAAATTCTGTTTCTAGCTGGTTGAGCCAATTATCCTGGGATTTCCGGATTTCCAGCAATTTCGGCAGCCGAGAATTTTCATCCCACAGGTCTCTCACCTGGCGTTGATTATCCTGCCAAGCGATCGCGGCATTATTCACGATTCTTTGTAAAGTGAGATATTCCTGATATTCATGCTTCCAATTTAGGAGCAGATCCCATCCTGTCACCAAGGCATCATGAGCTGGCTCCACATAAGGCTCTCCTCCGGTTTCATTGCCTTCAACTATTAACCGGGCTGAAGAAAAGCTTTCGATTGCCGTTTTGACGCGCCGATCGTCCTGGGATTTTGAGTATCTTAATTCCGATCGGGGCACCCGCCGCCTAGTTGAAACTCCCCCATCTATAGCAATCATGCGCAACATCAGCCAGCGCAAGGTTTTTTCATAGGCGGGGTCTAATTTCAGTAACGCTTCATATTCTTCCGTGGCTCTATTGGTCAGGGCACCCATCACCCCACCCAGTTGATTATAGTCCGACTCCCTCATGGTGCGATCGTTTCCTCGGCGCTGTAGATACTTGAGGTAAAGTTCGCTAAGAGTAAAGGATAGTAATGGCAAAGCCCCAGGCATCTGCACCACATCATTAATTAACTTGTCTACCAACTCAGGCGGATCGAAATATAAGACCCGTTCTTGGGCTGGCTTCTCAATCACTTCCCGTAATTCATTCTGTGTCATTGGCTCCACCAAAAACAGCGTTAACAAGGTGCGATCTCTATCTGAGAGTATTTTGCTATAATGAGGCAATAAGTCCGATCGCAAGACGATCAATATCTCCAGGTCGATCACCTTATCAGTCAGCAATTTCCTCAGCAAAGCAATGAACTTTTGTTCTCGCCGGCGGGGACAGATGGTCACCAGTTCGTGGAACTGGTCGATCGCGAGAAGTAGCCTGGTTGTCGGGTGGTTCTGTCTCCATTCTCTCAGCTTCTCGACCAAGGTTTGTTCTGTTTGTTTTTCTTGACTCCCATTAGAGATGATGATGGTATCTACTAGAGCTGTAAATGGAGAGTTGCACGGGCGCATGGGACCGAGGATATGCCAGTTTTCTCTTCTTAACAGGGGCAGCAGACCAGCTTTAACTAAGCTCGACTTGCCACTGCCTGTATCGCCTAATAATACAGTCAAAGGCGGTTTGTTTTTCTCCCGCAGGTGGGACCACAGCTTGTCGATCGTCCGTTGGCGGCCAAAGAAGATATCGCTGTCTGCTTCCTCAAAGGGTTCGAGGCCCTTGTAGGGGTTGCTGTCATAATCGAGTGGTGGTGCTGTTGCTAATTTCAGTTGACGACCGGGCACCCGGAAGATGTACTCCCCTTTATCATGAGTTTTCAGTTGAAAGAGACTGGGGGTTTGTTTTTCGGTTTTCTCTGCTAACTTGGTATATAAATAGAGATAGAGTTCTGTGGCGGTAATCAAATTGTCCTCAGTAAAATCGGCATATTGATACAGCCCCTTAAACAACAGCTCGGCAAAGGGAGAATGACCGCCAGCAGCAGCTCCCCGATCGCCCAGTTGGGAGATAAAATCTAAGGCTTTTTCATCGTGGGCCGCAGAGGCGATCACCTGCCGCGCCGAGCTGTTGATGAAGCGATCGTACCTTTCGGCATATACTCTCTGGGAACGGACTACATCTCTGGTATACCCCGACCAGCGAAATGCCCCGGCAAAGCAGCAGTCCAAGATCGCCAAGAGGTGACGGCAAGGCAGTGCGATCAGGGCATCGTGCAATTCCTGCATAGGTACAAAACTGCGATCGTCTTCCCGTTGGGCATCCTGGGGTAAAATATATCCCGCTGGCCCATCTTTACTGTCCAGTCCATCCCGGGCTATTCCATGTCCCGCAAAGTAGAACAATACTCGGTCATCTGACCCTACTTTCACGGTTTTTCTCCTGGTCCAAGGTATTCTTCCCTGTTTGAATGCTGTCAATAAATCACCCAAGCGATCGCGCGTCACCTCTTTGTCTAACAGCAGTAACACCTCGTACTTGTATTTTTCTCTGAGCAGATCCGCCAGAGTATGGGCGTCATTCACTGCTGTCTTCAGCCTGGGAATCCTATTTCTGTACTCATTTATACCTATAATTACTGCGATGCTGCGGTTAAACTCAGGGATTGACATGGGTTTATATTCTGTGCTTCAATATAAATTAAGTATACTTGGCTTTGGCTAGCGGGACTTTGGGAAAAAATAGGTCAAAATGAGCCTCAAACCCTTTCACAGAGCCATTTTTAGGTCGATCTGGTCTAGATCTCCGCCGGCTCAGGGTTTCAGCCATTCGATCCCCTTCGACGTAAAAAGCCTACTCCGTAAGGGTTTGAGCCGTTTTTTGCCCGAGAAAATTCTCAAGTCCCGCTAGCTGTCAGGAAAATGGGATTGCTTCGCTCGACCGCTGACCCCTGACCACTAACCACTAACCGCTGACTACTGGAAGTAAATATGAAAAACTGGAAACGATTGGTGCAAAATAGTTTGTTAGTAGTCGGAGGTTTCTCCCTGGGAATTTTCCTAGGGGAAATCTACTTGCGCATTGCCGGTATTTCTTACCCAATTTTTATGACTAGGGATAAGTATACAGGCACGGTTCTGCTTCCTGGTGCATCAGGCTGGTTTCGCAAAGAAGGTGAAGCCTATGTCCGGATCAATAGTGACGGTTGGCGAGACCGAGAGCGTTCCCAGGTCAAACCAGAAAATACCCTGAGAATTGCGATACTAGGAGATTCCTTTACAGAAGCTAGACAGGTTCCCTTGGAAAATACTTTTGCGAGCGTCACTGAGCGCGAACTCAGGGGATGTCAAGCTTTAGCGGGACGGAAAGTTGAAGTACTTAATTTTGGAGTTAGTGGTTATGGAACTGCCCAGGAACTAATAACCTTGCGTCGTCATGTCTGGGACTATTCCCCCGATATTGTCCTGTTGGCTGCTTTCCTGGGTAACGACATAAAAAATAACTCACGAGAGGTTACTGGAGTTACCCAGAACAGTCCTTACTTTGTCTACCGCGATGGTCAGTTAGTTGCCGATAACTCATTCCGCACGCGAAGTTTTAAAGCAAGGATTTTAGGGCTATATACTCCATTATTATAATTTTTGAAAAAGCATTCACGAGTATTCCAGCTTGTCTACGAGAATCTTCTCAACAATAGGTCAAGGTCAGTCATCAAACAGCAAAAAGAACAGCAGATAAAAACAGAAAATGAAAAGAGTAATTATATTCAAAAAATTCGTATTGGTGATAGCTTTATATACAAAGAGCCCAGAACGGAGGTTTGGCAAGAAGCCTGGCGGGTAACAGAGGGACTGATGGTGTTAATGCGAGATGAAGTGGTGCAAAAAGGAGCTGAGTTTTTAATCATAACTTTGAGTAATCCCGAACAGGTACATCCCGATATTTCAGTTCGTCAAGAGTTGATGGTAAATTTGGATGTAGACGATCTGTTTTATCCAGATCGGCGTGTTAAAGCTTTGGGCGATCAGGAGAATTTTGAAGTAATGAATCTGGCACGTGATTTTGCCGAATATGCCGAGCAAAACAATGTTTGCCTACATGGTTTTGATAACGCCATCCCCTGTGGGGGAGATTGGAATGCTTCGGGACATCTTCTGGCTGGAAAAATGATTGCCCAAAAGCTTTGCTCGGACTATATAAAACCTTTAGGAAAAATAGAAAATTCAAAAAAAAACGGTAGGGTGACGATCGCCACCCTACCGCCCACAAAATTTTTCCTTCATGCAGATCGCCTTTCGTCGATCGTTAATTCCAGATCGCCTTTCATCGAAGTATTCCGTTCATTTTCTTGAGACCGTTGGACGGCCACTAAGTAGGCAGTTACTCCAGCAATCAGTAAGATAATGATAGCAATAAACCACGGTTTGGTCCAGAAAGGTTTTTCTTGCTTTTCCTCAGACTGTTCGGGAGTCGGTGACTGTTCGGGAGTCGGTGGCTGTTCGGGAGTCGGTCGGATAACGGGCGATGAATCAGGGGGAAATAGGGCGATCGCCAAATCATGCAACCCCGCCTCTTCTGTAAAATATGTTAAGTGGTCGCAGGGCGTATCTGGCAGTTTTTTGGGCGGCGGATCCCGATCGTCCCTAACATCTTTGATGCTAGCTACAGTCGCTGTCAGATCGTTTGCTTGGTACCAGAAAGCGGGTTCTACCACTGCATCTACTTTCTTCCCAAACAGCTTCTGCATCAGTCGCTGTAGTCGTGAATTTTCCTCCCCTGTTTCCATCGTCGCTTTTGCTAAAGACCTGTTGCCTGCAATAATTGTATAAGGCACCTGGGGGTCTGGGTTGTTAGCCATTTGTTGGATAAAATCTGAGTCTGGTCGCATTTGATCGAAGGAAATATCAATCTTCTCTATACCGTCGAGTAATTTAGTCAATCCCGAAGCTTGCCAGCCCATCGCCGAGAGGTTGTTTAACCCTAAAGTGATGGCAGTAAAAGCCCAATCTTGTAATGTGGCCCAAGGAGAACCTCCATTCGGCACGCCCACAAGCACCAGGTGCTGCACCATTTGATTCCCGCCTTCTCGCTCGATAAACCAACGGGATATCAAACCTCCCATTGAGTGGGCTATAATATCTAACTGCTTGCCATGATTTGCTCCTAAACCTACTGCTTCTAACCGTTGCTTGAGCTTCCGGGCTGTCTCCTCTATCCGAGTGTTCACGCTCTCATGGTCATAAGTCAGCACCAGGTCATAAAATTCGCCCAGCGATCGCTTTTGTCCGTCTATTTCTACTGTCGCTGTTTGCACGCTGGGGACTAGGCTTTGGGTGTCTCCTGTCAGCCCGTGGATGTAGAGGATAATTTTCTGGGCCCCAGCCACTTTCTGTTTAACTGACTCTATATCCTTTTGATAACTTACTTTTCCCTGTGGGTCAACGGACGCCACTGCTAAGATCGGGTATTCAAAGGACGTTCCCAATTTCTGAGATATCACTTTCTCAAAGAAGATGCGGACCGCTCCTTGGACGCTGCGAGTTTGCTGGCTAATCGGTTCTGGTAGACGATCGAGCCTGATTTCTATTTTCCCATCGTTTGTGCTGACAGACCGACCCAATGGTAAATAGAATTCTCCATCGTAGCCCACAGGTAATATGCTTTCGTTTTCCTGGAGCTGGCGGTCCACCAGTAACTTCAGGGGGGCCTCTGGCGTGACTACAGCAGTATCTTCTACTTCCGTCAGTTCCAGACAACTCAAGCCTGGATCTGCACCTCGGGTAACTGTGAATTTGAATGGTTGGACCAAATGAGGATTTTCTCGGAGAATGGGAGGCAGGATGTGATTTCCTAAATCTCTGGTTGCCTGGGGCACAGTGCTCAGGCATGCTTTTGCTTTTAAGTGCCGATGGGGTTGCAACTCCACTATCTGAGACAGTCCGATGCTGCTGTCCGACCTCACCGACTGGACAGCTTGGGGTCTGACACTGGTAATCGCTACTTCTTTTGTGAGCCAATCATCATAGCTGCGGCCCCGACGGGACGCAACGGCATCCCGAGTATTGCTCTTGCTATTAAAGAGACTTTGGTATGTATCTCCTAGGGATCTGGTCGGCAAGTCCAGGGCATCTTGTTCCAGAATTCTCGCATCAAATTCCTGGGTGTTGACGATCAGTTTGAAGATATCTTTGTACTCTGTTATCCCCTGGGACCACAACTCGTCGGGCACAACTAAATCTATCCACCTGCCCTCAATTTCTGCTCCTGCTTCCAGCTTCACCGTGCTAGTATCAAAGAAGGGGTTGTTCACCGAAAAATTCTCGGCTAGGTCTAAGACTGCGCAATAAAGGGTACGCTGACTGCTATTGGTTAGTCTGATCTTTAAGGTCGGCGGTACTAACTCCCCATTATATTCTTCATACTCCAGCCGCATTGCTGAAGCTGTACTTGCTGTTTCTGTGTCGAACAGCACAAATTCCATTTTTACGTCGGACGGACGCAGTCCACTGGCCGCTGGACTTGATAGTTCTAAGGTATTTGTCCAGCGGGCAATATGTTCTAAACGTCGAATTACTTTTAATGCGTCATCCCCCGTGTAACCGGCGGGAGAGCTATTTAACGACAGGGGCGCTACTAGGGGCCGATCGTCCCTTGACCGCCTGATTATATACTGTCCCTTGTCCGCCACCAGGACTATGTCAATATCTTCTGAGTTCTCGGCAGGGCTGATATACAATGAAGGTCGATATAGGGCTCCTGCCGTCTTGAGTGCCCGACAAGCCAGTTCCACTCCTGTCTCTTCCCCCTCAAAGGAAACTTGTAAGCGGGGTAGGGGGAGGGCGATCGGAATGGCCTTAAAGGTCTGATTTTCTGCTAAATTTTCTATTCCAGAGATATCTACGAAGCTCAGTTGCTGCCTGACTTGAGTTACTTTGGCTGTACCAGAGGCCAGTTCGGGGTCTCTTAACTGTGGCACATCAGTGCCAAAGGGAAATAAGGCTAGGATAGTTTCCCCTTTAGAGGGTTTTTGCAGACCATGCACCGCACCGCCATTAACGATCCAGCCATATTGCTTGTCATGACTAACGGTAAAGTAGGGTTCTCGAGGGGCGATCGCCCCTCCCAGAAAAGGTTGGTCTGCGTCTCGAAGGGAATTTCTGGCTTCCAGCTGGGGCGACTGGTCGTTAACTTTCCCCCGCACTAGGGCATTGGTGCTTTCAAACAATTCCCGATAGGTTAAGTTACCATTAGCTTTCTGTAGGTTGTTGAGCAGAAAGTAGGAAAAGGCCCCCCGGGCTTGACCGTCCCCATTGTACTCTTTCGCCAGTTCGTCGCTGCGACAGGCTGCTAGCAGAATGTGATTTTTGCTGGGCATCTGCCAGCCAGCGCTATTCTCTTGGTAGCCCCGAGAGGCTAGATCCGCCGACTCTTGGGCAAAGATAAAGCTGCTCAAGGGCCGATCGCGCTTGTCTATTTCATCAACCCGCCGCACTACTGCATCTATATCTCTGGTCCCCGAACCAGAGTGACAGCAGTCCATGATCAGCACTATGTGCGGGTCGCGCTGGCCTACCTTATCTATCAGGTAGGCCAGTTCTTTGTCTGCTAAGTCCCAGGCTCCCCCTGTACGACTGTCCCAGCATATTATCGTTTCGTTGAGCCGATCGGGCTCCATATTCCAATGTTCTTCGGGAGCTTTCCCTTGGGACCCGTGACCGGCATAGTAGAATAACGCTACATCTTCACTGCCTGCTTGACATAGATGTGTGGTAAAGCCATCGATTATATTCTGGCGCGTCGCTTCGGCATCGATCAGCTTGACGAGTGCTAGTCTTGTCTCTGGGATGCGATCGCGCAGATACTCTTCCACTGCTGTGATGTCGTTCACGCAACCGGATAGGGGGTATTTTGCATAATTGTCGATTCCAACTAGCAATGCATATATCTTACCATTCATCGTTACTCATCTTCTCTTCTTCTGACCTCCATAATTCTTATCTTATCATAACTTCCGCCCCCGGAGCACTTAACCTGAGCTAATATCCGATCGCGCCTGTCAAGTTATACTGGAGGCTGCTATTGGGGGCAGGCATGGGAGACCGTCCACCGATACAAGGGTGATAATCTCTAAGGGGACAAGATGGGTAAGTCCTGCTGCACATACAATACAATCGATCGCCCCACCAGATTCTGCCCTGCTACCGGTGCTCTCCTACTCCCATATTGAGCCTGTCCTTGGTGGTATAGCGCATATCCTGTTCTCTGGGCTAGGGAGTTTTTCCCTTCCGACGGATGACACGCAATATTTTTATCCTCTTGCCTGGTAATGATTTGGGCAATCTGGTGAGGCTGAAATTAAAGCCTTGCAATAATTTCAGTTGTATTTCTTCCATAATCTCCCCACAAATATTGAGCGTCGCTATACTAACCTTCAAGTTTTAATTCTCCATTACCAATTCCATATCTTCTCGCAATCAAGCATTTATCTGCCGTTCATAGCCCTGACCTTTGGACTCAAACCATTCCCAAACATCACGATCTATCGTTAACATCACCTCTGCTTTTTTCAATGCTGGCCGTCTCACCACAGCCAAGCGCAAACATTTGCTCTGTAACTTCTGGACAATCCGATAAATCTATATCGCCATCATCCATCCTATCAATCCGTTGCCAATCAGTTTGAGATTTGCTCAAAATAGATTCTTTGCTCATATTTAGTCGCCTTCCTTGCCGAAATAATCCGAATCAACTCATCTCTTTCTGTATGGACAACAGCGATTCCCCGACCTTGTAATATACCAAAAGTAACAAAACGCTGTTCGCCATAGTTATATCTATTGTCCTCAACTGTGACCGGATCGCCATTAAAAACAGATGGAGCATCTATAAAGTCAATACCATGCTTATCAATATTAGCAAAACGCTTTGCTTCATCCCACTCAAATTACATCACCCAACCCCTCCTCAAGTCCCCTCAAATTCTCGGGTACCGGCGTAATATCCCCATTTTTTCGCTCACATACGCCAGACCGACGGCTGGGAAAACACCTTATAACACATTCTCCCAATACTCAAACCGCTTCGTAATCTACTTCACCTTCCATGTTGGAACCGGCGACTTCACCGGCGCTAGGCTCTGCTTATTTGAGTACCTTGAGGATAACTGGTTGGTTATCCGACTCCCCCCTTCCCTTATCTACTAGTCAATTGGCACTCTCGTATATTTTGGTCGGCCAATGGTGAAGATGCGATCGCTATCATTTTCTCTTTTCTCCGGTGATTGTGCGCAATTGCTCCAAGGTCAATATAGCAAGTCCGGTCCTAGGCCTCCACTTATGGTAACATAAGGATAATTATGTTATACCATTATGATAACCAAGGGGATGTTGGGCATTGCCCACCCGACAATCAATCACCATTATCCTTTGACCATTAACCATTTGACAACATGTCTCGTGCCAAAGCTTTACAATATTATATTTTCGCCCGTCTGCTGTTAGCGCCCCTGATGCTATGGCTAATTACTACTTTAGTCTTTTTGCTGCTCAGGGCAACACCGGGAGATCCTGTCGATGCTATTTACGGTGCCCGGGCCTCGGCAGCAGCAAAAGCAGAATTGAGAAATCAGTTAGGTTTAGATTTGCCCCTGTGGCTGCAATATGTTAATTATATCGGTAGTTTGCTCTCTTTTGACTTGGGTAGTTCTTTAACCAGTCGAGGACAGACAGTATGGGAAATTATCGGCAAGTATTTCCCCGCTACGGCAGAATTGGCCATCTGTAGTATGGCGATCGCCCTAATTCTGGGCATTACTGTAGGGGCGATCGCCGCTTCCCGGCCGAATACTATTCTGGATGCTGGGGGCCGATTATTTGGCATTATCACCTATTCAATCCCAGCTTTTTGGGCGGGGATGCTATTACAGTTAATTTTTGCCGTGCAACTGGGATGGTTTCCCTTGGGAACGCGCTTTTCTTTAGCCTTAACTCCTCCTGCGGGTCCGACGGGTTTATATACGATTGATAGTATTCTCGCAGGTAACCTGGAGCAGTTTCTCACTGCTATTCATTATCTGGCCCTGCCTAGTTTAACTCTGGGTATCCTCCTGAGTGGCATTTTTGAGCGCATTGTCCGGGTGAACCTGAAGCAAACTCTGAAATCTGATTATGTGGAAGCGACCAAAGCAAGAGGAATTCCCGAAAGTCGAATTCTAGTATACCATGCTTTGAAAAATGCTATGATTCCCGTGATTACCATTTTGGGACTGACCTTGGCAGCTATGCTGGGAGGGGCGGTGTTAACAGAGGTGACCTTTTCCTGGCCCGGGTTGGGAAATAGACTGTATGAGGCGATTACCCTCAGAGATTATCCCACAGTCCAAGGTTTAGTAGTGTTCTTCGCTACAATTGTGGTAATTGCTAGTATTGCAATTGATATCTTGAACGCTTACATAGATCCTAGAATTCGGTATTAAGGGAATGGAGAATGGAGCAATTGTTAATGGAGAATTGAGCAATTAGGAAAAAAGTTAACAATAATAGAAATGCCCTATGGGTCTTGGGACCGTGGATGAATATTACCGTATGGCAGATGTGGAAATTTGGCGATCAGATGTTATCATATATAATATCCGCAATTGTAGATGATATCAAACAGTTTCGTGTTCGCCTAAAGACAATCCCTTACATCTACCTGATTTGCCAAGATAACATAGTCCCTAAATCAGTGTAATTATCTATACATGCTGGAAGCAGAGGCGATGTCACTTGACAGGGGTGATATTCTATTTATACACCCCCTGTGAAGTGAGATCGGCAGCAGATCCCGAAGACATCCGCTATGGCCACATCTAGCAACTCCCCTCGCCGGTTCTAAGGCGATCTGCTTGTCTATGTGATATCACTGGTATCGCCCAGAGCTAAATTTTAGTTATATTTGCGTACATCTGGGGACAGTGGTTTGGTGCAATCTATAAAAGCAGACGATAAATTTGAATTTATAGCAGGTATCTACCATGCTCAACCGTATCATACTCCATCAACCCACTTTGGCTCAAACTCCAGCCAAGCCAAATTCAGCAGAGTCAGGAAATTCCCTGCTGGTGCCCATCTTGCTTGCCCCCTAGGTTATACTCTTGATAGCCCTGATTGGTGGCGGATTGTTTGTCAAATTCCGAATTATTAAAAGGCTGGAAAAGAAAATCAAGTTTGAGGAATTTAAGAACAAAGATATGCAAAAAAATTTAAAGCTGGCTCTAGCTACGATCACCAAAATGGAAACCAATCCAGATTTGGTTCAATCCCGGGAATTTAACCTGGACTATCTGAGAATGCGGATGGACGAAGATGTGTTCCACTTTGTGATTGTGAACCAGATTAAGGTGAATGTGAAAGAAAAAGTTGCACCAGCTCTGCGTGGTGGCAACAACAAGGAATCAAGGGCAGGCAAAGGCCGTAAGGTGAGTACAATATTTGATGTCACTTATAATATAGGAGAAGGACAGAAAGGGAAACAAAGAGTTCTGTTCCGGATTAGAATTAATCTGACGAAATTACGCACCCAGGCGACTTCTAAAACGATTAGTGACATTATTGACTGCATCGAAACCTATCTCAGCCCGACAGCAGATCATAATACCTGGCAACCGACAATTCAAGGATACATAGTGGGCCTGCATTGGGATCAAAAGGCAAAACCGACGCCGCTCCTAGTGCTAGATCAGCGTGAAGAAGGCAATGTGACAATACGCAGCACCTCCCGGATTGTGCAAAATAGCAGATCCACCTCTTCAAGTTCATCCAAGTCCACTCGGAGTACAACTAGCGGAAAAACTCGGAGTGCGCGTACTTCCCGGCCTCGATAACGAAGGACAGGAACTCGGTGATGTCATCTTCAGATGTGAACAGCATTGTTTACTAATGGCAACTAACTTGCGGATGTCACCAGGGAGTCAACCAGACGCCCATCTTCCATCTCCAAGATGCGATCGGCAAGATCGAGAATGGGACGATCGTGAGTTACCATCAACCCCTGCTCTCTGGCTAGTTGCTGCATCAGTTCGACAACGTTACGACCAGATTTACTGTCTAAGGCCGCTGTGGGTTAGTCCGCCAATACTAAGGCGGGATGACTGACTAAAGCACAAGCGATCGCCACTCGTTGTTTTTGTCCCCCAGAAATATTTTCTTGAAACAAACCGGAACAAAGGCTATATCCGAAGGATAAAAAGTATTATTTGTAAGTTGAAATTACCAATAAAAAAGCCGATAAATTTCCAGTTAAAAGCCCTGCAAAAATCAGTCCGTATTGAGAAAATTGTTGCTTGTTACTGAGTGCAAATGGATCCTATAAAAATGCCTAACAAGCTCCGATAGCTTTAAAGGAAATGGCAGTTGGTCATAGCACTTAACAACCTTTAGTTCAGGGCCAGTAATTTGAGTTACCGCAAGAGATTGAAAAAATTGAAGTTCCGGAGTATCGACGGGCTGTATAACTTGACAAGCATGAGATACTATCATCTGCATGCTTGTCAAGTTATACAGGTGGGAAAGTTCGACTGCGCACTCCTAAAGGTAAACCCTGTCAAATGTAGCTCAAGTTCTACTCCATCGTTGCGCCTATCTCAATGGCAAATTCTCAGACTCTTATTTCCTTAGAATAAATATTTACATATTTATTCTCACGGCAAAACTGGGATGCACCCGATGATTAGCCCAAGCTAAGTCCATCTATAATCCCCCCCCTGGGACTTTTGCAAGAGGTCTAGTGAACAGTGACCGCGTACCAGGCCGAGTGACCACTGACCACCTACCTCTAATACAACTGACCATCTACCTCTAATACAACTGACCACCTACCTCTAATACAACTGACCACTGACCACCTACCCAGGGCAAGCGCAAGAAAAATTGTGCCAAAATGTGATATGGAGCCACGATCTCACGCTTTGTGCAAGATTGGCAATAATATGGCAATCATTATCATGATAGTTGAGAATAGATGCCCCAAGCATGATTCTTGCGCTTACCCTGACCACCTACCTCTAATACAACTGACCACCTACCTCTAATACAACTGATCGCTAAGCACCTCAAGAATTATGGTAATATTTTGGTTGGATATAGAGACTAGGAAAATCTGTGCTTGACCTGAAACAAATCCGGGAAAATTCCGCAAAAGTCCAAGAACTGCTGCATCGCCGAGGTTCTGGCTACGATCTGGAGCCAGTTTTGGCCATAGACAATCAGCAGCGGGAACTGGAAACGCAGCGATCGGGGCTGCAAACACGCAGTAATGAGATTGGCAAACTGGTGGGTCAAAAGATCAAATCCGGCGTACCCCCAAATTCAGAAGAGGTGCGAGGACTACGAGAGGAGGGAAACCAGGTGAAAAGTCAGCTAGCTGAACTGGAACCAAGGGAAAAGGACTTGAAAGCGCAGTTACAGGACTTACTGCTAGCACTTCCTAATTTGCCCAGTGACTCTACTCCAGGGGGCAAAAGTGAGGAAGAAAATGTGGAAGTGTGGCGCTGGGGGGACGAGTATATACCCCAGAACCCCGATATTCTGCCCCATTGGGAAATGGGAGAAAAACTGGGAATTCTCAATTTTGAACGTTCTGTCAAAATTGCCCAAAGTCGTTTCGTGACTCTGATCGGGGCGGGGGCGGCCTTGGAGAGGGCCCTGATTAGTTTTATGCTGGAGAAGCATCGGAGGGCTGGTTATCTGGAGGTGATACCGCCATTCCTGATTAACAGTCAGTCTCTCACGGCTTCCGGTCAGTTGCCTAAGTTCGCTTCGGAAAGCTTTAAATGCGATCGGGACGACTTGTGGTTGACTCCAACGGCAGAAGTTCCGGTTACCAGTCTATATCGGGATGAAATTATCGCTGCCGATCAATTGCCCATTTATCACTGCGCTTACACTCCTTGCTTCCGGCGGGAAGCTGGCAGTTATGGGCGAGATACCCGGGGACTGATCCGCTTGCATCAGTTCAATAAGGTGGAATTATTCAAATTTGTCCATCCCGATAGTTCTGAACAAGAACATCAAAGTTTAGTCCAGAATGCCGAAGCAGTCTTGCAAGCATTAAAGTTACCTTATCGGGAGATCGAACTCTGTACTGGAGATTTAGGTTTTTCAGCGAATAAAACCTACGATCTGGAAGTATGGTTGCCCAGTTCAGGCAAATACCGCGAGATTTCTAGCTGTTCTAATTGTGGCGACTTTCAGGCGAGACGCGGTAACATCAGATTTAAGGAAGCAGGAAAAAAAGGCACTCAGTTCCTGCATACTCTGAATGGTTCTGGTTTGGCAGTAGGCCGGACGATGGCGGCAATTCTGGAAAACTATCAACAACCTGATGGTACTGTTACTATACCAGAAGCCCTGCAACCTTACCTGGGACGCGACCGGCTTTAATTCCGGTCAAATTACAAGCAGCAGCCTACAATAAGAAGTGTGTAGCGAAAGGTAAGGAGATATATGTCAGTTTTAGGAGCGATCGCAGTTCTGGCGGTGCTGATAGTTGTTCACGAACTAGGTCATTTCATGGCAGCTCGCTTGCAAGGCATCCATGCCAACCGGTTCTCTCTGGGTTTTGGTCCCATATTGTGGAAGTACCAGGGTACAGAAACTGAGTATGGCATCCGCGCCATTCCCCTGGGGGGTTTTGTGGGTTTTCCCGATGATGACCCAGATAGTGATATCCCCCCCAATGACCCCAATTTGTTAAGTAATCGCCCGATCCTGGACCGCGCGATCGTGATTAGCGCTGGGGTAATTGCTAATTTGGTCTTTGCTTACGTAGTGCTAGTGGGGCAGTTGACCGTTCAGGGAATACCAGCAGGACTTGATTATCAACCAGGAGTTCTCGTACCGCAGATAGTATCAGGGGATGGGCCTGCTGCCCGCGCTGGTATCGCTGCTGGGGACGTGATTTTGTCTATTAATCGTCAGCAACTGGGTGCGGAGGAAAATGCCATTATCAAGTTACAAACTGAGATTCAAAAGCATCCCAACCAGGAAATACCCCTCATGGTTGAGCGTACCGACAGAATTTTAACTCTGAGGGTGACGCCGGAAGCAGGACCAGATGGCAAAGGGCGAATAGGCGTGCAACTCTATCCCCATGGTACGCCGATCTATCGTGCCGCCCAAAATCCCTTTGAGGTGTTAAGGGTAGCTGCTGATCAATTTCAAAATATCTTTGTCAGGACAGTTCAAGGTTTTGGTCAGTTAATCACTGATTTTAAGTCAGTAGCGCATCAAGTAGGCGGTCCAGTCAAGATTGTCGAGGCCGGGGCGAAGTTTGCCCAGTCTGACTCTGCTAACCTGCTGTTCTTTGCCGCGATCGTTAGTATCAACCTGGCGATTTTGAATATTTTGCCCCTTCCCGCCCTGGATGGCGGACAGCTAGTTTTTCTGTTGATTGAGGGTTTGCGGGGCAAACCTCTGCCTACCAAAGTTCAAGAGAATGTCATGCAGACGGGGTTGATGCTACTTTTGGGACTGGGCGTTTTTCTGATTATCCGAGATACAACTCAGCTGGAAGTATTCCAGAAGTTGCTCGACTAAAAACGATCTCGTTCCCTGACTCTGACAGGGAACGTCTCTCAAGAGGCTCTGGCTCGCGGCGTTGGTGGGCAGTGCCCACCCTACGGTGTGGTCTTGCAGCAGTTGGGTTTTGGAAAGGTGAAACTCTAGCTCCTCTATCACTCCTGCGCAGGGGAGAAAAATCCTATCATTGCAGGTACTGTAGGTACTGTAGATGATACAGGAAAACAATTATTAAATAGTGCTATTAGGGCTGGTATAGGTCGCAAGACTAAGCTTCATGCCATCGGAGCCACTTGTCAATCAGGTGAGGCGCTTGTTTGGAGAAAGTGCTACTTATCTAATAGATTTTTATCATGTGAATATTTGGTGGGAATTCTCAGTCACAGGAAACTTGGTTAAAACAACAAAAACAATCCCTTAAAAAGAATCAGGTACTCAAGGTATTAAATAATTTATCCCCCCATATGGAACCCGAGCATATAGCTGATAAATTAGCTCCCGTTCGAGTTTGTACACATAAAAAACAGGCTTGAATACTTGGACGAGCAAGGAGCGATAGAGGCTAATTTACCAATTGGTTCTGGAGAAATTGGCGCATCGTTATGTAATTCAAGAACGATTGAAATTGCCCGGTGCTTGGTGGACAATTGAGAAGGATGATGAGATGTTAGCTTTAAGGAGCTTAAGAGTTAATAATGATTGGCAAACTTATTGGTCCAATTATTATCAATCGACTTGGTCGGAGCCCAAACTTTTGAACAGATATTGATGCGCTCGACAGATAAGTAAGGCTTGCTGAATAAAACCAGAAGCCTTGTCAGATAAGGATTTCAGGCATTTGGGGTACCCTAAAAGTGCCTTGTAATGACATCTGGGCACTCAAAAACCTTGCACATTCATCAGAAATAGTTGGGTTTCTTGAGTCCCATTGGTCACGAACCTACGATATAGTGGGTTCATCGCCTTGGTTCCCCCAAAAATCCGGAAGTAACCACTACCAGTGATACGCTATTTGTCAACCACTATACTGTATCTCATCAGTGCCTCAGGTTCATGGTGCTTTTTTATACATATGCATGGCTTGATTGATGTCCCGCTTTACGTTGGTAGCCGGGGTGCGGTCAAAACCTTGTTGGTAATTTCTGCGAATTCTGACTTCTTAACCTGCCTCTTGTTCTCCCTTCCGAGTTCGGACTTTTTAGTTCAGGTATAACATACTTTTAAATGTTTAAAAATGCATAACTATCTTAATATTTATTAAAGAAAGCGCTTTTTTACATACTTAAACATAACTATCTGCGGAAAATAGGACTTTTTAGTTGATATATTGCCTTTTTTAACATGCTTTGACGTGAGGTTATTTCGGAGTTTGGACTTAATAGTTACGTTACGGCATGTCCAAACATGCTGTAACGTAATTTATCCCTTCGGAGTTCTCTGTTCTCCCTTAGGGTACAACCTAGTGCAGCTAGCTGTACTAGGCATCCCCATCAACTATTTTTGACCACACCCCGTGAACTAGGGTCTGAGGCTCCGCCTCAGCTCAAGGGTTGCTAGAACGTCGGTCCAGTAGATTTTCTATTTTCTATTTTCTATTGAATAATTGTGGAAAATCGCCCCGCGATCGGGACGTTTTTCCTTGATGCACAGATGTTTGTATTTGTCAAGTTATATTAATGGACCGAGGTTTTAGTGCATTACATTTGATTTTTTTGTCAACCCCCTCTACTGGACCGACTCTCTAGGAGGATTTACGGGAGCATCTCACTTTTGTATTTGTATTTGCGAATGGTACGGGGTTAATTGCGAATTCGGAAGGGAAAATGGAACAATTCTCAATTAACTCTTGCTCAATTTTCAATTGCTAAATTTCAAAACTGAGATGCACCCCGATTTACTAATAACCTAAGTTGCGACCTATTAAAAAAAATATGAATTACCCACTTAGACTTTACAGATATTTGGGATATTTCGTAGCTTTTGATACAAAATTATATTTTTTTTGTGCTAGACGGCGGGTTGGCTGTTTATAGGTTATAATGTACTAAAATAATAGTTAATTGCTGGGGGATGTAGATGATGGAAGATATGATTACAACAATTTTTGTTCTTTGTGACGAGCTACTAAAAGCGTTAAATATAAAAGAAGATCCACAAGTAAAAATGAACAATGCCGAAGTGATGACAGTCGGATTAGTTGCTGCATATTTTTTCGGAGGACATTACGATCGCTCTTGTCAATTTATGGTCCAACACAAGTATATAAAAAATCTGTTAAGTAAAAGTAGGTTCAATCGTCGATTACACAATATTGAGGAACCAATTTGGATGTTTTTCTTCCAAGTTATAGCTCAAACATTTAAAGAGCTCAATCCGGGTCAAGAATATATTCTTGATAGTTTCCCGGTGCCAGTATGTGATAATATTAGGATTGATAGATGCCAAATTTATAACAAGGAAGAATATCGAGGGTATATTGCCAGTAAAAAACGTTATTTTTATGGATTAAGAGTTCATATGTTGGTAAACAAAAATGGAAAGCCAATAGAATTTTATCTAGATCCTGGTAGTTATAATGATGTTAAAGTTTTGCAATCTTTTGGCTTTGACTTACCATCAAATTCAATAGTTTATGGAGATAAAGCTTATAATGATTATCAATTATAGGATTTACTAAAAGAGTCGTCAAGTATAATATTAAAACCTTTGCGAAAAAAGAACTCAAAAAGAAAAGAATATTCTTGTTTTGAATATATACAAAAAGTAACAAGAAAACAAGTTGAAACCTGTTTTAGTCGAATCACCAATTTGTTTCCCAAGTCAATTCATGCTGTTACATCTAAGGGATTAGAGTTGAAAATAATTCTCTTTATCATAGCTTTTTGTATCCAATTTTTATAGGTCGCAACTTGAGTTACTAATAAGTAATCAGAGGCAACACAAGTTTGACCAGCATCAATAAACTTCCCCCACGTAAAAAGATATATTAAATTACTGGTGAATAAGCACTCCTTGAGCTATTTGCTCCCGTTGCACAATAGCGGTACGCCATCGCAAAACCTTTTCTACACATGCTTTACCTGCTTGAAAACATGCTTCAATAGAAGCTCCATTGATGTAATCTCCGGTTATCTCCAGTCCCGGAAGAGTTTCTAATTGGGACTGGATGCTCCCAAAGAAGTCTTGATAGTTATGGGTATAGGCACACAGTCCTGTTAGCATTCGCTGGGATACAAATTGAACTCGTTCCCTAGCATCAACGGGAATATAGCGGTTTAGGGCTTCTTCGGCTATGATCAGTAATTCCTCTGCATCCGCGTTTGATTCAATATAAGGTCGAGCAGAGCGACCGCTGAAGGTATATCGGACAATGTGACGATCGTTGATACCATAGAGCTTGCTGAAAAAGTTTTCAAAGCGAATGTGCGAGGTCACACAGCGCAGAATTATCGTAGGTTCGTGACCAATGGGACTCAAGAAACCCAACTATTTCTGATGAATGTGCAAGGTTTTTGAGTGCCCAGATGTCATTACAAGGCACTTTTAGGGTACCCAAAATGCCTGAAATCCTTATCTGACAAGGCTTCTGGTTTTATTCAGCAAGCCCTACCATAGGAACCTGCATTACTGATCGGTTCTTCAGCACCAAAAACCAAAGCCCGAACTTGCTCGGAGAAAATGGTACGATTGTACTCCGCCACAATTACCATCACGGGATAGTAGCTAACACCACTGAGAATCTCTGCTAGCAATTGATTATGGGGCTCCACCAGCTTGGCTGTCACCGGAGCAGGAGTTGCCAGAATCACCCCATCATAGCGCTGCTGATGAATCCCGTCTTGGTTAGCCATCTCTAGTCCAACCACGGAACCGTTGGAATACAGAAGTGATTTGACGGTTGTACCCAGACCCACCGATACTTTTTGGGAAAACTGCTCCAAAACCGGATCGATGCCATTGCAGAGTTGTTCGTAGGTATCCAAAATCATGCGGATATTGCTACCTAGATTTCCTACGTAGATTTCATCAGGTTCTGCTCCGTTCATGCGCACGGACATCAGGCGGATCAGTCTCTGGCAAAATTCTTGGCTGAAATAATTGCTGACAGGCTGATCCTTCAACTTCCGTATCAATGAAGTAAAGTAGGGACCACCCAAATAGCCGTTGGCTTCATTTCGCTTCACAGCAGCACACATCAGCAAGAATCAGAAAATATCCTTGACTTGATAGCGTTCGAGAAACTTGAAGATACCGCGCCAGCGTCGGCTGCCATCCAGGGTAAAAATCTTACCGTTTTTTACCTGAGAGCTGTTCAAGCCAAAGAATTCATAAGGGTTGTTCCCCATTGTTTCAGTAAACTGACGAAACAGGTTATAGCCTTTACCAATATTCTTGCCCCCCATAGCCACTTGACGATCGCCTAAACTGCAGGTGGCTATACGACCGCCTCGGCGATCTCCTCCCTCGATGAGTTCCACCTTGATTCCCTGCTGTTGAAGATAATAGGCGGCAGCGATTCATGAGGCTCCACCACCAACTACTGCATAGGTTTTTCGCTCCATTTTACTTCTCCTATATTTGGATCTAATTAATCAATTCATTCAGACATGAGTGCTTGAAGACTTTCTTTTCTCAAGATGTTGTATTTGGCAGGCTCAAAAATCCTGCCAATCCCACCGCTCGATGCAATAGTTTCTTCGTTTTGAATAACTGACGTCCTGACTTGGAGATGTTCCAGTAGACCGTCAGTCTAGACTTTGTCATGGATTTTCGTACTCAAAAATAGAGGTTAATGGGTTTCTGCAAACTTGTAAAACTGAACTCCCATATCCTCGAGTACAAACGGCATATTTAGAGGAACGTTCAAGTAAAGATGGCAGAGGAAGGTTGCAAATTGACAGGCAGCTTCGATGATATATAAACCCAGTAAATGATCCAAGGGGTGTTCGTAAAAGAATGGATGGTAAACGTCCTGGACTACTTCACCAATAATCAAGTCCTCCTCTAGCTGTTCGATTCGGGAAATGAGCACGTTTTGCTCTTGATGCTTGTGAACTAAATGCTTCTCTATCCGAACAATATTCCCGGGCTGGAATTCCCTTGCCCAATCTTGAAATACTGCCCAAGCTGGTGGATTAAGGGGAGATTGCTGGCGATTTTCCCAACCTGAAGTAGCCAAGATATTTAGGGATACGAAATCGAGCAACTACCCAACTGTTGCACTGCCAAATAACACCTTCAGGGGCAAATCTTTATAGATGGGAAAGGTCGCCATTAATCTACTTTTCATTTCCATTAACATCAAGAAGTCAAAACCCAGTTCCCGCAGTGTATTATCAAGGTTAAGTTTTTCCTTGGGAATTTGGCCAATCTCTGAGATTATGCTCTGGATTTTAGCTGCGACTGTGTCTTCAGTGTCCGTTTTGTTGGGTTTGAAAGAAGTCTGGTTCCCTATTGATGCTGCGGGTTCAGAGATTGCTTTTGGTGACAACCAGTAGCGTTCTCGCTGGAAGGGATAAGTGGGCAATACTATCTTTTGCTTCGGATAGTCCCGATGGAAACCCCACCAGTCCACAGACACTCCATGGATGTATAACTCACCCAAACTCTGAAGTATTTGTTGCCAGTCTCCTTGACCCGGACGCAGACTGGGCAACCAAACTCCTACTCCTTCCCTCAGACATTGACGACCCATTCCCAATAAGGTCGGTTTCGGACCTATCTCTACAAACACCTTATAACCATGTTGATGGAGGGTCTTCATGCTAGCAGCAAATCTCACGGGCTGCACCACATGATTTAACCAGTAGACCTCTTGCAAAAGTCGAGCACATGAGTATTTTTACTCATGTTTTTTTGACAGGTTAGGCTATAATAGGTGGTTAGCGAGCACGAATGATAAGGATTACTTATGAATGAAGAACAGGCTAACCAACCCCTCGGATATGAATAGGATTATTTGGTGTCCTACCTGAAACTCATAGAAAAATGGTTTCCGATCGTCAATTTATCTGAGCAACAAAAGAAAAAAAAAGCTAGACCTGCAAAATTATCTATATCTGAACAAATTTTAAGGACTTTAGAATATTATCGGGAGTATCATTCATATTTTTCTTTAAATAAAAGGTGGGATGTCTCTGCCGTGTCTTTTGTGCGAATATGATGTCCCCCGCGCCGTGGTTCCGGGGGACATCAAGCTCCCAGGAGACACGGCGAATCAACTGTTTGTAGAACCGAAAACTGAGAAAATTTTAATTAATCATCCAGACTTTCATCTACCTGGGAAGAAAGCTTTATTATTACCAGATTATCATAAAATTACCGCAATGGATGCAACAGAAAGTCCTATAGAAAGACCCTCAGTCAAAAAAGCAAAAAAAGTATTATAGCGGCAAACAAAAGCAACGTTAAATTTCAAGGGATATTTAGAGAGCAAAGAGATAATTTGTCATTTTACAAAGGAAGTACATTTTGTTTAAAAAGAGCAAAACTCATTTTCATAAAGAAATTGAATGTTATGTTGATAAAGGATATCAAGGTATTCAGAATCTTCATAAAAACAGCCAATTACCTAAGAAAAAGCCTAAAAATGGTCAATTGAATCTGACAAAAAAATAAATCTAAATTTGTCGTCAGGTCGCCATTGAACATGTTAATCGAGAACTTAAAGTATTTAAAATCTTAGGAGAAACTTATCGTAATCGAAGAAAAAGATTTCAACTCAGATTTAATTTGATTGCTGGGATACTATGATTTGAAGGTCCAGTCAAGCAGATAGCCTGAAATAAAATTAAGCGACACGCTCATCTGCTGGAATTTCGATCGTTTGCCGCTGAAATATTTATCCAGTAAGGGCTTGAGAAACTATGGGTTGCACAACAACTCACAGGTGACGAGTGTCAAATTTTTCGGCAAAATAAGGTTTTAGGGGAAATTACAAGGCGCTCGACGGTAATTTGGGTGAATATGGGTATGGATGCACTCGCTTCTGTAGATAGGAACTAAAGTTATAAGTAATACTTATCAAACAGGCTCTATTTAGGCGAAACTAAATTCATCTATAATCCCCCTCCCTGAGACTTTTGCAAGAGGTCTAGTATTCAGCAGTTGCTATCTCTGGTGTGGCTAACTCTCCGGTAAGATTAGAAATTAAGTCTATCTCTGGTGCGGAGTAGGTCACCTCTTTAGCAACCTGCTCAAAATCTGCCAGCATTGGCTTCATCAGGGGGGAGTGGAAGGGGTGAGAAACCTTCAGCTTTTTGGCCTTTATCCCTTGAGATGGCAGGGTGGCGATGACAGCTTGGACTGCCTGAGATTTACTAGAAATCACAATACTTTGCGGACCGTTAATGGCTGCGATCCCTATTTCCTCTGCTAATGGTTCAATCGCCTCTCGTACTTGGATCTCCGATGCCCACACCGCCACCATCTCACCCCCAGGGGGTAGGGCTTGCATTAAACTTCCTCTAGAGGCAATTAACTTCAAACCATCTTCCAGGCTAAATACTCCTGCTATTGTTGCTGCCACATATTCTCCCACACTATGTCCCATCACCACATCCGGTTTAATTCCCCAGGATTGCCATAATTGGACTAGAGCATATTCAATGGCAAATAGAGCTGGTTGACTATAAGCAGTTTGGTCAATCACATAACTATTTAATCCTTCAGTATTGGCAGGATAAATAACATCGAAAAGAGATATCTCTAAATAAGATTGTAGAATTTACTCGTACTGGTCTAAGGCTCGACGGAAGACAGGTTTGGTTTCATAGAGTTGTCTTCCCATGTTGACATACTGAGAACCTTGCTCGGTAAACAAGAAGGCAATTTTAGGTGATTTACTATTACCAGAGAGTTTTCCCGAAAATACACCTAAAGTTTCTTCTCCCGCACTGATTTTTGCTAACTTATCAGCTAATTATTGTCGGTCAGAGGCGATAATAGCGAGACGATGATTAAAGTGCGATCGCCCTGTATTGGCTGTAAAACATATATCTGCGATCTCATCTGGGGTATTATTCCCTAAAAATTCTTCATACCTTTGTGCTAGTTCTTGCAGCGCTTTTTCACCCTTGGCAGATAGAGTGATGATTTGGTGCGATCGCTCGATTACCCGGTTGCTGTTGACTGTTGACTTTTGACTGATAACTGAGAAAGGGGCTTCTTCTAAGATCATATGAACGTTCGTCCCACTCATGCCAAAAGAACTTACCCCTGCCAAACGTCCTTTTTGCTCTGATTCCCAAGGAGTTAATTCCGTTGGCACTGTAATCGGCAATTTCTGCCAGGGAATATGAGGGTTTGGCTCTTTCAAAAGTCGATGGGGAGGAATCTGTTGATGCTGCAACCCAAGAACCACCTTCATCAGACCTGCCACCCCCGCAGCACCTTCAAGATGGCCAAAATTAGTTTTTACTGAACCAATTTTCAGAGGCCGATCTTCTGCCCGGTTTTGACCCAACACTTTCCCTAGGGCTAAAACTTCAATGGGATCTCCCAGAGATGTACCAGTTCCATGAGCTTCTACGTATTGAATTTCCTTAGGCTCTACCCGGGCATTCTTCAAAGCTTGTTCTATTACAGCCTCCTGAGCTAAACCATTTGGAGCGGTTAGACCATTGCTTTTACCATCATGATTGACCGCTGAACCCCGAATTAGAGCAAAAATGTTGTCTCCATCAGCCACTGCATCCGATAGACGCTTGAGTATGATAATTCCACAACCCTCTCCTCTACCGTAACCATCGGCAGAAGCATCAAAGGTTTTGCAACGACCATCAGCAGCCAAAGCCTTGAGTTTGCATAAACTAATTGTTGTTTCCGGGCTAAGCATTAGGTTCACGCCACCAGCTAAAGCTAAATTACACTCTCCCAAACGCAAACTATGACAAGCCAGGTGAACTGATAAAAGGGAAGAAGAACAACTTGTATCCACACACAAAGTGGGACCATTGAAACCAAAAATATATGCTATACGTCCTGCTGCAATACTACGAGCATGTCCCAAGCTACTGTAGGCATCTATCTTTTTTGGCTCTCCAGAGTTAACACTCAAGCGGGAATAATCCTCAAAGCAGATCCCATAAATACTCCAGTTTGGCTACCTTGAAGTCGATCCGATGCTAACCCTGCATGTTCCAATGCTGCCCAACTCACCTCTAATAATAACCTTTGCTGAGGATCCATAGCAACGGCTTCTTCGGGAGAAATCCTAAACAATTGTGCATCGAACCGATCCACCTCCTCCAGAAACCCTCCGGATTGAGTATACATTTTGCCCGAAACATCTGGATCTGGGTCATAGTAATGTTTTACATCCCATCGCCCCCCAGGAATTTCAGTAACAGAATCCATACCATAATCAGCCCAAGATGTTTGACTGGCAATAGCGGCAGCATCAATTCCTGGTTGTTTTGCTAACCATTTTTCTATCCAATTTTCAATTTCATCTGACTTTATTCTACTATAAAGATTTAATCGAGGCAATTGCAGATGCTATTCTACAGGTAAGTCAGCAAGACATTCACAATTGGTTTGCTCACTGCTGTTACTGTACCTCATGACTATGAGAAACTCTATATATTTATTGACATAATAACTTGATTGCTGCTGCCTAACAACATCTGTTGGCTCCTGGTGATTCAACTCTACATCGGAATTTTTCTTGGATTTTACTGTAGATGTTTGACGCAGAAATTCATCCAGTTCATGGTCTTCCCCAGGGAAGGGAGAGTTTGTTCTAAATCGCCAATTTCTCCGGCATAGTTACCTATTCGAGCAGCCATATCTTCAGCATCATATCCCACCATTTCTCCTGGTGTTCCCATCAACACAAGCTGAAGTTTTTGTTCAAACTGTAATTCAGCCCAAGTGGCAGCCATCTGCAAAGACTCATCACCTAAATGTTTCAAATTTCCTTTCACCGCTGCCAATATTATAGCCCAAGTTGCTAGTTCACCTGTACAAACATAAGCCCATCGTACAGCGGTATTATTTTCAGCAAATCGGCTCTAATTCCTCAAGCGATCCCTAATTTCTTCCGTAGCATTTTTCAGACCTTCAGCCACTGCTGGAACTTCTAATGTCTCAGATAAGAATTGGTAAAGATCCTCTCCTGTCTGAATTACACGAGAACCCAAGAACATATTGAGCGTTTCAGTCGGACCTTCAAAAATACGCAGCAGTCTAGCATCCCGTAGAATTTGAGGAGCCATATTAGTCTCAATATAACCACGACCTCCCAGTACCTGAACCAAATGGTATGCTGCTTGCCAGAGAAACTCAGGACCAGATATCTTACAAGCAGTGTAAACTTCTTCGGGGACCGAACTCCCCGATCTAGCAATTGAGCAATAGTAAACACCAAAGTTTCCAAAGCTGTAATCGCTGCGGTCAGATCCCTTAAACGAACTAAAGTAACTGGGTTATCCAGTAAGCGACCAGTGGAAACATTACGACGCTCACTATAACGCAGCATCAACTGAGCACAGCGTTTCATTCCCCCCAGACTGATTACCCCTAATCCCAAGCGACCATACATCATCGCATCCTGGGCAACTTCTAAACCATTTCCTATTTCTCCTAGCAAATACTCTGAACTAACTGGAACATCGTCAAAGTAGATCCTATTTTGAAGCATGCCCCGCATAGCCATTGTCATTGCCTCATGACCCTGGCGAAAACCCTTTGTACCCTGACGCACAGCAAAGCCACCAATCCCTATGGGCTGATGATTAGCATCCAACATTTGAACGAAAACATTAGTTACGCTAGCCCATGAACCTGTACCAATCCATATTTTTTGCCCTCTCAGTCGCCAACCCCCGCTAGTTTCTGGAAGTGCAGTAGTAGCAATAGCTCTTGGATTCGAGCCTGCGCCGGGTTCTGTAATAGCAAAAGCAGCTAACTCACGACCCTGAGCAATCAAGGGTAAAAGTTCATCTCTGACAGAATCCTTGGCATACTTCATAATTGGACGAGTTCCCAGGATATGATGAACACCCACAAAAGCAGCTAGGGTTAAATCAATCGCTCCTAGTTGTTCAAATACCTGAAAAGTATCATAATAATTTCAACTTATCCCACCATATTGCTTTGGCACTTGCAAACCTAAAAGCCCACGGTTTCCGAAATCGAGAACAATATGGGGTGGAATGCAACGCCTTTCATCAATTAAGCGAGAGTTAATGCGTTCTGAGGCATAGTCACGCAACCATTTAAGCAAGTTATCGGCACGGAATTGGCTGCCTGTATCTTTGGTTGTTAATGGCCTGTGTTTATTTATTGGTTCCACTAACTCTTTTGTCGTCTACTCCCCCACCAAATGTAGTTCCTTCTTTAGCTAGCCTTGGCGACAAGCACGACGCTGAATTTTTCCGCTGGAAGTTTTAGAAATCCTGGCAGTCTTAAGTAGCAATACTCCGTAAACCTTCAACTCATGCTCCATCCATATACTATGACGAACTGCTGATACCACCTCATCTGTGTTCAGCTTGCGTAGGTAAGTTCGTTCCACCTCACAAGCAACCACCAAACCCTCCTCTCCGGCTATCAGCGTAAAGCGGGACAAAAACTCCGGAGATTAAATGTATAAAAAAATCCTCTCTCAAAAAAATCCCTGCAACAAGTCACAGGGATTGGTATCGTATCCGAAGTAAATCTTCAAATCAGGAACCATGAGTCTTACTATACCGGAAAGCTGTTTATTAGTAGCCAAATGCCGACTCCAAGAGGGTGTCAAAAGCTTGACTAGGGATTGCCGAAGCTACCGGTCAATTCCATTAGCAGCGTCGGGGGCCATCAACAAGGGATTGCCCGTCGAGGGCAGCATCGGTGAATCTTCCTGGTGGGAGACGGAGGTGGGAAGCGCCTGGCTAAGGCTATTAGTGGAACGGGGTTGTCTATTATTTCGGCATCAAGCAGGGAATTGGAGCTGAGAGTCTATCAGAATTCTTTCGGGCGATGGGGTTGCACCACCATGTTGTTCGGCAACTGCCTTGCGCAGCTTACAGTAAAAGATGGGAGAGGCAATTCTCCGGTGACAGTTGTGCCCAAGCCCAGAAGTGTCAACCCTCTGAGGGGCAGGGAATCGGCCTGGGGGGAGATGAAACCTTAGGAGGCTTACCCATTTTGGTGATGGTGGAATTGAGAGCGTGGCTACATTTTCACCCTTTGTCGAAAGTGACAATCGCACCTAGGAAACCTGGCAACAGCAAATACAATCGTGCTGGACTCAAGGGGGATGGCACTGTCACTTCATGGTCAGTGATGGAGCTTTCATCCTGATTAAACTGGCCCTAGAAGCTTTGGGCTGTAGCTGGGTGGCTGACTTGTTTCATGCCTTACGCGACTTAGGCTAACCTCTGGGTAGCGCAATTGGCCGTCAGCACAGCCAACTGAAAAAACTTTTTTCAGAAACGAGCAATTGGCCAAGACGACCAGTGAGACCAAGGGTACCAAACTCATAGAGTTGGGAGAACAGCTAACTGTGCAGCGGCTTGCCTTAGAGTCTAGTCAGATAACCGATCACCAGATCCTCCATGCCATCACCCAGGGGATTCATCCGTTCAACCTCACCACCGAAAGTTGGCAACTGGGGCAGGAACTATCTAGTTATCTGAGTTCTTGCCTCGAACAGCTCGCTTAAGAGGCGATGCACTAGGGCACAAACAAGGCCCAAACCGCTATTGACACCTTTGAACGGCACATTCCCTCCTTTGTTGAAGGCATTCATGCTTGGTGGCCCTGGGGAAAGCCCCTGAGGGCCAAAACCGATGATCTTGAGTTACAACAGTGGGTGCTGGAACTGTTGTTACCCTGGGCCTCTTGGCATCAACAAGCAGGCAAAAATCAACAAAAAAAGCTCAAACTGGCCTATCAGGCGGCTGCCTCCCTGGCCTCAGATCCCTTGGAAGCCTACCCTCTGACTCAAGAACTGTCCTGTGATGCACGTCCCGGGTGGAGTGGGCAAACTGGATAGTTCTTAAATATCAACGTACCTCATCAGCTGTGGAAGGACGCAATGGCTATTTGTCTGGTCTCCATCATTCCTCTCGCGGCTTTTCGGCTCAAAGCTTAGCGGTACTCACTGTCATTTACAATTTTGACATCAGGCGAGCGGATGGTACCACAGCAGCGCAACGACTCTTTGGATACTATGCATGAGAATCTATTTGAGTGGGTTGTAGACCATATGAGTGAGATCCCCCTGCCACGACAGTCATCAAAAACATAATCGCCCAATCCCTTACCCCGACTTACTGTCCCGGCTTAAGTTGATAGCCTCCTCTCCTTCTATTTCTACAGAAAATGCAGCACTACAATTGCTTCCTAGAGAAGGATGGCTGTTTTCGACAGTTAATTCAATATCTTGGGGATAATAATTGCGACCCCGAATAATTATCACATCCTTGAGTCGTCCAGTCACAAATAACTCACCATCTTGCAAAAATCCCAAGTCCCCTGTGCGTAAAAATGGTCCAGAACCATCTGTCAAATATGCCTCAAAAATCTCTTGAGTCTGTTGTGGACGATTCCAATATCCCTTAGTAACACTGGTGCTAGATACCCAAATCTCTCCTACTTGTCCATCTCCACAAAGTTCAAAAGACTCTGGATGACCAATAACAATTTTATAGTCTAACCAACTGTGACCACATCCTACTAACGCTTTGCTTCCTTGTGAAGATGGAGTCCCATCTACTATTTTGTTTTCTTCTAAAGCTTCTGCTTGTACCCATTTAAAGATTGGAGTAGATTTTCTCAAACCTCCAGAAATAAATAGAGTAGCTTCTGCCATTCCGTAACAAGGATAGAAAAAATTGCTTTTGAAACCGCAATCTTTAAATTTTTCAACAAAAAGATTCCGAGTTTCGTTCCGAACCGGCTCAGCCCCATTGTAAACTGTATACTAACTAACCTAAGTTGCGACCTATTAAAAAAAATATGAATTACCCACTTAGACTTTACAGATATTTGGGATATTTCGTAGCTTTTGATACAAAATTATATTTTTTTTGTGCTAGATGGCGGGTTGGCTGTTTATAGGTTATAATGTACTAAAATAATAGTTAATTGCTGGGGGATGTAGATGATGGAAGATATGATTACAACAATTTTTGTTCTTTGTGACGAGCTACTAAAAGCGTTAAATATAAAAGAAGATCCACAAGTAAAAATGAACAATGCCGAAGTGATGACAGTCGGATTAGTTGCTGCATATTTTTTCGGAGGACACCACGATCGCTCTTGTCAATTTATGGTCCAACACAAGTATATAAAAAATCTGTTAAGTAAAAGTAGGTTCAATCGTCGATTACACAATATTGAGGAACCAATTTGGATGTTTTTCTTCCAAGTTATAGCTCAAACATTTAAAGAGCTCAATCCGGGTCAAGAATATATTCTTGATAGTTTCCCGGTGCCAGTATGTGATAATATTAGGATTGATAGATGCCAAATTTATAACAAGGAAGAATATCGAGGGTATATTGCCAGTAAAAAACGTTATTTTTATGGATTAAGAGTTCATATGTTGGTAAACAAAAATGGAAAGCCAATAGAATTTTATCTAGATCCTGGTAGTTATAATGATGTTAAAGTTTTGCAATCTTTTGGCTTTGACTTACCATCAAATTCAATAGTTTATGGAGATAAAGCTTATAATGATTATCAATTAGAGGATTTACTAAAAGAGTCGTCAAGTATAATGTTAAAACCTTTGCGAAAAAAGAACTCAAAAAGAAAAGAATTTTCTTGTTTTGAATATATACAAAAAGTAACAAGAAAACAAGTTGAAACCTGTTTTAGTCGAATCACCAATTTGTTTCCCAAGTCAATTCATGCTGTTACATCTAAGGGATTAGAGTTGAAAATAATTCTCTTTATCATAGCTTTTTGTATCCAATTTTTATAGGTCGCAACTTGAGTTAACTACTAAGATCAAGTGTTTTCAGTTGTTCGGGAGTAACTTTAAGCACAAACAGATCATAAGCGAAATTAGGACATCCACAGTGAGTTGCCTTGTATCGGGAAATTGCTTGCAACCAGCGAATCGGTTTCTGGAGGAAAGCTATAGGGGGCATTAAGTAACCAATAAAACCCGTATACAATACAAAGGTTGAAGTACTCCATCAATTAGTCCCATATCATAGAAATTGGGCAACCAAGTCACAGATATACTTTCTGATGTGAGTTCAAATGCTTGCTTAATGCACTCCGAATTGTGCATCAGGTTTCCATGAGTCACCATCAGCCCTTTGGGTGTTCCCGTAGAACCGAAAGTATACTGCAAAAATGCCAAACTATCCGGTGTTACTGATTTAGGCACAAACTCTTGACCATTAGCTTCAATGGCATCTGTAGCTACCAGCTGCAACTGGGCTAACTCTGCTTCCTCTTCCCATCTTTTCTCAATGTCTCCCAATATTGATGTGGTTGTCAGCGCTACCTTAGCTTGAGCATCATTAACTATAGAAAGCAACCGATACAACTTCTGATTGCCTCTGGGAGGATAAACTGGAACCGCCACCACCCCAGCATACAAACAACCAAAAAACGCCGTAATAAACTCTAATCCCGAAGGATATAACGTTAAAGCCCGTTCTCCTTCGTAAGATTGGAGATGAGAGGCGATCTCCCTTGCTTGTCTGTCTAATTCCCCGTAGGTAAGACTCCCTGAGCATGTTTCACCGTTTTGGAGAAAGATATAGGCTTCCTTATCAGACTGATATTGCGCTCTATAGTTAAGAACTTCTATAACATTAGAGACTATCATGAGGCCAATTTGCGATAATCTGAAGGGTCAGGAACTGCGCTTTTTTGATGGCGCTAAAATCACTACTTGTGACCCACTACCATAGCTAGTGAATAGCTTATTTATATACTACTGCCACGAGGTAGATATTTTCGGAAATGTTGAACAATTGCCAGGAAATCAGCAGCTAGTGAATAGCTTATTTATATACTACTGCCACGAGGTAGATATTTTCGGAAATGTTGAACAATTGCCAGGAAATCAGCCTTCCCTCAACAGTCTGCCCTTTGCCAGCACCCCGGACCGTGATAATATATCATATCACCCATGTCAAGTGACACTTGGGGGGATAGGGATAATTGAGAGAGCCTTGTGCCTAGGGTGTGTCATCAATCAAATTGCTTGACAGAAATAGATGGATACGGTATGGAGTCCTTATCCAGCAATAACAATCAAGAGGGCATGATATGAGACGCTATGGCTTGCGAGACGACCAGTGGGAACGGATCGAACACCTTTTACCTGGTAAAGAGGGTGACCCAGGCGCTACAGCCAAGAACAATAGATTATTCGTGTTCTGCCGTGTTATATCGATATCGTGCTGGCATTCCCTGGCGGGATTTACCGGAGTGTTTTGGGGATTTTCGGGTTGTTCATACCCGCCATACCCGTTGGTCTGAAAAGGGAGTTTGAAAGCAGGTATTCGATGTCTTGGCCTCAGACGCCGATAACGAATACGCCGCGATTGATGCCACCATCCTGCGTGCCCATCAACGAGCGTGCGGGTGCAAAAAAAAACACCCTCAGATACGTGCGAAACCCAAGCCATAGGCCGTAGTAAAGGGGGACTATCGACAAAGATTCATGCCACTTGCGATTGCCCAAGGCAATCCCACAGGATTTCATCTTACCCCTGGCCAAGCCCACGACGGGAAAGGCGCTGACGTGCTATTGGATAAAATCGGTGAGATTGGCGCGCTGCTTGCAGATAAAGCCTATGATGCGGAACAACGTGTGCTCGAGCGCCTGAAAGAGGCGGATTGGATGGCTGTCATTCCTCCAAAAAGTAACCGCACAGAACACAGAGAATACGATGAAGAAATGTACAAGTGGCGGCATCTAATTGAAAATCTATTCCAAAAACTCAAGCAATACAGGGCTCTGGCGACACGCTACGATAAAACCGCTCGCAATTTCTTGGGTGCCATCTACCTCGCGGCAGCTGTAATATGGCTTAATTGATGACACGCCCTAAATTATCCCCCCGGCCTTCCCAGACGCCGTCGGGCTATACTCGGCAGGGCTTTTGGAAATAATTATCCTGGCACCAAGCTATTTTCCCGTCGGGTCACCCCGAGAGTATCGTCGCCGCTGCGATGTTTCACCTCCGAGTTCGGGATGGTTCGGCGTGGTTCCACCGCGCCATAGCACCAGGAATGCTTTTTTGGGTCTGTCGGAACCCTCAAGACTGCATAGCAACAACCCACATCTGACATTTTTACCAGATCAAGCCCTCGGTCTATTAGTACGTCTCGGCTTCACACATTGCTGCGCTTCCACCTGACGCCTATCTACGGATGTTCTTTCCGTGACCTTACCCACTTCACATGGTGAGAGCACTCATCTTGAGGTGGGCTTCCCACTTAGATGCTTTCAGCGGTTATCCGCTCCGCACTTGGCTACCCTGCGTCTACCGTTGGCACGATAACAGGTACACCAGCGGTGCGTTCTCCTCGGTCCTCTCGTACTAGAGGAGACTCCTCTCAATGCTCTTACGCCTGCACCGGATATGGACCGAACTGTCTCACGACGTTCTGAACCCAGCTCACGTACCGCTTTAATGGGCGAACAGCCCAACCCTTGGGACGTACTTCCGCCCCAGGTTGCGATGAGCCGACATCGAGGTGCCAAACCTCCCCGTCGATGTGAACTCTTGGGGGAGATCAGCCTGTTATCCCTAGAGTAACTTTTATCCGTTGAGCGACGGCCATTCCACTCTGTGCCGTCGGATCACTAAGGCCGTGTTTCCACCCTGCTCGACTTGTTTGTCTCGCAGTCAAGCTCCCTTTTGCCTTTACACTCGCCGGCTGATTTCCGTCCAGCCTGAGGGAACCTTTGCGCGCCTCCGTTACCTTTTTGGAGGCGACCGCCCCAGTCAAACTGCCCACCTGAAACTGTTCCCCAGCCGGGTAACGGCTGTTGGTTAGAATTCTAGCCTCGCTAGAGTGGTATCTCACCGATGGCTCTGTTCCCCCCACAAGGTGAACTTCTACGCCTCCCACCTATCCTGCGCAAGCCAAGCCCGAACCCAATTCCAGGCTACAGTAAAGCTTCATAGGGTCTTTCTGTCCAGGTGCAGGTAGTCCGTATCTTCACAGACATTCCTATTTCGCCGAGCCTCTCTCCGAGACAGCGCCCAGATCGTTACGCCTTTCGTGCGGGTCGGAACTTACCCGACAAGGAATTTCGCTACCTTAGGACCGTTATAGTTACGGCCGCCGTTCACCGGGGCTTCGGTCGTCAGCTTCACCCTCAGGCTGACCAACTTCCTTAACCTTCCGGCACTGGGCAGGCGTCAGCCCCCATACTTCGTCTTGCGACTTCGCGGAGACCTGTGTTTTTGGTAAACAGTCGCCTGGGCCTCTTCACTGCGACCCCCATTTCTGAGGGTACCCCTTCTCCCGAAGTTACGGGGCCATTTTGCCGAGTTCCTTAGAGAGAGTTATCTCGCGCCCCTTGGTATTCTCTACCTCCCTACCTGTGTCGGTTTCGGGTACAGGCAGTCCTAGCAATAGTGTTTAGAGCTTTTCTTGGAAGCTCGATCTCATCCCACTTCGCCGCCGTAGCAGCTCGTACTCGCAGCTCGACTCCGGATGTTTTCCCCATCCCTCTACGCCTTGCTTGCTTGAACCGGTAACCATCTCCCGGCTGGTCTTGACCTTCTCCGTCCCTCTGCACCTACTAGCACCGGTACGGGATTGTTGACCCGTTGTCCATCGACTACGCCCTTCGGCCTCGCCTTAGGTCCTGACTAACCCTCCGTGGACGAGCCTGCCGGAGGAACCCTGAGGGTTTCGGGGCTAGGGATTCTCACCCTAGTTTGCGCTACTCAAGCCGACATTCTCACTTCCGTACTGTCCACAGCTGCTTGCCGCTACTGCTTCTCCCGATACGGAACGCTCCCCTACCGATTGTTTTCACAATCCCACAGCTTCGGTATACTGCTTAGCCCCATTCATTTTCGGCGCAGGAGCCCTTGACCAGTGAGCTATTACGCACTCTTTCAAGGATTGCTGCTTCTAGGCAAACCTCCTGGTTGTCTAAGCACCCCCACCTCCTTTCTCACTTAGCAGTCATTTTGGGACCTTAGCAGGTGGTCTGGGCTGTTTCCCTCTTGACGATGAAGCTTATCCCCCACCGTCTCACTGGCTGAGCACTACATCTGGTATTCTGAGTTTGTCTCGATTTGGTACCGCTCTCGCAGCCCGCACCGAAACAGTGCTTTACCCCCAGACTTGACCTCAACCGCTGCGCCTCAACGCATTTCGGGGAGAACCAGCTAGTTCCGGGTTCGATTGGCATTTCACCCCTAACCACACCTCATCCGCCGATTTTTCAACATCGGTCGGTGCGGACCTCCACAAGGTGTTACCCTTGCTTCATCCTGGACATGGTTAGATCACCCGGGTTCGGGTCTATAAACGATGACGAAACGCCCTTTTCAGACTCGCTTTCGCTTTGGCTTCGACTTTTCCCGTCTTAACCTGCCATCGCCTATAAGTCGCCGGCTCATTCTTCAACAGGCACAGGGTTAGACGTTTAATCGTCCTCCCATTGCTTGTAAGCTGACGGTTTCATGTTCTTTTTCACTCCCCTCCCGGGGTTCTTTTCACCTTTCCCTCGCGGTACTCGTTCGCTATCGGTCACACAGTAGTTTTTAGCCTTACCAGGTGGTCCTGGCTGATTCACACGGGATTCCACGTGCCCCGTGCTACTCGGGATCCAGCTGGGGATTTTGGTCTTTTGACTACAGGACTTTCACCTTCTGTGGTGCAGTTTTCAACTGCTTCGTCTAGTCCGCCATCTCCCGTGGTGCTGTCCCACTACCCCACCAGCAATTAGCTAGTGGTTTAGGCTGTTCCCGCTTCGCTCGCCGCTACTAGGGGAATCGCTTTTGCTTTCTTTTCCTCGGGCTACTAAGATGTTTCAGTTCCCCCGGTTCGCTCTTTCCTGCCTATATATTCAGCAGGTAGTTCTAGGGGTTGCCCCATTCGGACATCTTCGGATCTCAGCTTGCTTCCAGCTCCCCGAAGCGTTTCGTCGGTAGCCACGTCCTTCTTCGCCTCTGTGTGCCTAGGTATCCACCGTCAGCTCTTTCTAGCTTGATCTCGCTTATGTCTGTGATAGATTTCTCTACCTGGCTTGTTGCTATGCAGTTTTCAAGGTTCTGTACTGGATTGTACATCCAGCAGGCTCACTTGCGAGCACGCGCATATGAGTTGCTGAATTCTTTTGCTGAGGACGAGCGGATCCCCTGTCCTATGTTAGTGGAGGTAAGCGGACTGGAACCGCTGGCTTCTGCCTTGCAAAAGCAGCGCTCTACCAACTGAGCTATACCCCCACTTCTTCAATTCAAAATTTGCCAATTTTGAATTTTGCCTTTTGCCTTTTTCAGCTGGGCCATCCTGGACTTGAACCAGGGACCTCACCCTTATCAGGGGTGCGCTCTGACCACCTGAGCTAATAGCCCCCGAACCGAACCTGACCTAGTTTGAAAGCTAATGCTGTTTTTGACCTCGACCGACCTGGGATTGCTTGCCTCCTCACCCTATTCTACTGTTGCTACAGGTGTGATGCAAGTTGGTCTCCCTCAAAAGGAGGTGATCCAGCCACACCTTCCGGTACGGCTACCTTGTTACGACTTCACCCCAGTCATCAGCCCTACCTTCGGCATCCTCCTCCCCGAGGGGTTGGAGTAATGACTTCGGGCGTGGCCAACTTCCATGGTGTGACGGGCGGTGTGTACAAGGCCCGGGAACGAATTCACCGCAGTATTCTGACCTGCGATTACTAGCGATTCCTCCTTCACGCAGGCGAGTTGCAGCCTGCGATCTGAACTGAGGCAGGGTTTTCGGGATTAGCTCACTTTCGCAAGTTGGCTGCCCTCTGTCCCCACCATTGTAGTACGTGTGTCGCCCAGGACGTAAGGGGCATGCTGACTTGATGTCGTCCACACCTTCCTCCGGTTTGTCACCGGCAGTCTCTCTAGAGTTCCCAACTTAATGATGGCAACTAAAGACGAGGGTTGCGCTCGTTGCGGGACTTAACCCAACATCTCACGACACGAGCTGACGACAGCCATGCACCACCTGTGTTCGCGTTCCTTTCGGCACACCCTCCTTTCGGAAGGCTTCGCGACATGTCAAGCCCTGGTAAGGTTCTTCGCGTTGCATCGAATTAAACCACATACTCCACCGCTTGTGCGGGCCCCCGTCAATTCCTTTGAGTTTCACGCTTGCGCGCGTACTCCCCAGGCGGGATACTTAACGCGTTGGCTCCGATACAGCACGGGTCGATACGTGCTACACCTAGTATCCATCGTTTACGGCTAGGACTACAGGGGTATCTAATCCCTTTCGCTCCCCTAGCTTTCGTCCCTCAGTGTCAGTTTCAGCCCAGTAGAGCGCTTTCGCCACCGGTGTTCTTCCAGAGCTCTACGCATTTCACCGCTACACCTGGAATTCCCTCTACCCCTACCGCACTCTAGCCCTGCAGTTTCCACTGCCTTTCCACAGTTAAGCTGTGGTTTTTGACAGCAGACTTACTTGGCCACCTACGGACGCTTTACGCCCAATGATTCCGGATAACGCTTGCCTCCTCCGTATTACCGCGGCTGCTGGCACGGAGTTAGCCGAGGCTGATTCGTCAGGTACCGTCATAACTTCTTCCCTGACAAAAGAGGTTTACAACCCAAAGGCCTTCCTCCCTCACGCGGTCTTGCTCCGTCAGGCTTTCGCCCATTGCGGAAAATTCCCCACTGCTGCCTCCCGTAGGAGTCTGGGCCGTGTCTCAGTCCCAGTGTGGCTGCTCATCCTCTCAGACCAGCTACTGATCGTCGCCTTGGTAGGCTTTTACCCCACCAACTAGCTAATCATACGCGAGCTCATCTTCTGGCGATTAATCTTTCACCCGTGGGCACATCCGGTATTAGCAGTCGTTTCCAACTGTTATCCCCGACCTGAAGGCAGATTCTCACGTGTTACTCACCCGTCCGCCACTAAGTCCGAATACTTCGTTCGACTTGCATGTGTTAAGCAGACCCCCAGCGTTCATCCTGAGCCAGGATCAAACTCTCCGTGATAATTCCGAAGCCATTTGCGGCTCTTTGACTTACTATAGTTCCTAGGTTTCCCCTGAAACTTAATTTTCTTTGACGAGGTACTTAAGCTTCTTAGCTTTCAAACTATTTTCTTTTCTAGGTTCGGTGTGCCTTGGGAGCGCCGCTTGTTGGCGACCTCTCTTTTGGGCACTTTTCCAATCTAACAACTAGATTCCCAAGTGTCAACCCTTTTTTAAGGTTTTTTGGGAACTTTTTTTGATCTATACTCTGAAACCTAGTCACAGAGCAGGTTTGGGGCTCAAAAAAAATAAATTTTTTTTTTCGTGGAGGCTAAATCTCTGTGAATTTTCAGTCTGTGATTGCTACGTTGCACCGGTTCTGGGCCGATCGGGGCTGCCTGATCGCCCAGCCCTACGATACGGAAAAGGGTGCTGGCACCATGAGTCCCCATACTTTCTTGCGAGCGATCGGGCCTGAACCGTGGTCAGTGGCCTATGTCGAGCCCTGCCGCCGGCCTACGGATGGACGTTACGGGGAAAATCCCAATCGCCATCAACATTACTACCAGTACCAGGTGCTGATTAAGCCTTCACCAGATAATATCCAAGAGATGTATCTGGAATCATTGCGGGCTTTAGGAGTGCGTCCGTCCGAGCATGATATCCGGTTTGTGGAGGATAACTGGGAGTCTCCGACCTTGGGGGCCTGGGGCGTGGGCTGGGAAGTCTGGCTTGATGGGATGGAAATTACCCAACTTACCTACTTCCAGCAGTGCGGCGGGATTGATTGTCGTCCAGTTTCAATTGAACTCACCTATGGCCTGGAGCGACTGACAATGTATCTTCAGGAAACAGATGCGTTCACCAAGATTCGCTGGACTGACAGCGTTACCTATGGAGACGTTCACCTCCAGGGAGAGGTGGAGCAAAGTACCTATAACTTTGAGGCATCTAATCCCGATCTACTGTTTACTCTGTTTGGCCTATACGAGCAGGAGGCGGAGCAACTGACTCAGCGAGGCCTGGTGTTGCCGAGTCTTGACTATGTATTGAAGTGTTCCCACAGCTTTAATTTGTTGGATGCGCGAGGGGTGATTTCGGTGACAGAACGGACTCGTTACATTGGCCGAATTCGCAATTTGGCCCGACGGGTTGCTCAACTGTACCTGGAGCAGCGGGAAACTTTAGGGTTACCACTGGTAAGAGCTAAGGGATAATTTCCTTTAGCGTTCAGCATTCAGTCACCCTCACCTCCAGGCTTTAGCCTGAGGCTACACGAACAAAGCTTGCCTTGTATGTTGGAATAGAGAAGGGACATCAGGGTAGAAAGCTATCGGCAAGTCCATAGCCCGCCAGAGGTCAATTGAACCTGTCGCGCAGATCTAGACACCGACGGCGTTCGTGTTTTTACTAGACAACCGGATGGGATCTGGAGTCTCTGTAACACAGATGAACTCGTATTCACAAGGGTGGTTGCTAGAAAAACATTTCTACCCTGCACCGGTCGCAACTGCTAACATCACCAGTGAACTCAGGAAACATCACCAGTCAAGGAAAAGAGGCCATATGAATCTACCAGCCCTCGGTATAGACATTGCCAAAGATTTTTTCGATGTGGCTTTGCTGAGGTTGAGGTCGGTAAGAGAGGGGGGAACATCGTTGACATTAATAGTCAAGGCCTCCGAGTGACTGGCCCCAGCAGCGTCGGTAGTCTGGAGGAGGATGCTGTAACTCGATTTTGTCTCAAAGTCCTTATAACTGTTAATTAGCAGTTGGTCCCCTGCTATGGTGAAGGCGGCGTTATCATCGTCACCAACGCCGGAGACTAGCTGGTAGGTAAAGCTATCTCCCGAGTTGGGGTCGGTAGTGGAGAAAGTCCCCACGAGGCTATTTTCTGGGAAGTTTTCATCAATGCTGCTGTTGCTGAGGTTGAGGTCGGTAGGAGGTAAGTTGATCGTGCCGGTGATTTGGTTGCCGAACAGGTCGTCATTGTTTAGATCGGTGCCCGAGGTGATGGTATCTGGAATCGGATTAGGGGTCGAGCTGGGAATCGCTTCGGAACCCTCCCGTTCGGAACCTAAAGAGCGACTTTCACCGCATCCGGCTACTGGGTAGTAGGCCCAAGTCATTGGTAGGTAACTTTTGGATTACTCCCTTTGTCCCTTATCTCATGCAATTTCGCTCCTTTCCTGGTTGGTGAGTGGCGCTGCCGGAAAACCTTTAGTATCACCTATTATCGCGTCCGTTTTACCAGTAATCTATTCCTCAATCACCGAAGTGACGGGCTTATAACGTATCTAGAGTTACTTTCACCTGAGACTTCCTACTATCACCCACCCTCACCGCACGTCGGCGTATCCTAAGCATTACCCCAGGCATTTGCTTCTTGGGGGCAGGCTTGGGCTCCCACTCGTGGCTTACGCTTCACATCTGACTGGTCCTCACGGACAGCTCACGAGGGGTTACTTCGTTCCCTGGTCTCCGGAGCGCGATGCCTTTAGGTCCCTACTCTACCCCGGTAGTTCTTTGAGTACGATGTTAGCCAACAACAAAGACTAACACTAACTACGCTGACTTTTGTCCCCGGCGCATAAAGCCTTATTTCGCCGGTTTGAGGTAATGAGGCTTCTATAGGTTTGCTTGTTCTAACCTTGGACATCATCGAGCGCGGAGTCACCAGCTTAGACTGCCAGCTATCCTACATTTAAGTTCTCGCTTAGCACCACGATGATGTTATTTCGCAGCACCTCCAACCGGAGTTACCTCCGTACTTGGGGAGGCGGAATTTAACCCCATGAATACCAGAGTTACTAGTTTCTTAGGCTAGCGTTCCGCGTTTGAACACGTTAGACTAGAACGAATCGCACTAATGCCCTCTCATCAAGTCGGGTTTGGCAGCGCTATCGGAGCGCACTCAATATTTGCTCTACGAGATATAGAATACCCATAATTAATTTCTACTTCCCTTGCGTTCACCCTATCTTTTTCGATATCTCCGGAGAGGACTACATGCATCGCACTACTCCGGAGACATCGCTGCCAACTTCTCCAAATTCTCCTTACGCCACTTAGCATCTGCCTTTCTAGAAGTCCGCAACTCTAACACCCGCCTCCCTGTTTCCGGTAATGGATTTAACCTTTCCTGCAGCTGTTCCCACCCTGCAATCAATTCATATTCTACATTATAAGCAGGACATAGCTGGGCAAAGTCAATCTCCTGGGGCGTAGCAAAGAACTCTTCAAAGGGCGGATCGAATTGGGAGATGGGCAGCATCTCAAATATACCACCTCCTCGATTATTAATCAAGATTATGGTCAAATGTCCCACAAGTTTATTCGAGAGCAAAAAACCATTGCTATCGTGCAATAAGGCCAAGTCTCCCGTTAGCATAACACAGGGTTGATGCCGAGATGTCTCCTGGGTAGTGCGATCGCGCAGGCGTAGCCCGGTGCGCGCAGCGCATGTAGCGCTTCCAGGAGACATCGAATGGGCAATCCCCAAAGCGGTAGATAAGCTGCCGTCAATGCCATTGGCACCCCGGTTGAAGAAGGGTTGGATTTCCAGGTTGTTTGGTTTCCAGAAATATTCGACATCCCTGACTGGCATGCTGTTGGCAATAAATATCGGCGTTCCTGGGGGCAAGGTCTGGGATAGTAACCATGCTGCTTTGCCTTCAAATAAATAATCTATCTCTGCCAGGGTTGGGTCTAAGGACTCTCTCACCTTCTTTTCCGCATCAGACCATTCTTCCAGGTAAGGGGAAGTCTCCATCTGACCTGACTCAATTGTAGCACAAAGATTTTCTATGGATGTGCGCAGGTGAATTGCTTGACCATGAATGGGGTCCAGGTTGTGATGACTGGGGTCTATGACCCAAGTTGGCGGCTTTTTCCCTGTTAACCAGGCCCGGAGTTGCTTGCTGGTGGGAAAATTTCCAATCTGGATGACAATTTCTGGGGCGAGTTTTTCTGCTAACTGTTCATTTCTCAGAATGATGTCGTAGGTGGAAATTATATTAGGATTCAGATGGGCGTAGTTCCTCACAGGTGAGAGTCCTTCTGCTAATACCGGGAACTTTAATGCTTCCGAAAGATGGGCGATCGCCAAAACATACTCTTTCGCCCACCTCGGTTGCGCTACCCCAGCAATAATTATGCCCCGATCGCGTAGGCGTAGCCCTGTGCACGCAGCCACCCCCACCCTCAAGGGTGGGGCTACAGGAACAAAGCCCGCCTGCGCGGGCAAAAGAGTTGGATCGATGTTGGCTATTCCTGTGAAGAAATCAACTTCGGAAAACTCGGATTTTAATGCTTCTGCTTCTGGTTGTGGGATGGGGGCGAGGGGGTCGCGAAATGGTACATTCAGATGGACTACCCCAGGGGTAGGAAACAGGGTACATTCCCAGGCATGAATTACTGTTTGTCGCAGATATGCTAACATTTCCATTTCTAATGATGGCAATGCTAACTCGGCTTGCCAGTTCGGGTAATTGCCATATAATTTTACTTGGTCGATCGCCTGTCCGGCATGGCAGTTCCGCAGTTCCGGAGGGCGATCAGCTGTTAAAATCAATAGAGGTACTCGACTTTCTCGTGCCTCGATCGCTGCTGGATAAAAGTTCGCACCCGCCGTTCCCGAAGTACAAACCAATGCTACTGGCAATCCCGTTCCCTTGGCAATTCCTAGGGCAAAAAAGGCCGCTGAACGTTCGTCCAACACTGGAATAGCTTCGATTTGGGGGTTTTGGGCAAAAGCTACCGTCAGGGGGGTTGAGCGCGAACCCGGACAGGCGATCGCCGTTTTCAATCCCAGTCGCTTTAATGTTTCTGCTAAAATTGAAGCCCAAACTAAATTTACATTGCGGAATAAGAGCATTTTCTTACTTATAGATGTTGTTCCTCAGCGGTTAAAACCAGTTTGTAATTCCTGCGAATTATGACCTCTTAACTTGTCCCTTGTTCTTCCTTACCTTTTCCCTGACCCATGCTGTATAATCCCAGTTCCTCTCTTGTCCAGCTACATCTACTTAGTAGGAGAATCAATAAATATCTGCAAAAATCCCGAGTAAAAGTAGTTTTTCCACCAGCTTTTAAGCTGTCGCGCATTTAAATTGCATATAGATAAAACCTGAGACTCTTGTTCTCAAATTGTTTCCCCATTTTTAATTTTGAAGAAAGAATTTTGAATTGCTTAATCCAGTTAGTAGGGTGCCCATCGATAGTTTAAGCTGTACCGCTCACCATTTCTATTGCCTTTTCCCTGACCCATGCTGTATAATACCAGTACAGTTCCTCTCGTCAAACCGCCCTGGTTTTGACTGGATAGGAGTAAAAAGTTACCAACTATATCCAGCAACCATTTGAGGACAAGGCTGAATATGTAACGTTATGAGATGAATAAACCCATGAAGACTAGGGAAAATCCTGTTAAAAGCATCACCCCAAACTCAGTATTCTCCCTCACGATAGCTCGCCGGTGCCGCCCGACCCCAAAACCAAAGGCTGGGCGGGTTTAGCTGCTATCAATGCGCCGGTGCCGCTGGCGGTGGCAGCAGGGCGGGCGGTTGAGCTGACTGCTATCAGCTTACTAACAGGACTGCTTACCACTGGCCTAGCACTGCCCGCTCGCGCCTTAACGATGCTTCAGCCCTCTTCTGTTAGTACAGATATCCCAGAAGGTTTCCCTGTAAACAACCTGATTAACCAAAGCGGGTTGTCAGCATCTTATACCAGTGGAGTGACTGACTTTAATACCTATACATCATCCACAACTCACTCTATCCTTAATCAATTCAATGGGTGGTTAGGCAATGACAGGACAACAGGTATAGTTACGTTTGACCTGGGCACACAGTATAGAGGCATTTGCGCTTTGGAATGCTGATAACTTTTTTAACGATGGCATAAATAGCTTCGAGCTGCTTGCTGATACTGATGGCATTTTTGGTAATGGCGGTACAACCTCCTTGGGAAGCTTTAATGCTACACTGCCAGGAGCACCCATTCCAGCTCAGACATTTACTTTCGGCGCCTCAACTCGATTCGTTCACCTAAACATCACGAGTAATCACGGAGCTTCAAGTAGCGTCGCCGCTGGAGAAGCTGCCTTTGGAGCAAGTGTTAGTAACGGTGCGGGTGCGCCCTATGAATTCATTCCGGGGCTAGTGCTGCTGGGGGCGGGCTACGGAGTCAACTATCTCTGGAAGCGGTGGCAGGACAAAAATAACAAAGATAAATAATGCATAGGGTGGGCACCCACTGTCGTTCAAAATTCGCGCCTCTCGCCTTGTAATTTACCCAAAAACGGCATGGCGGAGAAATTTGGGCTATATACTGTATGAAATAGGTGTGGTCAAAACCTGTTGGGTTTTGATGGGATCCCCTTGTGCAATTATCTCGAGAGAATATTATTCTCTACTAATGCAACTAATGCATGACCACACCCATTTCTCATGGCGATTACTTATACTAACGCTTGCAACAATGCTTGAAATTTCAGCTGAATTTCTGCCAGTTCTTTCTCCGGATCGGAACCGGCTACTATACCCGCACCCGCATAAACTGTCGCCCGATCGCCCTCTATCAGCGCTGACCTAATTCCTACCACAAACTCGCTATTTCCGCGTCCATCTACCCAACCCAAGGGCGCGGCATATAAACCCCGATCGAAGCTTTCATACCTAGGTATTTCCTGGCAGGCTATTTCTCTGGGCGTACCCGCCACCGCTGGCGTCGGATGCAATGCTGCCAGTATTGACAAAGGATGCACTCCTGGAGGCACTTTTGCCTCGATCGGGGTCCACAAATGTTGGATATTCGCTAGTTTTCGTAACTTTGGCATTGGCAATATTTCCGGCCTTAAACCCAACCTCCATAAACATCCTTTAATATAATCTATCACAAATTGGTGTTCCCGTCTTTCTTTTTCGCTAGCGAGTAAACTATTGGCAAAATCTGCATCTTCCCTTCTCGTTTTTCCCCGAGGTGCTGAACCGGCTAATGCCTCTGTGAATAGCTGCTGATTCTCTGTCCCGGAACTGTGTCCCCCGGGAGCGCTAGTCGCACTACTCGAGGGACACAGCGCGCTCATCGCACTGTCCGGAACACACCGAATCCTCATTAACCTTTCTGGCGTCGCCCCGATAAAACTCTTTCCTTCACCATTACTTACCATAAATATATGGCAATCTCCATGGAGCTGGCGTAAATTATGCAGCGCTTCTCTCTCCCCAAATGGTACTTTAGCTTGGATCTCGATCCCATGGGCGATCACTATTTTACTCAATCTTTCCGAGCGAATCAACTCTAATGCTTCACCCACCGCCTGCTTGAATTTATCTTCTGTGTCCCCCGGGAGCGCTAGTTGCACTACCCGAGGGACACAGTAATCTGATAATTGTCCACTTGGCAATTTATTTCCTGCGGCTTTATGGAATCCGTTATTATTGCATAAACTAATTTTATGCCAGTCCCACCATAACTTTGAGCATATGCTTTTAATGTCCGCTCCTAGACTGATCGCTAAATTCGTCACTAAGATACAATGTTTGGCGCTACAAGCTACCTGTAAACGTGGTAAAAACACTGTTGCTGCTGGAAAAACTGACTCCGACTGCTGTCCAAAAAATGTGAAACTGCAAAAAAAATGCGGGCCAGCAAACCGGCGATCTAGATCGCCAATGCTAATCGTATTTGCCAGACATGTATGAATAAATTCTTGGGCTTTTCTGAATCGATCGGCCTGGGTTATCTTTATACTTGTGGCAGCATCAATGGCAGCGATCGCCTCCCCTGCGCTTTCCCAGTAAAACTGCAGTCGCTCCGAAGGGGCGATCGCTGCCATTATCGCCAGGGGGTCCACTAGGGGAATCTCTTGCGATATGCTGACAATCATTGTACTATCTTTAGCAATAGCTGTTTCTTGACAACCTAACAGAAAATTTTCCAGAACCTTTGGTTCTGAAAATATATTCCCGTGCTCGGAGGTGACTCTCATCTGGGCCGATAAGGTAAAGTTTTGTGAAGTTATATTTCTCACTCTTAACAGTAGAACGCAGATTGTTCGACTAGATAGAGGACACAGGAGGCTTCGATATCTCTTGGGTAGTGCTTAAGGCGCGTCCCCTCTGGGGGATATCGAAGGGCAATAAATGCCCGTGTTTTGGTATTAAAGCATGATAATGGTCAAGGGAAAATCGAGAATAGAGCAGAGGCTAATATGGTGGGCGGCCCCGGCTGCTTTCGAGGCGAACGGTATTGTATAACAGTTTGAGCAGCGTAAGTTCTGAGACAGGGAAGGGCAGCCATCTGCCAGGACACTACGACGGTCGAGAAGTCCGTGACATCTATGGGGTTGGGTCGCCGCTACTACATAATAATACAATGGCTGTCAATTACCTAGCGGTGTCTCCTGGGTAGTGCGATTACGATGTCCCCCGGGTAGTGCGACTAGAGCGGGCGATCGCAATTGACAAAATCTATTATAATACCTGAGTTAGAGCAGCTACTAAGGGGTGCATCTCATATTTGCAAATCTATCTGTAGGGGCGAAGCATTTGGGCGACAATATAAGTCATAGATAGACAAATGCCCTGTCCCAACACTTCGCCCGTGCGAAAGTGAGATGCACCGGCTACTAAGTGCTCAACATTCTTACACATTTATAATATTCGAGGCTGTTTTCAGTAAAATCAAATGGATTATAGGTATCAATAATTTAAGAAAATTTATTTGTTTATGCTAGATTTGATTGCTAGTGGCGCAAAACCTACACAAATCTCACAAATAGACTTACTTTAGAACGGCAAATCCGGTATATTAAGTAGGTAGACACAAATAGACCAGCCTATGTAATGTACAATAGCTGAATTTGTTTCTAGGAGAGGCTTTCAGACAACTTAACAAAAATTAACATAATCGAGTCTGTGCGATTCGTTCTAGCCTAACGTGGTCAAACACGGAACGCTAGCCCGGTTTCATTAGCCGGGAACTCTGACCGCATGGGGGTTAAATTCCCCTCCCCCCAGGTACGGGGGTGACACCGGTCCTCGGTGCTACGAAGCGACATCATCGTGGTGCTAAGCGAGGACTCAAATGTAGGATAACTGGCAGCCTAAGCCGGTGACGCCGCTAGAAAAGATATCCAAGGTTAGAGCAGGCAAACATGTGCAAGCCTCGTTATAAGGAACCAGCGAAATAAGGCTATATGCGCTGGCCTAAAAAGGAAATGGTAGCTAGTATTAGTTTTAGACTCTGGCTAATATAGTACTCAAATAGCTCCCGGGGTATAGTGTGGACCTAAAGGTATCGCGAAATGTTGTTAGGGAACGAAGTAACCTCTCGTGTGCTGTCCATCAGGACAAGTTAGATGTTAAGCGCAAGCCACGGGGGGAGGGATGGCCCAAGAAGCGAATGCCCGGGGTAATTCCTGGGATAACATCTACAGTAATGTAGATGATGCTGGGTAGCCAGCGCTGACGTGGGTCGGTGATACTAGGAAGCTGCTGGAATGAGTAATCCTAAAAAGCCACGGAACTAATCCGAAACGCAAGTGGAGGATAAAGGTATGGATAACTGGTAAAACTGACTTGAAAATGGTGATACTAACGGTTATCAGAACAACCACTCGCTAAACCAGGAAAGGGAAGAAAAGACAGGCGGCAAGGGCTAACGGAAGTAATTCCTATTAAGTCTACCTATGAAAAGGGCCTAGTACCCAGTAGCCGGATGCGGTGAAAATCGCAAGTCCGGTTCCTCAAGGGAGGGTCGGGAAGCGATTCCCGGCTCGACCCCATCCACCAATGCACACCTACTTACTTGCTTTTTGCGAGTTAGTGTACTAAGCTAGAAAAAAGCAGTGGATGGCTAGCCCTGACCCAAAAGGAAATACCCCCACACCACACAGATCGCCCATAACTTAATTCCCTAGTAAACCTTCCGGATATGGCCCCGAATCACCGAATACATTAATACCGGATTCCAATCCATAAGGAGAAACATCCCATGACCGGCATGCTCACAGGAATGTCCGCCCCCCCCGAACGCCGGCAGGCCCCAGCGCAGCACCATCGCACCCACGATCATGTCATCCACAGACTCCTTCGGTTTCGTAATCAACCATACAACAGCAAACAACCCATCCATGAACACAGAACATAACTTCCAGGCCGCCATGAATGAAGCCCAACCTCTAACAACAGATGAATCCGATACCTCCGACCCATCCCGCATATTTACCCTGCGACTGCCCGACAGTACAACCCCGCCCCAGCAACCCCAGGAATTTCCCGAGTACAGGCAGACAAGAGACATCATCCAAATCCGGGGTTACTCTCTGGGGGAAATCAACTCCATGAGAGTGGAACAAATAGGCCCTGACACGGTCATACAACTTCGCAGGGAAGACGTGGCTATACTCCGAAACACCCAGGCCCGGACTCTAACCCCCGCAAACTTCATAATAGAACCCCCAGAAGAACCGGCCCCCATCTCACTCCTAGACCAGATACGGGAACGCGGCTACCTGCGGGCCGGCGCCAGCGTTGACTTCCCGGGGCTAAGCACCGCCGACTCTTCCGGCTCCTACAGCGGACTGGCGATCGACGTCAGCCGGGCCATAGCTGTAGCCCTATTCAACGACCCCCAAGCTATCCGCTACCAAGCACAGGAATTCGCCCAAAGCTTCGGCAACGTCGCAACCGGGGCCGTAGACCTATCCGCCGCCGCCCAAACCCTGACCCGCGACGCTAGCCAGAACATAGACTACAGCACTCCCATCTTCCACGACGGAGCAGGTATACTCGCCCCAGTCAACAGCGGCATCGCCTCCATCACCGACCTAGACGGACTCACGGTGGGAGTAATCCAAGACTCCACAGCCGGTCAAAGCCTGGCAGACGCCTCGCAAGACGCTGATGTAGCAGTCTCCATAACCAGCTTCCGACAGTCAGCGCCATGCTGCGCGCCTACTTAGCCCAAGAAATTGATGCCTTATCCATCGGCAGCCGCGCACTCCTGGCCAGCATCATCCCCCGCCTCCCCAATCCCGATGACCACCAGATACTAGACGACGTGCTCTCCCGGGACACTGTCTGATTTATCATCCCTGAAAACCAATCAGACTTCGCTGATATAGTAAACTCGACCATCCACGCTACTTTTCAAGCTGAAGAACTAGGTATCACATCCGACAACATCCAAGACCATCTCAACAGCCCAGACCCCGCGATCGCACGGTTCCTAAACACCCAAAGCCAATTCGGCACAGCCCTGGGCCTGGACAACAACTTCATAGTCAACATCATCGAAAAAGTAGGGAACTACGGGGAAATCTACGCCCGCAACTTCAACGAGGAAATCATGCCTCGCGGCCAGAACCAAGTATGGACCGTTCGCGATAGCGCGGCGCCAGCCGTGGGGGCCTGATCTACTCCCCACCCTTCACCGGGACAGCCCCGCCCAATACCCCAATAATCAATAACAACGATCGCAACGTCCTGGAAGAAATCCTCGCCCGGGGCCACGTCCGCGTAGGAGTACCAGGGTCCGCGCCCGGTCTAGGCTTATTACAAAACGGAGAATACACCGGGTTTGACGTTGACTACGGACGCGCGATCGCAGCCGCAGTATTCGGCGACCCCAAAGCCGTAGAATTTGTAGTCTCAGAACCAGAAAACCGGTTTAGCGACGTCGCCAACGGCATAGTAGACGTCGCCGCCCGGGCCCTCACATATACCCTAGGACGCGACGCCCTCCTAGGCATAGACTATGGACCAGTTACCCTTTACGACAGTCAAATATTATGGGCCCCTCTCGAGAGCACCCTCAACTCCTTTGAAGATTTGGACGGTCGCGATGTCGGGGTAATCGCCGATACAACCTCCGAACTGAACATCCAAGAGGCAGCCGACGAATATGGCATAACCCTCAACCTAGTCACCTTTGACAGCCCGACCGAACTAAACGATGCCTATCAAAATCGAGAAGTAGACGCCATCACAGGTGATGGTAGCTTCATCCAGTCCCTGGCCTTAAACGTTCCTGCCGGGGAACGTATACCCTCGCGGGCGATTGTAACAGGCTTATCAAAAGAACCCCTGGCGGTGATAGTCGATGAAAACCAATCAGAGTGGAAGGACATAGTCACTTGGACAGTTTATGCAACCATCCAAGCAGCAGAATTTGGCATTACCTCAGAAAATGTCAATGACTTCCTAAATAGCGACGATCCAGCTATCCGGCGTTTCTTAGGAGTAACAGGAGACCTAGGCTTTCGCCTAAGTCTAAGGGATGACTTTGTCGTAGACGCCATCTCATCTGTAGGCAACTGGCAAGAGATTTATGATCGCAACTTTCCCTTCCCCGACACCCCCCCGATCGGCTCCGGTGTCATCACCGAAGGCGGTCTACTATACTCTCCTCTCTTCGTGTAAGCCTAAGCGAATTTAAGGAATTTCAACTGTAGGTGGCTTCAGCCACCTACAGTTGAAACAGTAAAAATACAACATTATAATTACTTAATATACTTTGCAAAAAGGACGAACCGAAATCCGCAGAAAACTCATTTAACGTAAAATGTAAAGCGGTCCTCACGCCACAGCCACTCCAGGAAATAGAATGACTAATCAGACAATTGAGCGATCGAACAGAAAATTATGGCTAGCGGCGATTAAACCGCCCATGTATAGCGTAGCAATCATGCCAATTTGGGTAGGAACTTCGGTGGCTGTTTTTGAGCGGCACAGCATAGATTGGTGGCTATTTGCCACCTTTGTCAGTGGGGCAATTTTCATTCTGGCCTGGGAGAATATCAGTAACGACGTATTTGACTCAGAGACTGGGATCGATCGAAATAAACACCATTCCCTGGTTAACCTGACGGGCAACAAATCTTTAATTTTCTGGTTAGGTAATCTTTGTTTAGCCCTCGGCATTCTGGAAATTATGTTAATCTGTTGGTGGCAGCAAGATTTAACGGCGATGGGGTTAATCCTTGCCTGCTGCGCCCTCGGATATATGTATCAAGGTCCGCCCTTTCGTCTAGGTTACCAAGGTTTGGGCGAGATTCTCTGCTTTTTTGCCTTTGGACCCATAGCGTTATCCGCTGCTTACTACAGTCAAACTCAGAGTTGGTCCCTGATTAATCTGGCAATTTCGATAATTGTCGGCCTGACTACTACTTTAATCCTGTTTTGTTCCCATTTTCATCAAGTCCAAGACGATCTGGCAGCAGGAAAGCGATCACCGATCGTCCGCCTGGGTACGCAAACCGGGGCACAGCTGTTATGGTGGTTTTGTGGCAGCATCTTTACCCTGATCGCTATTTTGGTAATCTGGGGGATATTCCCCTTGTGGACTTTACTCAGCTTCTTAAGTTTGCCCGCAGCGTTCAAGCTTTGCCGCCATGTAGGTACTCATCATGACCAACCGGAAATGGTGAAAAATTGCAAATTTATGGCGATAGAATTGCATTTCTGGAGCGGACTGTTGTTAGGTATTGGTTTCTGGGTGTCAGGAGGATGATGGCTGGAGCTTACCAATTTGAGTTTCGTCCCTACCAGCGAAAATTTAGGCGATCGCTTACTACCAGTCACGGCAGCTGGAATGTCCGCCAAGGCATCATTATTCGCCTCACGGATGCAACTGGGAAAGTCGGTTGGGGAGAAATTGCCCCTTTACCCTGGTTTGGTTCGGAAACTTGCGAACAAAGCCACTCATTCTGCTCTGATTTGCCATCAGAAATAACATCCGATATCATTAAGGCAATCCCTGATGATTTACCTGCCTGTCAGTTTGGCTTTGAGACCCCCACCCTAACAGGTGGGGCTACAGGAACGAAGCCAGCCTGCGCGGGCTTACAGGAGGACAGTCTTACCTATAGCTGCTTGTTACCAGCTGGACCAGAAAGTTTGCAGTCATGGCTAGGTTTCTGGCATCAGGGATATCGGACATTTAAGTGGAAAATAGGCGTTATTCCCATTGCTGAAGAACTGAAAATATTTGGCTTACTGAGAAAAGAACTGCCGCTGGGGACAAAATTGCGCTTGGATGCTAATGGTGGACTTACCTGGGAAGAAGCTTGTCAGTGGCTAGATGCTTGTGAAGGTAAAGCTGTAGAATTTATGGAACAACCCCTAGGAGTAGAAAAGTTTGAAGAGATGCAAGAATTGTCTGAACAGTATGCTACTCCCATCGCCTTAGATGAATCGGTGGCAACTCTCGATCGCCTCGAAACCTGTTATCATCGAGGTTGGCGATCCATATTTGTAATTAAAGCGGCGATCGCGGGTTCGCCATCCCGCTTGCGTCAGTTTTGCCGATCGCACCCGCTCGACATTGTATTCTCCTCTGTGATGGAAACCGCCATTGGCAGAAATGCGGCCTTAAAGCTAGCCGCCGAACTACAAACAGGTAATCGATGTCTTCGCGGTGTCTGGAGCATGCCGCGTCCTTCAGGACAAGAGCATGCGGAAGACGCCGAAGATGTGCGTCCGCGCAGCGTGCGCGCAGCGCATTCGCACATCGGGAGTAGTGCTTCTAGCGCTCTCCGGAGACATCAAAGAGCCGTTGGTTTTGGCGTCAAGCAATGGTTTACCGAGAATGAGAACAACTGGCTAAAAGAGTTATGGGACAATCATTAAAGGAACTGTGGCAAAAGCGTCTGGTCGATCATTGGTTGATAAGTGATAACTCTCACCAATTCACTCAGCTAAGTCAGGAGTTATTCGAGAAATTCGCCCAGCAGGATAAACCACCTGTTATTCTACTAGCTGAAGCAGAACCTGTTAAATTTATAGCTGGGTTCATTGCTGCGGTGGCAGCTAATTGTCCCGTTTTTTTATGTAACCCCCATTGGGTGGAACAAGAATGGCAGCAAGTATTTTACCTCGTTCAACCCGACCTAATCTTAGGACAACCACCTTCTTTTCCATTCCCCACCCCTACCCTAAAGGGTGGGGCTACAGGAACGAAGCCCGCCTGCGCGGGCTTTGAAAATGATCTGATTTCTGTTCGCGTAGCGTGCGCGCAGCGCATTCGCGGCAGCGCGGCGCCAGCCGTGCAAATCATGATTCCCACGGGGGGTTCATCTGGAAAGATTCGCTTTGCCATCCATACTTGGGAAACCTTGATGGCATCTGTGAAAGGATTTCAACAGTATTTTGGGAAAACGGCGATTAATTCTTTCTGTGTCTTACCCCTAGATCACGTCAGCGGCTTAATGCAGTGCCTGCGTTCCTTTACTACCGGCGGGAAGCTAGTAATTCGGCCATTTAAGTCGATCCCGGGTGACGGCAATAATGATGTAACTAATTTCTTTATTTCTCTCGTACCCACCCAGCTGCAAAGATTGCTAGAAAAACATAGTAGTTGGTTATCTCGGTTTGAAACTGTTCTCTTGGGGGGGGCCCCTGCTTGGGACTCTCTGCTGTCAACTGCTAGAAACTACAATATTCCCTTAGCCCTTACCTACGGGATGACCGAAACTGCATCTGGGATAGTCACTCTTAAACCCGCAGATTTTCTGGCTGGTAATAACAGTTGCGGTCGGGTTTTGCCCCATGCTCAAGTTACCATAACTGGCCCGGATGGAGAAAGACTGGACGTTAACCAGACTGGGGCGATCGCCATAGATGCTGAGTCCCTAACATTAGGTTACTATGGCGGAGACATCGAAACCCAATCGGCCGCCTTCTCCATGGGAACGGATGACATAGGTTATTTCGATCCTCAGGGTTACTTGCACATTGTCGGACGTCAGAGTCACAAAATCATCACCGGAGGAAAGAATGTCTTTCCCGCTGAAGTCGAAGCAGCATTGCTAGCAACCGAGTTGGTGAGTGATGTCTGCGCGATCGGGTTACCTGATGTCCAATGGGGTGAAGTAGTCACAGTTGTCTACGTCCCCAAGTCCGATCACGTTTCTATCGATCGGCTACAAAGGGCGATCGCCGATAAATTAAGCAAGTACAAACGCCCTAAACATTGGGTCGCCGTAGACAGCTTACCCCGCAATGGGCAGGGTAAGGTAAACCGGGAACTGCTGGGGCAAATTGCCTTGGCGAAGATGCAAACTTAAAAACATTCACCGGTAGCCAGAGAACTCCAGATTATCAACTTCCAGAGATATTTTACATAAGACTTAGTTGCTGGCAGCAGCTCTCCGTTTTTGGCCAACTCAGTAGGGTCTGGTTTAAGATGCGGGCTAAGTCGCTAAATCTGGTACTGGAAGACAGGATCCAGACCAGCTTAAACATGGTATCCGAGTCTGCGGCGAGATTGGGATTAGACCATGCTAGCGCCAGTGCATCCGCCCGTTCCCTTGCTGGCATATGTCCACTCGATCCCAATATCCCTTCGATATCTCTGCCAGAACTCTTGTCCCAGGGGACTCGGCACACAGGAGACATCGCTGTCGCAATTGCCGATCGAAAGCTTGTTCTATTCTCATGTTCTCTTCCTTTTATTGTCGCTGATGGCGGATGCTGTCGGGAGCCAGTCGCCGAATGTTAATTTTCTCTTAAAATATTAAAATTATATTAAGCTGTAGTCGTTAATACATAATTCAGATAAATTTTGCAGAAATTGTTCGATCTCAGCTGGCAAGGGTTGGCGGGTTCTGCTAGCTGGATCGATGCAGACATGTTTGGTGATGGCGATCGCGACGAAGCGATCGGCCAGTTGAACTTGGTAGGCTAGTTCAAAGTTATCCTCACTCTGCTGCCGGAGAGTGAGGTGAATCAGTAGGCGATCGCCGCAGCAGATCGGACGGTGCAAGTCAACACTGGTGTGAACAATGGGAAAAGCAGTAGCTGGGTTAGAGAAAAAGGACTTCAGGTCAATGCCAGCAGCGGCCAAGGCTGCTTCGTAGGTTTCGTGACACATACTCAAGACATTGGCAAAGTAAACAACGCCAGCAGCATCAGTATCGGCAAATCTAACAGTTCTGGTATATTTGAAGGACATCTGTTAATGGTGAATTTAGAATGATGATTGCGGTTATCAACTAACAACTAACAACTGACAACTAATAACTAACAACTATCAACTGACAACTATCAACTGACAACTCTGCTTGGAGAAAGTCAACAAATTGTCTGGCCGATCGCCCCGTTCTGCCATTATGGCGGGTGGCCCAGGGCGCGATCAAATCTTCCCTGGGAAGGGAAATGCCAGCTTGGGTGGCCATATGGCGAACAATTTCATTTTTACGATCTCGTTGGCAGTCTCTGGCTGCCAACGAGCGGTAATGAGGCTCTGCCCCAATACTTCAAGGTTTTGTATTTTAGAAGTCATTGCGAGAGGGGGACAACCGCGATCAACTTATGGGAAATTGAGGAGACCCCCCCCGAAGCAATCTCCCTGCTCCCTGCTCGGGTGCTCCCTGCTTAACCGAGAGGTATTGAGCTCTGCCCCTTGCGATCGTCTACTATCAACTATAGCATCATCTCCTTCCCAGTGGGAGAGGATAGATGCTTAAATTACAAAACCCTGTTTTTCCAAAAGACCGGGTTAGAGGGCTACTGTGCCGCTTCTAAAAACATCTGCATATATGGGCAAACCACGGCAAAAATCTGCAAATGCCCAAGTCCACGGTGTAACTTTGCTTGACTAGAAACGCTTACGCTTGGTTTGAGTCCTTAAAGATTGCTCAAAAATCGCTCATTCCTTGACCTCTAGCCCCCAGTTAAAGACACGCTCAACTGAAAGATTGCCGACTCAGAATGTCAGTGCAAGACTTGAGAATTATTCAGTTGGTAGCAGAGGCTACATACATGCTTTCCCAACTTCACGTTCCGATAGGCGTTTATGGAGCTTGCCATTATATTATACCCACTCTCGGCAAATAAATTACATCCCATTATCGATGGCATTATACTAATATTTGCTCAGATACCTCAAGAAATTTGGTAACTGTTACCAGCCCCGAGGGGCGAGGTATCTCCTGACCCCTAGGAGCACTACCCAGGAGATACCTCGCTCGATGTCTCTTGGGATCGCTACTCGCACTACCCAAGAGATATTGCAATCGCACTACCGGAGGGGCACAGACTGGTGAATATGCTCTCCGCGAGAATCTCAAGCTCTCGTTGGCAGTCTCTGGCTGCCAACGATAAGGGCAAGGGGACAAGGGGACTGGGGCGCGATCGCCCGCTGGTGGCAACAGCCTTGACAATCGGTTAAAATTGACTTGACTTATAAGCCGTGGTCAGACCGGCGATCGGGAAAAGGGACAAAACTATGGATAGCAGCAATGACTTTCTCAAGCAGATCCTGTTACTAGGGGTAGGAACGACAGTGAGGGTAGCAGAGAAAATCAAGCAGGTGAGTGACGAATGGGTGAAAAATGGGACAATAAATCCCGAACAGGCCAAGAACATGGTAGACGAGTTGATGGAACAACTCAAGTCAGAACAGGGAAACTTAGACGCTCAGATGCAGCGACAACTGCGTAACATATTAATGGATCTAGGAGTATCGCGCCAATCAGAAATGGATGAGTTGCGGGGGCGTCTAGACCGTTTGGAGCGTCAGGTGCGAGACTTAGAGAATAAACTCTGGCGTTAGCGGTGTCTCCTGGAAGCTTGATGTCCCCCGGACGCACTTCGATGTCTACCGTTCCGGAAAAATCGGGATGCAACGCAGGCAACCCCTCAGACATCGCCGAAACCCTACGGCGAAACCCGACATCGGGGGGACATCATAGTCGCACTATCCAGGAGACACCGAAAGGGAGTTGATGTTAGGTAGTACAGGAGAATCATGCGCTCAATATTGCTCGCGGGAGCAGTAATAGTAGTCTGCGCTATAGTGCTGTTAGTTACTCAGCTGAGTGGCGATCGCACTAATCGAGCGCAGACAACAAGTGTACCCGAAGCTGGAATCACTCAAACAGTAAGTAATATGTCTAATCTTGACGAAGCAGTGACGACCCCATCAGGGTTAAAATACATTGAGATCGCTCCAGGGGATGGGGCGAGTCCCGAAAAAGGTCAGAAAGTTACGGTACATTATACCGGAACCTTGGAGGATGGTATTAAGTTCGACAGTTCGCGCGATCGGAACAAACCTTTTTCCTTCACAATCGGTGTGGGACAGGTAATCCCAGGTTGGGATGAGGGAGTAGGAACGATGAAAGTGGGCGGACGCCGCCAATTAATTATCCCGTCAGATTTAGGTTACGGCCCTAGTGGTGCGGGTGGGGTAATTCCGCCCAATGCTACTCTGATTTTTGATGTCGAACTGCTGAACATCAGCTAGAATTAATTAAGTCCCTCGCGAAGGATATTAAGAACGATCGCGAGGGGCGAGGTTACGAAAGCGAGTCAGATTTGACTCAAACAATAGCTTTACCATCCCAGTGGGACCATTGCGATGTTTGGTAATAATCACTTCGGCAATGTTGCGATCGGGGGTATCAGGATTATAATATTCATCACGATATAGCATCAAAATTAGATCGCTATCTTGCTCGATCGATCCAGACTCCCTTAAATCAGACATCATCGGGCGTTTATTATTGCGAGATTCGACACCGCGAGACAGCTGGGAAAGGGTAATCACAGGGACATTCAGCGATCGGGCCAAACCTTTGAGTTGACGGGTAATGCGGGATAACTCCTGTACTCGATTATCACTAGCGCCTTCCATGAGTTGCAAGTAATCGATCAAAATTAAACCCAAAACACCACCCTGTTCGGCTTGCAAGCGGCGGGCTTGCGATCGCATCTGACTTACTGTTTGATTAGGAGTATCATCGATAAAAATTGGCAAATCAGAGAGAGTACTCAGGGCAGTACTTAAAGGTTCCCACTCCAGTTGAGTGATGCGGCCCGATCGCAAGCGATTACTTTCAATATTCGCCTCACTAGATAGCAAACGCATCACCAACTGTTCGCAGGACATTTCCAGACTAAAGATAGCGATCGGCAGCTTTGGCTTGGCAGCAATAGAGCGAGCAATATTGAGAACAAAGCTAGTATTATGAACGCAAATATCATTAGCAACGAAATTGTGCGTCTCAGGAATCGTCAAATCATACACCTGCTGCCAGCCAACCGGTACTATAGAGACAATTTTATCCCAGCATACATCAGAAGTAGCTAACTGTTGTAAGGGCCAATTATCTAAAGCCCTTGCCAATGTTAGAAGTCTCTCTCGCGATAAAGCCCGTTTGCCAACATGAATATTGCTGTATCCCCTAATTCCAGCCCGATGTTCTTTGCACTGTGCATGTATAGCGCGCGCATCGCACATCGGACTCTCTGCTAAAGCTGCTTGCACTAAGGACAAGTTCTCTTCCTTACCAAAAATACCAATTTCACAGATAAAAGTTCTGATTGATTTCGAGTCAGTAATATTTAGCTGCCAAGCACGCTTGCGGGTATCTTTGTATTTAACCGACCTTTTTTTCAGAGCTGCAATAATGCCAAACCGGAGTAAAAGATGTTGTACCTGTCGTGCCAGTTGCTCGCTAGCTGTAGCATATCCCACCTGCGACCTGTGTCCCCCGGGATCGCGTAGCGTGCGCGCAGCGCATGCGCTATTCGCACAAAAGGAGGGACACAGCTGACCGCTTGAATATACTGTCGCCCATCCATCGGTAGAAAACAGACGGTTGAGGAAGAGAGCAAGCTGCGATCGCCTCAACTTAAAAACAACTGGAGGGACAGTCTTAGTATGTGCTTTCTTGCCCCACAGACCTAATTCTTGTAACCAAAGCGTCAGGGTATTTTTGCTGTTTTTACTAATTGCGGCAAGTCCATGAGGCGCAAGTTTTTCGGGATCTACTTGCAGAAACTCGCATAGCTGACTAAAGGTTTCTTGATTCGGTACGCAGCCTCCTTGCTGCCACAGACACACCAAAGACCCACTGACTCCCACCGCTTGAGCCAGTTTTTTATTGGATATCGATTTGGACTGCAGAATTGTGCGCAGACTACTGCCAAAAAGCTGTCGGTTTTTCGCAATTAATTCTAAATCAGCTGTAACATAAAGGCTGGGCGTGCGCCTACCCTGTGAAGTTTGATAAGTAACTTTTAGCCCTGGCAACAAAGAGACAGCTTGAACAAAATCTTTTTGCAGTCGGGGGTTGCCGTTCGTAAACTGGGGTGAAGCACCTGTGAGGCAACCATCCCCAATTAGGTATGCTAACAACTTAATTCTACATTCAGGGATAGATTCTGTACCAAAAATTTCCAGCTGGCGAGGAACCGCAATGCGATCGCCCCTTTTAAGTTTCCCAAGCTGCTGCCATCCATTAATAGTTAAGAAAGGATGAGTAATTGTCGTTTCAACCACCCGTCCCAGTCGAGTTTGAACGCGAAATACAGGCTTGATGCCATCATCCACAAAAGCAGATGGTGAAGTGATGCCAAATTTTCTATCTTCCCCGAGAGTCAGCAATTGGGCTTGACGCCGCTGATATATTTCGGCAATGGTAGCCACTTCGCCAGTTGCCAGCAATATAACCGCATTAGACGCCAAACATTTTCCCATGGACGGTCTACCCGCCACAATAATCAAATCAGAACGTTGAAAACCCCCAGTGAGTTCATCCAAGTCATAGAAACCGCAGGGAATACCCGGTAAAGCTGTCCCCTGATTTTGGATTTCAATTTCTTGAAAAGCACCGACCAGGGTTTTGGAGATGGGAACTAGACCCTGCTGGAAACGATCCGTCCGCAGGTCGAAAATCTTCTGTTCGGCCCGGTCCATCACAACTTCTAACTCTGTAGAAGTCTCAAACCCCAGCCCGACAATATCATGACCAGCTTGAATCAACTGGCGACGCAGGTACTTGTCCATCACCAGTTTCGCGTACTCGTCAATATTGACAGCACTGACAGTACGGTCCACCAGTTGAGCCAACTTGCTCATCCCCCCTACCGACCCGAGCCAGTTTTGGTCAGACAGCCAGGTAGTGACAGTCGTCAGATCCGTTGGTTTGCCTTCATTCTGGAGAGTGAGGGCGCAGCGATAGAGGCGCTGATGAGCTTGCAGAGAAAAAGCCTCTGGACGCAGGATATCTGCCACCCGACCGATAGCTTCCGGGTCCAGGAGAATGCCTCCTAAGATATCTTCCTCTGCTTGGATGTTTTGGGGAGGCAGGCGATCGCCTGCCTCTTGAAAATCTGGTTCATCTACCATAGTCGTAGGGTGGGCACCGCCCACCAAGTACCCATTATCCACCAAGTACCCACTATCCACCAAGTACCCGCAGCCCTGGACAGTCGTTCGCGCAGCGTGCGCGCAGCGCATGTGGGCACTGGCCACCAGTTATCAGTGAACTGGTCACCTACCTCTAATACAACTGACAACTGACCATTGACCATTGACAACTGACCACTAAGGCTATTTCTCAATAAGAAAGTACCAGAACAAACTTCAACCAGGCTGTTCTTGTTCCCCTCTTGGGAGGGGCCAGAGGTGGGTTTGGCCACAATACTTCAAGGTTTTGGATCTAGGTTGGGGACTTGCGTAAAAATTAAGTACCAGTAAAATTTGCTGTACTTAAGAAATGGCTTTACTTGATTGGTACATTGATAATCTGCGAGTTCTAAGTTATTGCGATTTTTCGCGCAGCGTGGGGGGGACTTCGCGGTTAACTTATGCTCAATTGAGTTAACCCTCCTTTGCTAGCGCAGCGGCCTGATGCCAGGAGGGCTAGCAATCTCCCCGATCGGAGCGATCTCGCTCTCTGCTATCCTTTGAGGTATTGGGTTTGGCTACATATCTTGGTACTTTCATTCTCAGTAGTCGCTTAACTACTGACTATTGATCTAAAGGGGTGCCACCTGAATTTCTACAGAGGCTGTCACTTCAGGATGCAATTTAATTTCAGCCGTGTAGAAGCCCAGCTTGCCAATATCTGGTACAGTAATGCCCCTGCGGTCTATTTCCTGACCAGTAGCTTCCAGAATCACCTCTACCACTTCCCGGTCCGTCACCGTACCAAAGATCGCATCCCCTTCGCCTACCTGCTTGCGAACTGTGAAACGCCCGATCGTTTCCAGGGCAATTTTGCGCGACTGGGCCAGTTCCTTCTCCGCCAACACACGCTGACGTTCTTTCTCCTTGCGGATCTCCACAAGCTTGATCGCGCCTTTAGTGGCGCGAACAGCCATATTTTTCGGGACCAGATAGTTGCGGGCATAGCCTGGGGCCACTTCCACCAGGTCGCCAGACTTACCTAACTTTCTGGCATCTTGGTTCAAAACCACTTGAATGCGTTTGGCCATAATCTTTTCTTCTCAGTAATCTCATGGTAAAGTGTTCTATCCTGCTGTGTCTCCTGGGGGCACTATTCGTACTACCCAGGAGACACGGCAACAAATTTGTCGCACCTGTGCAACTTTGGAGCTAGAACTGGTCTTTCATGCCCCGCAGACGCCCAAAGGTCTGGACTGGGGAGTTGCCTTTGACTGCTGCTTGCAGGGCCGGTTGGTCCCAACGCAAAAAAGGATTTGTCTTTTTCTCGACTCCCAATAGGGAGGGGACTGTCGCTTGCTGCTGCTGGCGGGCTGCTTTGATGGCGGTAAGGCGATCTAGTAGATCTGGGTTATTACTATCCACAGTCAAGGCAAACTGGAGGTTTTTCAGAGTATATTCATGGGCGCACCAGACGCGGGTATTATCCGGTAAGTCCCGCAACTTGCTCAAAGATACTACCATTTGAGTTGGCGTACCTTCAAATAACCTGCCGCAACCACCGGCAAATAGGGTATCGCCACAGAATAATTCTCCAGTTTCTGCCTCAGCTATGGCAGGAAAATAGTAAGCTATATGAGCGCGGGTATGTCCGGGGACAAAGAACACCTCGGCAGTACGTCCAGCAAACTGGACCCGATCGCCCTCTTGCAAAAACACCTGCTGTCCGGGAATTCTACCTTTATCCTTGGCCCCTCCATACACGCAAACATTGGGAAACTGCTGTATTAGCAGGCGGTTTGCCCCCACATGGTCACTATGATGGTGGGTATTAAAAATCGCCACTAAATCAGCCCCCAGTTCTTGCAGACAGCGTAGTACTGGCGTTGCCTCTGCCGGGTCCACAACTGCCGCCTGCTGCTGCTCTGGGTCGCACAGCAAAAAGATATAATTATCAGAAAGGGCCTTCAACCGGTGAACCTGCATAGCCAACTACCTCCATTGTCGCGCCTACCACAATCATTAAACTTTTCTTAGCACAACTTCCCTACCATTAGGATCGACTATTTAAGTATGCCAAGACTTCAGAACCAACCCAGTTTAGACTATTTAACCTAAGTTGCGACCTATTAAAAAAAATATGAATTACCCACTTAGACTTTACAGATATTTGGGATATTTCGTAGCTTTTGATACAAAATTATATTTTTTTTGTGCTAGACGGCGGGTTGGCTGTTTATAGGTTATAATGTACTAAAATAATAGTTAATTGCTGGGGGATGTAGATGATGGAAGATATGATTACAACAATTTTTGTTCTTTGTGACGAGCTACTAAAAGCGTTAAATATAAAAGAAGATCCACAAGTAAAAATGAACAATGCCGAAGTGATGACAGTCGGATTAGTTGCTGCATATTTTTTCGGAGGACACCACGATCGCTCTTGTCAATTTATGGTCGAACACAAGTATATAAAAAATCTGTTAAGTAAAAGTAGGTTCAATCGTCGATTACACAATATTGACGAACCAATTTGGATGTTTTTCTTCCAAGTTATAGCTCAAACATTTAAAGAGCTCAATCCGGGTCAAGAATATATTCTTGATAGTTTCCCGGTGCCAGTATGTGATAATATTAGGATTGATAGATGCCAAATTTATAACAAGGAAGAATATCGAGGGTATATTGCCAGTAAAAAACGTTATTTTTATGGATTAAGAGTTCATATGTTGGTAAACAAAAATGTAAAGCCAATAGAATTTTATCTAGATCCTGGTAGTTATAATGATATTAAAGTTTTGCAATCTTTTGGCTTTGACTTACCATCAAATTCAATAGTTTATGGAGATAAAGCTTATAATGATTATCAATTAGAGGATTTACTAAAAGAGTCGTCAAGTATAATGTTAAAACCTTTGCGAAAAAAGAACTCAAAAAGAAAAGAATATTCTTGTTTTGAATATATACAAAAAGTAACAAGAAAACAAGTTGAAACCTGTTTTAGTCGAATCACAAATTTGTTTCCCAAGTCAATTCATGCTGTTACATCTAAGGGATTAGAGTTGAAAATAATTCTCTTTATCATAGCTTTTTGTATCCAATTTTTATAGGTCGCAACTTGAGTTATTTACAGATGACCGAAAGCATCATGGCTAATGGTCAGATATCGCGCGAGCAGCATCTGATGCTCACCTCAGCTATTCTATCCAACAAGATTACCGACCAAGAAAAGCATCAAATCAACCGCGTGCTTGACTCCCTGCAAACACTAGCTTCCCTAAAGCTAGCTGACTAATGAAGCAGCAAGATTGCGCTGTGTACACCAGGCTGCAAACTCGCCTGCGCGAACAGAAAAAGAAAGTTTTTATAGTTGTCAGTGACCTATCGGTTGCCGGTGCAGGCAGATGGGGAGGAGCTGTGCGGACATTTTTGCGATTTTTCGCGCAGCGTGCGCAAGCCCTGAAAAAGCTAGAGTATGAAGTCGAGATAGTAGGTTTGATATTTGGTGAAGGAAGCCCTGACATTGGTGCTGCTAAAATACCCCATGATAGTTGGGTTGTCTGAAAGCTGGCGACCCGGGGGAGGACCGGCGGGGGCCGCTCTGGATGGCGGTACATATTACGTAGCAGTCGAGAAAGAGGGTAGCGGTACGACCAATTACAATCTGGTGATGCACCTTGACTCAGCTTTGCAAGATCGTTCCAATGCGCGTCATTTGGGCAAGTTCAGCGGTCGGCACGAGTTCTATGATTTTGTGGGAATAGGCGACGACTATGACTACTATCGTTTCTTTCCCCTTTAGCCAGTCTTTCCCTCCTAGACCTGAGAGCTGTTCCCCGTTGTCCCCTTGAGGCGGTCGTTCTGACCATCCTGACAGACTATTGGTGGGGCGACCTCTGGAACATCGTTATCTAATGCTGGGGGGACCTCCAGAACATCGTTAACGTTAATCCTAAAGGCCTCCGAGTAACGGTTCCCAGTGTCCTCCCCATCGCAGAAGATTGCCAAAGTAGGAGGTAGAGGGTCGGAGCTTTCAACTAGATCGCCTCGCGGTTCCCCCAATCGTGGTAAACTTCAATTAACCACAGTGAAATCATCGACATTAATCAGGGTCTCATCAATCCCCTGCAGGGTGGCCATGGTTTTCGATTCAAAATTAATCCAGGTATCGAGGCCCTGAGAACCCCCTGCTAGCCCGATCGCGTCCGTGCCATCTTGAAAGTTTATGATGGTATCCCAGCCCATGCCCGACTCCAAGACAAAAAGATCGCTTCCATCTCCGCCGTGAAAGGTATCGCTTCCCTCCCCGCCGGCATCAAGCATTGAGGTAAACTTCAATTAACCACAGTGAAATCATCATTAATCAGGGTCTCATCAATCCCCTGCAGGGTGGCCATGGTTTTCGATTCAAAATTAATCCAGGTATCGAGGCCCTGAGAACCTCCTGCTAGCCTGATAAAGTCCGTGTAATCTTCAAAGTCTATGATAGTATCCCAGCCCATGCCCGACCCCAAGACAAAAAGATCGGCGTCCTCTCCTCCGTAGACGCGATCGCTTCCCTCCCCGCCGATCAGAGTGTCCTCCTCCTCCTTCTCAAAGAGTGATAAAGTTAGGGGTTGGGGGTTGAGAGTTAAAGATTGACGAGTATTGCTGAAGTTAAGGTCAGTAAAAGATTCGGCAACTGAGTTCACATTAATAATCAAAGCCTCCGAGTAACTGGCCCCAGTAACGTCAATAGTCTGAACGCGGACGCTGTAACTCGACCTCATCTCCAAAGCCGGAGAACTATTAATTAGCAATTGGTCCCCTACTATAGTGAAAGCAGCGTTATCATCGTCACCAATCGCGTAGCGTGCGCGCAGCGCATAACCCGAGATTAACCCGTAGGTAAAAGTATTTCCCCCGTCGGGATCGCTAGTTCCGAAAGTCCCCACGATCGCACCCACACGGGAATTAGAATTAACGCTGCCATTACTAAGAACTATATCAGTAGGAGACTCAGCAACATTGTTCACATTAATAATCAAAGCCTCCGAGTAACTGTTCCCAGTCGAGTCGGTAAGTCCGAACGAATATCCTGTAAATCTCCTGAGTCTCAAAATCCGGAGAACTGTTAATTCGCAGTTGGTCCCCCACTATAGTGAAAGCAGCATTATCATCGTCACCGTCGCCCGAGACTAACTGGTAAGTAAAAGTATCTCCATTATCGGGATCGGTAGTAGACAAAGTCCCCACGACTGCACCCTCAGGGGAATCTTCATTGATGCTGCTGCTGCTAAGGACTAGGTCGGTAGGAGAGGAATTCAATGCTTCATCATTGACGTTAATAATCAAGACCTCCGAGTAACTGGCCCCAGTCGAGTCGGTAGTCTGGACGCGGATGCTGTAACTCGACTGAGTCTCAAAGTCCGGAGAACTGTTAATTCGCAGTTGGTCCCCTACTATGGTGAAAGCAGCGTTATCATCGTCACCAAAGCCCGAAATTAACTGGTAGGTAAAGGTATTTCCAGAGTCGGGGTCAGTAGTGGAGAAAATCCCCACGACAGTATTGGCTGGGGAGTTTTCACTGATATTGATGCTGCTGCTGAGAACTATGTCGGTAGGAGGGGAATTCAATGCTTCATCATTGACGTTAATAGTCAAGACCTCCGAGAAAGTGTTATTAGCAGAGTCGGTAGTCTGGACGAATATCCTGTAACTGGACTGGGTCTCAAAGTCCAAAGAACTGTTAGTTAGCAGTTGGTTCCCTACTATAGTGAAAGCATTGTTGCCTGAGGCAAGCATGTAGGTAAAGCTATCTCCCTCGTCAGGGTCGGTAGTAGAGAAAGTCCCCACAACTGCACCCAATGGAGAGTTAGAATCAATGTTGCTGTTGCTAAGGACTATATCGGTAGGAGGGGAATTCTCTGCGAGATCATTGACGTTAATAGTCAAGACCTCCGAATAACTGTTATTAGCCGAGTCAGTAGTTTGGACGCAGATGCTGTAACTGGACTGGGTCTCAAAGTCCAAAGAACTGTTAATTTGCAGTTGGTCCCCTACTATGGTGAAGGCGTCGTTATCATCGTCACCAACGCCTGAGACAAGCATATAGGTAAAGCTATCTCCATCGTCAGGGTCGCTAGTAGAGAAAGTCCCCACAACTGCACCCTCAGGGGAGTTTTCATCAATACTACTGCTGCTGAGGTTGATGTCCGTCGGAGATTCGGCAACATCATTCACGTCAATAATCAAAACCGACTCAAAAGCATTATTAGCCGAGTCGGTAGTTTGGACGAAGATGATGTAACTCGACTGAGTCTCAAAGTCCAAAGAACTGTTAGTTAGCAGTTGGTCCCCTACTATGGTGAAGGCGTTATTATCATCACCAACGCCTGAGACAAGCATATAGGTAAAGCGATCTCCATCGTCAGGGTCGCTAGTAGAGAAAGTCCCTACAACTGCACCCAATGGAGAGTTTTCATTGATGCTACTGCTGCTGAGGTTGATGTCCGTCGGAGATTCGGCAACATCATTCACGTCAATAATCAAAACCGACTCAAAAGCATTATTAGCCGAGTCGGTAGTTTGGACGAAGATGATGTAACTCGACTGAGTCTCAAAGTCCAAAGAACTGTTAGTTAGCAGTTGGTCCCCTATTATGGTGAAGGCGTTATTATCATCACCAACGCCTGAGACAAGCATATAGGTAAAGCGATCTCCATCGTCAGGGTCGCTAGTAGAGAAAGTCCCTACAACTGCACCCAATGGAGAGTTTTCATTGATGCTACTGCTGCTGAGGTTGATGTCCGTAGGAGATTCGGCAACATCGTTCACGTCAATAATCAAAACCGACTCAAAAGCATTATTAGCCGAGTCGGTAGTTTGGACGAAGATGATGTAACTCGACTGAGTCTCAAAGTCCAAAGAACTGTTAGTTAGCAGTTGGTCCCCTACTATGGTGAAGACGTTGTTGCCAAAGACTAACTGATAGGTAAAGCTATCAGAATTGTCAGGGTCGGTAGTAGAGAAAGTCCCTACGACTGCACCCAATGGGGAGTTTTCATTGATGCTATTGTTGCTGAGAACTAGGTCGGTAGGAAACTCGGCAACATCATTGACGTTAATCATGAAAGCCTCCGAGTAACTGACCCCAGCAAAGTCAGTAGTTTGGACGCGGATGAGGTAACTCGATTTTGTCTCAAAGTCCGGAGAACTATTAATTCGCAGTTGGTCCCCTACTATGGTGAAAGCGGCGTTATCATCGGCACCAGCGCCTCCGACTAACCGGTAGGTAAAGGTATCGGAATCGTCAGGGTCGGTAGTTCCGAAAGTCCCTACAACTGTACCCTCAGTGGAGTTTTCATTGATGCGGCGGTTGCTGAGTTCGATGTCCGTCGGAGACTCGTTAATATCGTTGACGCTAATAGTAAAGGCCTCCGAGTAACTGGCCCCACCAAAGTCAGTAGTCTGGACGCGGATGCTGTAACTGGACTGGGTCTCAAAGTCAGGGGAACTGTTAATTTGCAGTGAGTTCCCTTCTATGGTGAAAGCGTCGTTATCATCGGCACCGTCGCCTGTGACTAACTGGTAGGTAAAGGTATCTCCAATGTCAGGGTCGGTAGTTCCGAAAGTCTCTACAACTGTACCCTCAGTGGAGTTTTCATTGATGCGGCGGTTGCTAAGTTCGATGTCCGTCGGAGACTCGTTAATATCGTTGATGCTAATAGTAAAGGCCTCCGAGTAACTGGCCCCACCAAAGTCGGTAGTCTGGACGCGGATACTGTAACTGGACTGGGTCTCAAAGTCAGGGGAACTGTTAATTTGCAGTGAGTTCCCTTCTATGGTGAAGGCGTCGTTATCATCGGCACCGTCGCCTGTGACTAACTGGTAGGTAAAGGTATCTCCAATGTCAGGATCGGTAGTTGAGAAAGTCCCTACGACAGTATTGACTTGGGCGTTTTCATCAATGCTGCTGTTGCTGAGGTCGATATCGATAGGATCGGAGTTCTCTACAGCAACATCAATGACGCTAATAGTCAAGGCTTCCGAGTAACTGTTCCCAGTCGAGTCAGTAGTCTGGACGCGGATGCTGTAACTGGACTGGGTCTCAAAGTCAGGGGAACTGTTAATTTGCAGTGAGTTTTCTGTTATCGTGAAGGCGTCGTTATCATCGGCACCGTCGCCTGTGACTAACTGGTAGGTAAAGGTATCTCCAATGTCAGGATCGGTAGTTGAGAAAGTCCCTACGACTGCACCCGATGCGGAGTTTTCATCAATGCTGCTGTTGCTAAGGACTATGGAGGTCGGAGGTGAGGGAACATCGTTGACGCTAATAGTCAATGTCTCCGAGTAACTGTTCCCGGTCGAGTCGGTAGTCTGGACGCGGATGCTGTAACTGGACTGGGTCTCAAAGTCAGGGGAACTGTTAATTTGCAGTGAGTTCCCTTCTATGGTGAAGGCGTCGTTATCATCGGCACCGTCGCCTGTGACTAACTGGTAGGTAAAGGTATCTCCAATGTCAGGATCGCTAGTTGAGAAAGTCCCTACGACTGCATTATCAGAGGAGTTAGAATCAATGCTGCTGTTGCTAAGGACTATGGAGGTCGGAGGTGAGGGAACATCGTTGACGCTAATAGTCAAGGCCTCTGAGTAACTGTTACTAGCAGAGTCGGTAGTCTGGACGCGGATGCTGTAACTGGACTGGGTCTCAAAGTCAGGGGAACTGTTAATTTGCAGTGAGTTCCCTTCTATGGTGAAGGCGTCGTTATCATCGGCACCGTCGCCTGTGACTAACTGGTAGGTAAAGGTATCTCCAATGTCAGGATCGCTAGTTGAGAAAGTCCCTACGACTGCATTATCAGAGGAGTTAGAATCAATGCTGCTGTTGCTAAGGACTATGGAGGTCGGAGGTGAGGGAACATCGTTGACGCTAATAGTCAAGGTCTCCGAGTAACTGTTACTAGCAGAGTCGGTAGTCTGGACGCGGATGCTGTAACTGGACTGGGTCTCAAAGTCAGGGGAACTGTTAATTTGCAGTGAGTTCCCTTCTATGGTGAAGGCGTCGTTATCATCGGCACCGTCGCCTGTGACTAACTGGTAGGTAAAGGGATCGGAAGAGTCAGAATCGGTAGTGGAGAAAGTCCCTACAACTGTACCCGATGCGGAGTTAGAATCAATGCTGCTGTTGCTAAGGACTATGGAGGTCGGAGGTGAGGGAACATCGTTGACGCTAATAGTCAAGGCTTCTGAGTAACTGGCCCCAACAGAGTCGGTAGTCTGGACGCGGATGCTGTAACTGGACTGGGTCTCAAAGTCAGGGGAACTGTTAATTTGCAGTGAGTTCCCTGTTATCGTGAAGGCGTCGTTATTATCGGCACCGTCGCCTGTGACTAACTGGTAGGTAAAGGTATCTCCAATGTCAGGATCGGTAGTTGAGAAAGTCCCTACGACTGCACCCGATGTGGAGTTAGAATCAATGCTGCTGTTGCTAAGGACTATGGAGGTCGGAGGTGAGGGAACATCGTTGACGCTAATAGTCAAGGCTTCCGAGTAACTGTTCCCAGTCGAGTCAGTAGTCTGGACGCGGATGCTGTAACTGGACTGGGTCTCAAAGTCAGGGGAACTGTTAATTTGCAGTGAGTTCCCTTCTATGGTGAAGGCGTCGTTATCATCGGCACCGTCGCCTGTGACTAACTGGTAGGTAAAGGTATCTCCAATGTCAGGATCGCTAGTTGAGAAAGTCCCTACGACTGCATTATCAGAGGAGTTAGAATCAATGCTGCTGTTGCTAAGGACTATGGAGGTCGGAGGTGAGGGAACATCGTTGACGCTAATAGTCAAGGCCTCTGAGTAACTGTTACTAGCAGAGTCGGTAGTCTGGACGCGGATGCTGTAACTGGACTGGGTCTCAAAGTCAGGGGAACTGTTAATTTGCAGTGAGTTCCCTTCTATGGTGAAGGCGTCGTTATCATCGGCACCGTCGCCTGTGACTAACTGGTAGGTAAAGGTATCTCCAATGTCAGGATCGCTAGTTGAGAAAGTCCCTACGACTGCATTATCAGAGGAGTTAGAATCAATGCTGCTGTTGCTAAGGACTATGGAGGTCGGAGGTGAGGGAACATCGTTGACGCTAATAGTCAAGGTCTCCGAGTAACTGTTACTAGCAGAGTCGGTAGTCTGGACGCGGATGCTGTAACTGGACTGGGTCTCAAAGTCAGGGGAACTGTTAATTTGCAGTGAGTTCCCTTCTATGGTGAAGGCGTCGTTATCATCGGCACCGTCGCCTGTGACTAACTGGTAGGTAAAGGGATCGGAAGAGTCAGAATCGGTAGTGGAGAAAGTCCCTACAACTGTACCCGATGCGGAGTTAGAATCAATGCTGCTGTTGCTAAGGACTATGGAGGTCGGAGGTGAGGAAACATCGTTGACGCTAATAGTCAAGGCTTCTGAGTAACTGGCCCCAACAGAGTCGGTAGTCTGGACGCGGATGCTGTAACTGGACTGGGTCTCAAAGTCAGGGGAACTGTTAATTTGCAGTGAGTTCCCTGTTATCGTGAAGGCGTCGTTATTATCGGCACCGTCGCCTGTGACTAACTGGTAGGTAAAGGTATCTCCAATGTCAGGATCGGTAGTTGAGAAAGTCCCTACGACTGCACCCGATGTGGAGTTAGAATCAATGCTGCTGTTGCTAAGGACTATGGAGGTCGGAGGTGAGGGAACATCGTTGACGCTAATAGTCAAGGCTTCCGAGTAACTGTTCCCAGTCGAGTCAGTAGTCTGGACGCGGATGCTGTAACTGGACTGGGTCTCAAAGTCAGGGGAACTGTTAATTTGCAGTGAGTTCCCTTCTATGGTGAAGGCGTCGTTATCATCGGCACCGTCGCCTGTGACTAACTGGTAGGTAAAGGTATCTCCAATGTCAGGGTCGGTAGTTGAGAAAGTCCCTACGACTGCACCCGATGCGGAGTTTTCATCAATGCTGCTGCTGCTGAGTTCTAGATCGGTAGGAGGGGAGTTCTTTATAACAATGTCAAAGATATCTGTCCCTTGATTCCTCACTGCGTCGATGGCGGTTACTGTAACGGTAAAGATGCCTGCGGTAGTAGGGGTACCGCTGATAACTCCCTGAGAGTTGATGGTTACGCCCCCTGGTAAACCGGTAGCTGTGTAGTTGTTGATGTTGTCATTGATGTCGCCGAAGTTGTTGCTAATGTCTAGGTTGAGGTTATCACCTAGGGTGTGTCATCAATCAAATTGCTTGACAGAAATAGATGGATACGGTATGGAGTCCTTATCCAGCAATAACAATCAAGAGGGCATGATATGAGACGCTATGGCTTGCGAGACGACCAGTGGGAACGGATCGAACACCTTTTACCTGGTAAAGAGGGTGACCCAGGCGCTACAGCCAAGAACAATAGATTATTCGTGTTCTGCCGTGTTATATCGATATCGTGCTGGCATTCCCTGGCGGGATTTACCGGAGTGTTTTGGGGATTTTCGGGTTGTTCATACCCGCCATACCGTTGGTCTGAAAAGGGAGTTTGGAAGCAGGTATTCGATGTCTTGGCCTCAGACGCCGATAACGAATACGCCGCGATTGATGCCACCATCCTGCGTGCCCATCAACGAGCGTGCGGGTGCAAAAAAAAACACCCTCAGATACGTGCGAAACCCAAGCCATAGGCCGTAGTAAAGGGGGACTATCGACAAAGATTCATGCCACTTGCGATTGCCCAAGGCAATCCCACAGGATTTCATCTTACCCCTGGCCAAGCCCACGACGGGAAAGGCGCTGACGTGCTATTGGATAAAATCGGTGAGATTGGCGCGCTGCTTGCAGATAAAGCCTATGATGCGGAACAACGTGTGCTCGAGCGCCTGAAAGAGGCGGATTGGATGGCTGTCATTCCTCCAAAAAGTAACCGCACAGAACACAGAGAATACGATGAAGAAATGTACAAGTGGCGGCATCTAATTGAAAATCTATTCCAAAAACTCAAGCAATACAGGGCTCTGGCGACACGCTACGATAAAACGGCTCGCAATTTCTTGGGTGCCATCTACCTCGCGGCAGCTGTAATATGGCTTAATTGATGACACGCCCTAGCAAGAACTCGTCGTCGGGAATCTCGGTTTTTACATAAGGGGGGTTTTCCAATCGCTTGTCAGCCGGCAAATCTAAGACCTCTTGGAGGATGCTGCCAGTCAGTTGGTTGTCGTTCAGCCAGAGATTGTCCAAATTGGAAAGATTCCCTAACTCCGTCGGGATGCTGCCAGTCAGTTGGTTGGAGTACAGGAAGAGATCGTTTAAATTGGAAAGATTCCCTAACTCCGTCGGGATGCTGCCAGTCAGTTGGTTGTCGTTCAGCCAGAGATTGTCCAAATTGAAAAGATTCCCTAACTCCGTCGGGATGCTGCCAGTCAGTTGGTTGTCGTTCAGCCGGAGAAACTCCAAATTGGAAAGATTCCCTAACTCCGTCGGGATGCTGCCAGTCAGTTGGTTGTCGTCCAGCCAGAGATTGTCCAAATTGGAAAGATTCCCTAACTCCGTCGGGATGCTGCCAGTCAGTTGGTTGTCGTTCAGCCAGAGAAACTCCAAATTGGAAAGATTCCCTAACTCCATCGGGATGCTGCCAGTCAGTTGGTTGTCGTCCAGCCGGAGAGATGCCAAATTGGAAAGATTCCCTAACTCCGTCGGGATGCTGCCAGTCAGTCGGTTGGAGTATAGGAAGAGATTGTCCAAATTGGAAAGATTCCCTAACTCCGTCGGGATGCTGCCAGTCAGTTGGTTGTCGTTCAGCCGGAGTTCCTCCAAATTGGAAAGATTCCCTAACTCCGTCGGGATGCTGCCAGTCAGTTGGTTAAAGTTCAGCCGGAGTTCCTCCAAATTGGAAAGATTCCCTAACTCCGTCGGGATGCTGCCAGTCAGTTGGTTGAAGTTCATGAAGAGCCAAATCACCCTGTCGTTAGCTACCGTCACTCCATGCCAACCGTTAAGAACAGAAGCAACGGGGGGAGTTGGGCTGTTGAAATTCCAGCTAGCCCAGCCTGTATTGTTCCTCCAAGATGTAGCCCCACCTGTGCTTTGATAGAGAGCCCTTAAGGCCTGATAATCCTCGTTGTTAAGAACTTTCACAGTAGTGAATCGGTTGCCGAACAGGTCTTCACTGTCTAGCATGGTGTCCAACATGATGGACGGTGGAGTGGGGCCTCCCATATTATTATCAGCGGCGCTATTGCCCGAGAAGGTTACATCCATGAGGGTCACAATCGGCAGGCTAATGGGCATGCCTTGGTTGTTTCCGTTGCTATTGGTGGTGATGTGCAGGGCGAAAATTGCGCCCCCCAGACCTCTGCCGTTGTTCGCGCCAGTGCCACCTCGAGCGTTATTATTGTTAAAGCTGCTGTTCAAAACGTTGAGTTCGCCCTCGCGGATGAATATGGCTCCGCCCAGGCCCGCGCCGCCGCCGCCGCCGCCGCCGAAGCGGTCGAAGCCGGTTTGGCCGCCGCCGCCGCCGAAGCCGCCGCTGCCGCCGAAGCCGGTGCCGCCGTTGCCGCCGCCGCCGAAGCCGCCGTTGCCGCCGCCGCCGAAGCCGCCGTTGCCGCCGAAGCCGGTGCCGCCGTTGCCGCCGCCGCCGCCGAAGCCGCCGAGGCCGCCGCCGCTGCCGGTGCCGCCGTTGCCGCCGCCGCCGACGCCGCCGTTGCCGCCGAAACCGCCGTCGCCGCCGAAGCCGCCGGGGCCGCCGTCGCCGCCGTCGCCGCCGAAGCCGCCGGGGCCGCCGCCGATGTTGCCCTGGCCGCCGACGCTGCCATTATTACCAGTAGGAGTGACGAAATTAGCATTACCACCCGTTCCAATGGTGCTGCCATTGCCACCCCTGGCGCTATTATCCTGGAAAGTGCTATCGGTCACCGTGACTGTCCCGTCAAAGACAAACAGGGCGCCGCCCATGCCTGCTGCCCCGCCGCCGCCATTGCCTCCCTGGGCCAGACCGTCGCTAAAGGTCAGGTCATTGAAATTGACTGTACCGCCGAGGACAAAGAACAGCCGGTGTTGGTCGGAGCCATCAATGGTGTTGTCGTTCCCATTTATCGTGAGCTGGACGTCTTCTTCAATAAGGGGTAGCAACCCGGTCAGGGTAATATCTCTCGTGATGTTAATGGTATCTGCCTGACCGTTACCCGCGGAATTGGTAATGGCATCGGATAGTTCTGCTGCTGTGTCTACGTTAAATGTCGCCATAATATCTTCTGATGTAAGGGATGAACTTTTTTAGGGGTTGGTCACCGGCGACCTTGAGGGAAGCAAGTTTCTAGCTATCTATAGTAGCATTTCCTGCTTTGTTAGGGAAGAAATTAATTATACTTCATTTTTTGGTTCCTCATTGGGAACAGCAAGTTCGCCACAGGTGATAAGTAGTAACCGGTGACGTTTTGGGCCCTCAGAAGGGTGCGGTCACAAATAGTTGATAGCCGGGTGCATCGATGATGCATGTAATATAGCCCGCAAGGTCGAACTACGAACTACTTACCAACGGGCGCAAGACCACACCCCCGATTTTACTCCGGCTTTGGAGGTGCTTACTCCGGCCTTGGAGGCGCTTACTCTGGCCTTGGAGGTGCTTACTCCGGCCTTGGAGTTACTCAACTGTCCTTCGGTAATCTTGTCTCACGTCAAAGCCAAAGGTTGTGACGCCACCGAATGACTCTCGTACTTGGTGGAATGATTTAGTTACTCCTGGAAATGAATAGTTACCTTTGGAAATGACTCAGTTATTCCCGGATAAAATATTTCTATTGTTAAGGGGCGCGATCGCAGGCTGCGACTTTGGAGGCCAACGCCATTTAGGGAGAAAGCCCAGAGTCGGCTGAGATGCCTAAAGGGCGCACTACTCGTATTGCCCTTACGACATAGACATTTTGTCCCGTCAAGTGATGGGTGCGGCTCAAAAGTAGTTGAATTAGTAGAGCAATTTTGGTCATCTTTTTTTACGTCGAGCATAGCTTCGATGTCTCCGGAGAGCTTTCGGTGTCCGTCATCAAGCCCGCGCCGGTGGGCTTTGTTTGTGTAGCCGGACCATGCACGGGTAGGTAAAGCTATCTCCATTATCTTCGTCGGTAGTGGAGAAAGTCCCCACGACGCTACCCGATGCGGAGTTTTCATTGATGCTGCTGTTGCTGAGGTCGATGTCTGTAGGAGGTTCGGCAACATCAATGACGTTAATAGTCAAGACTTCCGAGAAACTGCTTGAACTAGTCCAACTTAGTTCTTTCATGGTAGCAACATGACGCCGGCAGCCATGCCTGCCCCGTAATTTTATGTTAACAATACAAAGAAATGTAACTAAAAATGGGGGAGGATGAAAGATAAAATGGAAATGATAATCTATTTTCTACCCCTAGTCTAAAGGAGAACCGCTTAATTATGATACCACAAGTCCTTGTCATCTTAGCTTTAGCCCTGATTGGTTACGTCGGGGATGCAGTGAAAATTATCAAAGAACCTTATCAAGCCCTGGTGGAGCGCTTGGGGAGGTATAACCGAACATTGAAACCAGGGGTAAATTATGTCATACCTTTCCTGGAGACGATCGTCATCAAAGCGCTGATGAGCGAACGGGTTCTGGACATACCGCCCCAGCAAGCAATCACCAAAGATAATGTGCCCTTGACAGTCAATGCGGTCGTCTATTGGCAAATCCTGGATCTCAGGAGAGCTTATTACGCGATCGATGACGTTGGCAACGCCCTGGAAAACCTGACGATAACCGTGCTGCGTTCTAAAATTGGGAAAATGGAGCTGCAGGAGACTTTTTCCTCCCGAGATGTAATCAATCAAGACCTGCTAGCACAATTGGATGACGCAACTGATGCCTGGGGGGTAAAAGTGATTCGGGTTGAGGTACAGGATATTATGCCAGCGCCAGCGATCATGGAGTCGATGGAACGTGAAAGGGCTGCGGAAATTCAGAAAAGAGCGGAGATTCTGGAAGCTGAGGGCCAAGCCCAGTCAATCGAACGCATAGCTACGGCCCTGAATATGCAGCCCAGTAATCGGGAATTTTTGAAGTACCTGATCGCGCAAAAGTATGTGGATGGAAATTACAAGCTGAGTGAAAGCGATAATTCTAAGGTTGTGTTCATGGACCCCAAGGCCATGTCAGATAACCTGTTGTATTTGTTTGACTCTGTGTTTGATGAATCAACACTGCGCCGAGGAAATGGTCGTTCTAAGAGTCTGTTAAATAAAGCAATGACCCAGGCTGAGATTAAATCTAAAAATGAGCCCAATGGTGAGGATGGACAGGAAAATCCTAGTGCTGATAATTGATGGTTGATAACAATTAGCAATCAACAATTAGCCTCAAAAATGGCATCGGCGACCCGGCAGACATCCCGCATTTCGGCAACGTCATGCACCCGCAAGATGTCTGCCCCACCGGCGATCGCACCCACGCAAGCTGCCGCTGTACCCCAGACTCGCCCTTTCGGATCGGTGGGGCGATCGAGCAGATGACCGATGAAACTTTTCCGGGACGGCCCCACTAAAATGGGAACGCCTAAAGTCCGAAATCTGGACATTTGCCGGAAAATTTCTAGGTTTTGCGCTCCAGTTTTGGCAAAACCAATCCCAGGGTCTACGATCAGGCGCGATCGCGAAATCCCCGCCTCCACAGCTGCATCGATCCTACCTTCCAGAAACCCATAAATCTCGCCAATCAAATCTTCATAGTCAGTCATTTTTTGCATAGTCTGGGGCGTTCCTCGGATATGCATCAAGATCGTGGGAACCTGTTTTTGAGCAACGACAGAAAACATATCTGGATCGAAAGTACCGCCAGAAATGTCATTGACTATGTCCGCACCAAGGGCGATCGCCCGATCGGCCACTTCGGCCCTAGTCGTGTCAATGGAAATGGGCACCTCTGCCAGCGTCTTCCGCATGCTCTTGTCCTGAAGGACTTTGGCGTCTTCCGCGTGCTCTTGTCCTGAAGGACTCGGCACGCTCCAGACACCAAGGCATGCTCCAGACACTGCCCATTCATCTGGCCATTCGCGAATTGCCGCGATCGCAGGTAACACCCGATCGAGTTCTTGTTGTAGAGTAATTTGACTGCTACCCGGTCGAGTTGATTGACCGCCAATATCAATTATATCAGCTCCAGCTGCTACCATACGCCTTGCTTGGATAACCGCAGCTTTAATGCTTGAGAACTCGCCACCATCACTGAAACTATCAGGCGTCACATTCAGAATGCCCATCAGATAGGTGCGCGCCCCCCACTCAAACAATTTCCCTCTAATTATCATGGGTTCATTGTTCATTGTTTCGATCTATGAACCATTTCTCGTTCCCAGGCTTTAGCCTGGGAACGAGGTTCGCACTGCATGACAATCTACTGATAATTGACAATGCGGGCAAAACTGCCAGGTTCCAGACTAGCACCTCCCACCAAAACACCATCGATTTCTGGCTGAGCCATAATGGCATCGATATTGTTAGGCTTGACAGAGCCGCCGTATTGAATCGGCACATCCTGATTACTCAACCGAGAACGAATTAAACCAATCACCCGGTTAGCCTCCGATACCTCACAGGTATCCCCAGTCCCGATCGCCCAGATCGGTTCGTAGGCAATTACCAACGCACTTTGATCTACATCTACCAGATCTCGATCCAACTGGGAGTAAATATGGGTTTCCGTTTCCTCAGCATCTGGTTGTTGCTTAGTTTCACCCACACAGAGAATGGGCAGCAGACCGAACTGCTGAGCTGCTTTCAGGCGCTGGTTAACAGTTTCATCCGTTTCCCCAAAATACTGACGCCGTTCGCTGTGACCAATAATCACATAGCGCACCCCTATCTCTTTGAGCATCGAGGCAGAAATTTCCCCAGTGTAAGCGCCTTCAGACTCCCAATGGACATTCTGAGCCCCCAGCTGCACCGGGCTACCTTGGATTTTTTTCGACAGCAGGTCTAGGTTCGTAAACGGCACGCAGAGTACTACATTCCGTTCTGCCGGAGTCTTATCCAGCTCAGGCATAAATACCTGCCAAAAGTCCAGGGCCTCTGCCTGGGTTTTGTACATTTTCCAATTACCAGCTATGACTATTTTCCGCACAGGTGTCAATCAGTTCCTCTTCAACTCTCTAAAACTACTCATCATACCTTCTTTAGGGTCTAATTTTAACTGGCATCACCAAACAGGTCATCTGCATCCCTCCTAAGGGAGTGAGGATTACGGGCTGATCGTCTGCATTCAGCCGCATTTCCAGTTCCTGGGAGCCCATAGCTTTGATTGCCTCCAAAAAATACTTGACATTAAAGTCAATCTCTAAGCTCTCTCCAGATATCCGTGCTGCCATCGACTCCTGCCCGCTGCCCACATCAGCTGTTTCCACAGATAAAGTCAGCTGCTGGCTGTCCCTGTCTAAGCTGAACCTGACCAGATGATTCTTCTGGTCGGCGATAATGGCAATGCGCTCTAAGACCTGTACTAGTTGCCGTCGATCCACGGTCGCCAGTCGCTCGAATTCCTTGGGTATCAGCTGCTGATAGGGAGGATATTGCCCCTCCAGAGTGCGCGTAGTCAGTTTTTGGTTTTTTAACTCAAACACAACTTGCTTCTGGTCAAAATGCAGGGCAATTGTCTTATCCTGCTTTTGTTGGTTCGCGATCCGCTCTAGTTCCCGTAAAGCTCTCGCGGGTACTGTCACCTCAAAAGACGCTTCATCTGCTGTCCTCTGCTGGTCCCCTTCCGGCTTCGACTCCTCTTGCAACTCCGACTCCAACTCCTCTTGCGACTCCGACTCCGGTGTCTGGAGCATGCCGCGTCCTTCAGGACAAGAGCATGCTCCAGACACCGCCGGCTGATTAGCAGTTTTGACCACAGCTAAACGATGTCCGTCAGTGGCCGCAAATTCCAGACTATCACCATAGATTTTCAAGTGTACTCCCGTGAGAACTTGCTTGGTTTCATCGGTACTCGCAGCAAACAAACAGCCGTTCAACCCGGATCTCAGTGCTTCTGTGGGCAGAGTCAAAACTTCCCCATCCTCTACTACTGGCAATTCCGGAAATTCTTCCGACTCCTGTCCCGTGACTTGATATCGTCCGGAAGCTTGGGTTAAGGAGACTATTGCTTTTTCTGTCTCCAGATCCAGGGATATCTCTCCTGCTGGCAGACGGGAAACGATGTCCGAAAGCAATTTTGCAGGCAGGGCGATGTCCCCCGACTCTGCTACCTGCGCATCAAAGCTAGTTGAGATTCCTAGACTGAGGTCGAACGCTGTTAAGCTCACTTCTTGACTCGCACCATCTGCTTGCAGTCTCACCTTGGCAAGTATTGGTTGTGTGGGGCGAGAGGGCACCGCACGGGAGACGATCGATAGATTCGTACTCAGGTCACTTTGGTTACAGACCAGTTTCATGGGCGTTCGCTAGCGCTCGGCTCATCTATTTTAAGCCCAATAGCACTCAGGAAACTAAAAATTCGATAATCTGCAAATTGTGGAAAAAATTCTGGGAAGTTATATTAAATTATCTAAATTAATGCTACATATATAGATGATGCATCGTGACCCCGAAGCACTAAAGTGCTTACTACGAACCCCGAAGCACTAAAGTGCTTACTACGAACGGCTCTTTTGTAGCTTTTATAAATGATATGAGATTTTTTCACAAGTTTTCCACAGTTACCAGAATTTTTCCACAGGTGCGATCGTTCAAAATTGGCTTTGGGATTTGCCGATCAGGTTGATCCGATCGCTCAACTGCCGCAATCTCTTCGCCATATCGGGATCTTTATCCCGCAGTTGAGCCACTTTATCACAGCTGTAGATTACAGTCGTGTGGTCCTTGCCGCCAAATTCCTCGCCAATCTTGGGCAAGCTGAGGTCCGTGTTCTGACGCACCAAATACATGGCAACCTGACGGGCCTGGGAGATTTCCCGGCGGCGGGAATTACCCTTGAGATCTTCGATGGACAGATTAAACTCATCTGCCACCGCTGCCATCACCACTTCCGCAGACACCTCCACATTCGCAACAGGGGGATTCAATACTGGCGCAATATTCTCCACTGTCATGGCCAAACCAGAAATAGACATATAGGTTGCTGCCCGAATCAATGCCCCCTCTAGTTCGCGAATATTGGAAGTGTAGTTACTGGCAATGTATTCTACCACATCTCGCGGCAGGGGAATATTTTCGTCTTCTGCCTTTTTCTGCAGAATAGCTATCCGAGTTTCTAAATCTGGCGGCTGAATATCGGCGATTAATCCCATCGAAAACCGAGAACAGAGGCGTTCCTGTAACCCCGGAATCTGGTTCGGGGGGCGATCGGATGCCAAGACAACCTGCTTGCCAGCTTCGTGCAAGGTGTTGAAGGTATAGAAAAACTCTTCCTGGGTGTATTCCTTGCCTTCAATGAACTGCATATCGTCTACTAACAGCACATCGGCGGCCCGATAATGTTTCCGGAAGCTTTGCATGCTGTCCTTGCGGATGGCGGTAATCAGGGTCATTGGTAAATTTTTCCGTCGAGACGTAAAATAACTTAGACTCAGGTGCAATCTCTAAGCGATAGTGACTGATCGCCTGCATCAGGTGCGTTTTTCCCAAACCGACGCCACCACAGAGGAATAGAGGATTAAACTCCCGTCCGGGAGACTCGGCCACGGCCAGGGCTGCTGCATGGGCCATGCGATTGTTAGAGCCGACCACAAATCGCGAGAAATTAGGGGTCGAGCTGGGAATCGCTTCCCAACCCTCCCTTTCAAACCGTGCATGCGGTTTTCATCGCACACGGCTACTGGTTAGTTGGACCTTGTCATTGGCAGGATTACTGGGGATTGCTCCCTTTGTCCCTCTTCTTATGCAGTTTTTCCCCTTTATGGTAGTCGATAGGACTGTTTCGTATCTAGCTCCGGAAGGTTCGCGGGGGGTATCCAGGAAACCACTTATACCGCTCTTTGCTAACATTGCCCCTGTCTCGTCATTAGGGGACTTTTCAAGTTTTACCCGGCTAGAGTTTTAGTCCATATTACAATCTAGGATTTCTCCTGATTTTTGGTACGTATTAGGGATACTTCCACCCAAGATTTCCAACTATATCCGACCCACGTCTGCCGGTACATTCCTGCACCACTTATACAAGGAGTTACCCCTGTCCTTTGCTTCTTGGGCCATCTCTCTCCACATGGCTTACGCTTATCATCTAACTGGTCCCTATCTCCTGACCACCGGTCGATAGTCGAGTAGTTATGGACAGCACACGTGGAGTTACTTCGTTCCCTGGTATCATTTCACGATGTTTTTAGGTCCCTGCTTTACCCCGGGAGCTACTTTGAGTGTGATGTTGGCCATATGCAACAGCCAACACTAGCTACCATTTCCTTTTTAGGCCAGCGTGTAAGCCTTCTTCCGCTGGTTACACATAACGAGGCTTTCACAGATTCGTTTTCCTAACCATGAGCATCTTTCCTAGCGGAGTTGCCGACTTTGGGCTGTCAGCTATCCTACATTTAAGTCCTTGCTCCGCACCACGGTGATGTCACTCCGCAGCACTAAGGACCGGTGTCACCCCCACACCTGGGGAGAGGGAATTTAACCCCCATGATGACCAGAGTTACCATATTGAGCCTGTGCGATTCGTTCTAGCCTAACGTGGTCAAACACGGAACGCTAGCCCGGTTTCATTAGCCGGGAACTCTGACCGCATGGGGGTTAAATTCCCCTCCCCCCAGGTACGGGGGTGACACCGGTCCTCGGTGCTACGAAGCGACATCATCGTGGTGCTAAGCGAGGACTCAAATGTAGGATAACTGGCAGCCTAAGCCGGTGACGCCGCTAGGAAAGATATCCAAGGTTAGAGCAGGCAAACATGTGCAAGCCTCGTTATAAGGAACCAGCGAAATAAGGCTATATGCGCTGGCCTAAAAAGGAAATGGTAGCTAGTATTAGTTTTAGACTCTGGCTAATATAGTACTCAAATAGCTCCCGGGGTATAGTGTGGACCTAAAGGTATCGCGAAATGTTGTTAGGGAACGAAGTAACCTCTCGTGTGCTGTCCATCAGGACAAGTTAGATGTTAAGCGCAAGCCACGGGGGGAGGGATGGCCCAAGAAGCGAATGCCCGGGGTAATTCCTGGGATAACATCTACAGTAATGTAGATGATGCTGGGTAGCCAGCGCTGACGTGGGTCGGTGATACTAGGAAGCTGCTGGAATGAGTAATCCTAAAAAGCCACGGAACTAATCCGAAACGCAAGTGGAGGATAAGGTATGGATAACTGGTAAAACTGACTTGAAAATGGTGATACTAACGGTTATCAGAACAACCACTCGCTAAACCAGGAAAGGGAAGAAAAGACAGGCGGCAAGGGCTAACGGAAGTAATTCCTATTAAGTCTACCTATGAAAAGGGCCTAGTACCCAGTAGCCGGATGCGGTGAAAATCGCAAGTCCGGTTCCTCAAGGGAGGGTCGGGAAGCGATTCCCGGCTCGACCCCATCCGATTATGATTAGTTTTGGTTCTAAACATTCAGTCCAATTTTGGCTCGGCTTTTCCGTGTTTGTACAGGTTAGGCCGAAACGAGTCGCACTACATACTTGGGGTTTAAGTTCGTCGGTCTGGGTTGGTTTGGCGTGCCCCGATCTGGTTCCCTAGTCGTGGCCGGCAATGGCCACAGGATATCCCCGTCAGATCCGGTGGTGCGATGGCGCAGCGCCATCGTCCGCAGCGACTACAATCTGGATTTCCACTGGCTGACCCCAAATTTCCTGCACCACATCAGCAATGGTTTTGAGATAATATTTCTGTAGCCAATTGCGGGCAAAGTTGGGGGTGGAAATTACTAGGCAATTAGAAGTCATCTTCATTGCGGACGCTGGCTCGATCCAAGTCTCAAATGTCGGTCGAGTCAGTGCGATCTGTAAACGCTCCTTAGCTTGAGACCAGAGACTTTCAAGGGTAATTGCCACTCCAGACACCTCCACAATTGTTAATTTTACATCCCCATCAGGAGAGAGGGTGTTGACAAGATTCTAATTAATCCTGCGGAGAATCGATCGATTCTCGTCGTACAGAATAGTAATAGCGGACTACTTTGACTGATAAGGAGGACTAAATGAGTAAAACAGGCGAGCATTTTCACGGCCCTGTGCGAAGCCGATTTCTCGCGCAGGCGAAGCCGTGTAGGGCTGATGCTGATAACGGTGCGGGTAAAGCAGTACCTAGTGCTGCTGCTGGTTGGGGCAGGGGTGACCTTTGTGGCCGATCGGCTGCTGATGGCTGGCGCACTGCCACATCCTGCTGCTCGCGCCTTGTCTAGTCCGGGGATGGCTGGGGCTAACTATAATTTTATTGCTGCTGCTGTGGCCAAAGTTGGCCCGGCGGTGGTGAGAATTGATGCTGACCGGACTGTATCTCCTCCAGGAGATACACCTCGCCGGGGAGACCGACGGTTTTTTGGTCCCGGAGGTAACTAGCTACAGCAAGGAACTGGTTCTGGCTTTATCATTAATGTTGATGGACTGATTGTCACTAATGCCCATGTGGTAGATGGTGCCAAGAAAGTGACAGTGACTCTCAAGGATGGTCGTTCCTTTGACGGTGAGGTACTGGGGTCCGATCGCGCAGCGTGGCGCAGCCATTCGCCTCACCGATGTGGCGGTGGTCAAAATCTCGGCTGGGGATTTGCCGGTGGTGACTGTGGGGGATTCGGAGCAGCTCCAACCTGGGCAATGGGCGATCGCGATCGGGAATCCTTTAGGGCTGGACAATACGGTCACTGCTGGAATTATCAGTGCTACTGGTCGTTCTAGTTCTCAAGTAGGCGTTCCTGGTAAGCGAGTTGGGTTCATTCAGACTGATGCGGCAATCAACCCTGGTAATTCTGGTGGGCCCCTGTTAAATCAGCAAGGCGATGTCATTGGCATGAATACTGCTATTATTGGAGGTGCTCGAGGTTTTAGGTTTCGCCATTCCTATCAACCAAGTGCAGGGGATTGCCGAGCAACTGATTGCTACTGGTCAGGTCTCCCATCCTTTCTTGGGTATCCGCATGGCCACCATCACCCCTGAGTTGATCGAAAACTTGAAGGCCTTCGATGCCTTCGGGATGCAACGCAGGCAACCCCTCAGGCATCGATCGGTCCTTGGGGTTGAAGATCGCAGAGAAGAGAGGTGTTTTAATTGCCGAAGTAATCCCAAACTCTTCAGCATCTGCCGCCGGACTGAAAAAAGGTGATGTGGTCCAAGAGATAGATGGTAAAACTGTGACCAAAGCTGGCCAACTCCAGCAAATAGTCCAAAAAAGTTCGGTGGGAGATCGATTGTTGCTGACGGTGCGCCGTCAAGGAAAAACTTTGAAGATTGTTGTGCAACCGGGACCATTGCCCAGGAAGTATCATGAGTAAAACATTGCCAATTGCCCAATTAGGCGATCGCTGGCCAACTCCAGCAAATAGTCCAAAAAAGTTCGGTGGGAGATCGATTGTTGCTGACGGTGCGCCGTCAAGGAAAAACTTTGAAGATTGTTGTGCAACCGGGACCATTGCCCAGGAAGTATCATGAGTAAAACATTGCCAATTGCCCAATTAGGCGATCGGGTGCTGCGCCAGCAAGCCCGGCCAATTGAGAATCTACAGTCGGTGCAACAATTGATTGATGACTTGATTGGCACGGCGGCGGCATCCAATGGCGTCGGTATTGCCGCCCCGCAAGTGGGGCAATCTTATCGCTTGTTAATTGTCGCCTCCCGTCCGACCCTCCGCTACTTAAACGCTCCGAAGATGGAACCGACGGCGATGATTAATCCTCGGATTATAGCCCATGGGGATGAAATAGTCAAAGATTGGGAAGGCTGTCTGAGCATTCCCGGGATTCGGGGTTGGGTGCCGAGATATCGAGCAATTGAGGTAGAATATACCAATAGGGACGATCGGGTGCAGCGCCTGGAGTTAACTGACTTTGTCGCCCGGATATTTCAACATGAATACGATCATCTGGATGGGCTAGTATTTTTAGACCGATTGGAGAGTACCCGCGACATCATCACCGAACAAGAATATCAGAAGCAAATTGTTGATACTCGTTAAGTTTGGTGAAGATAATTAAAAGTGATGTGAATTGTGATAGAGTAAGAGAAGTTGTTGATTGAAGGAATTAAAGCAAGATGGCAATAAATATGAGTAAAGGTCAGAGGATCGATCTGTCCAAAGAAGCGCCGGGGATGAAGCGAGCTACTGTTGGCCTGGGATGGGAGGTGAATAAAACTGACACGGGTTCAGATTATGACTTGGATGCTTCGGTATTTATGTTGGAGGCAAATGGGAAAATTCCCGACGAAAAGTATTTTGTGTTTTACAACAATTTACAATCTCCAGATGGTGCGGTAAAATCGATGGGGATGAAAGAACGGGAGCCCAGGAAAGAGATGATGAGATGATTAAGGTAGAGTTGGATAAAGTAGATCCGGCGATTCAAGAAATGGTGTTTATCGTCACTATTCACGAGGCGGAGGAGAGGAAATAAAATTTTGGCCAAGTGCGAAATTATTTCATCAGAATTTATGATGAGGAGACCAAAAGTGAGGTAGCGAAGTACGAGTTGGATGAGGACTTCTCCACGGAAGCGGCGATCGAATTTGGTCGTTTGTATAAGAAAGATGGCTCCTGGAGATTCCAAGCAGTGGGACAAGGTTTTAATTCCGGACTGCAAGGTTTTGTAGACCAGTATGCTTCTTAAAGTTAGTAGGTAGGGTGGGCGGTGCCCACCAGACCCGCCATTCACAAGGCAAAATAACTGACAAAAAGAAAAAAACAGATGACGAGCAGACTTGACCAAATAGAAGAGATTCTCGCCCAGACGGCTCAGATACAGCAAGCACACGCAGAAAGGATCGCCCGTATAGATGCTCGCCTGGATCGCTTTGCAGAGGAAACGGAACGGCGACTCGCTGCTATCGATCGCTTTGCAGAGGAAACGGAACGGCGACTCGCTGCCATCGATCGCTTTGCAGAAGAAACGGAACGACGCATCGCTGCCGGAGAGACCTCTATAGATAATTTATCCCGCAATGTCGATAATACAGCTCGTACTGTCGATGCTATGGGTCTATCTATGCAGAATTTGATTCGCAATACTGATGTCGCGCAAGCGCGGATCTCGCAGATATGGGAATATCTGATGCGCCAAAGTCCGAATGGCGGTTCGGCTTAAAATTGTGGTTTAGGGTGGGTTGGGGCGAGGGAAAAAAGCGATCGTGATCGCCCAAAAGTAGGGTGGGCACCGCCCACCAGACCCGCCATTCACAAGGCAAAATAACTGACAAAAAGAAAAAAACAGATGACGAGCAGACTTGATCAAATAGAAGAGATTCTCGCCCAGACGGCTCAGATACAGCAAGCACACGCAGAAGCGATCGCCCGTATAGATGCTCGCCTGGATCGCTTTGCAGAGGAAACGGAACGGCGACTCGCTGCCATCGATCGCTTTGCAGAGGAAACGGAACGGCGACTCGCTGCCATCGATCGCTTTGCGGAAGAAACAGAACGGCTGCTCGCTGCCGGAGAGACCTCTATAGATAATTTATCGCGCAATGTCAATAATACAGCTCGTACTGTCGATGCTCTGGGTCTATCTATGCAGAATTTGATTCGCAATACTAATGTCGCGCAAGCACGGATCGCGCAGATATGGGAATATCTGATGCGCCAAAGTCCTAATGGAGGTTCGGCAAGTGCTTAAAATAATTTGTGCCGCTGGGCATCGCCTGTCAAGGTGTAGCGGTATGGCGTAAATTTTGATTGTGCGATTCGTTCCGGCGTAAACCAGTAATGGTGAAAGTCGGGTCTGGTTCCATTAGCCAGATAACTCTGGTCATCATGGGGGTTAAATTCCCCTTCCCCAGGTGCGGGGGCGACCGCGTGAGGTGCTGCGGAGCCACATCGCCGTGGTGTGGAGCAAGGACTTAAATGAAGGATAAGGTCTCAGCCCAGGGACTGACGCCGCATGGCTGCGCCACGCTGCGCGATCGGAAAGAGGTTCATGGTTAGAACAAGCAAATCCCTGTAAGCATCGTCACCACGAACAAGAAGATGTGATATATTATGGGCATTTGCGATCTGGCGATCGCACGGTAGTTCATTCAGGAGATAATCTTACAGGAGAGGGAGCAGGGGATGACGAACAAATAGTTCTCAAAGAGAAATACCGGAAAAATATCAGAAAATTGTTCTGGGGGTAAATATTTATCAGGCGAAAGACCGGAAACAGCATTTTGGGATGGTCAAAAATGCTTTTGTGAGAGCGATCGATGCCAAGGGCAGGGAAATTGCTAAATATAGTTTGTCGGGTGATGCTGAGTATGATGGTAAAACTGCTATGTTAATGGGAGAAGTTTACAGAGATAAGGGAGAATGGAAGTTTAGAGCTTTGGGCAACGGAATGGAAGCTACTCTGCAAGAGGTGGTTAATTCATTCAAAGGCTAAAGATAATCACAATTTGTAATTCACAATGTGGCAACAACCATTGCGCCTATCAATTGTGAGAATAGGGGGATTACTCAGTAGCGCGATCACCCTTTGGGTGTTAGGGAAAATATTAACGGGGGTGTGGCAGCAACCAACCTTTGCTATAGAGTCGGCATTGCTACTGTGGATCCACGATCGAGCTAATCAAATTCTGGATGGAGTAATGCTGACTGTCACACAATTGAAGTGTTGATAGTTGTAGCGATCGCGACTATTAGCATTCTCTGGTGGCAAAGTTACCGACAGTCAGCATCGACATTTTTAATTGCCTGTCTGGGAACTGTTATCCTCAGCGATGGATTAAAGATTATTGTTGCCAGAGTTCCCTAAGTGCTGCATCCCGAATCAGCGCCACATTACTCGCGGCATCCTTTGAGAGATTCCTGGCCGTGTGGCCAGGAATCGCCTCGACGAGGTTCGGATAGCGACGATTGAAGTTCAATCCGCTACCCTGAGCATAGCGTCCCTGATGAATGCCGAATAAATATTGATCGCTACCAATTGGGTTTGCGACTGGCACTACCACCACTTCACCGGTTACTGCGTCGTCCCGTTCGGCTTGTTCGAGCAATGGCACGAGCTTGTGCAGGACTAGCAGCGGTGGAATTTCATCGGCGTGCAGCGCAGCGTAGCGTGTGCAAATAAGCCTTCGGTCGTGCGCCGGAATCACCAAACCTTAGCACTTGCAAAGATTGCTGAGTACCGGGTGCGGGGGAGGGAAAATTATTGTTTCTATTTTCATCTGCACATAACACGCTGACGCTAGGATTGGCAATCTCGCGATTTCTACCTCATCCACTCGGTGGCCAGCCAGTCGCACTAGTACGGCTTGCGCAATGCCCGTTCGACCACAAGCCAAATGGATTTATACTGGGGTATTGATAAATTGCAAATTGAAAATGGTAAATTAACCAATAACCAATAATCATCTGTCTAGCAGAATAAGAATGATTCTAATTCTCTCTGCGGGAGGTGACTGGCAACTGAATGTTTAAGAAAATATAAACATACACATGAACTGCTGTTAATGGGTTAGATTAAAGATAAGAACAGATTGAGGAAACAACGATGAGTACGGTAACCCAAATGAAATGTACCTGTGATTCTTGCCTGTGTGTGGTTGACATTGAGGCAGCGATGAAGAAAAACGACAAATACTACTGCTCCGATGTCTGTGCCGACGGTCATCCCAATGGTGCTGGCTGTGGCCATGCTGGTTGTGAGTGCCATGCTTAGTGTCAGCGATCGCCGATCGGCGATCGCTATCTTCATCTGTGGAAATTTGACAGTAATAATTGCTGGTCACACAACGATCGCCACCCGATCGTTCCTTTTAGAAGAAACCCGGTTTCTGGCCAGCAGCCGATCTCCCCACGGGACAAGAAACAGGGTTTCTGCAACAAATTTTGGCTTCAAGTCGCGAGTACCGTATTTAGGATACAGGAAGCGTTCAATCAAAGAAGTTTCTACATTCTTCTGTGATAGGGAGCGAGAGTTCAATCGTAATATCTTTTTAAGATTGTGTTTAATAGCTTTTGAAATAGACAATCCTTTAACTCGCTGAGCACCCCACTCCGCACTTATTTGATGACAGGGAATTCCCCATACTCTTTCTCTATATGATTTAAAGAAAGTCCGATAAATTACTTTCCCAAAGCGATTAATAAAAAATTATTCTAGGGCGTGTCATCAGTTAGATTAACGATATGGGTCCCCACCAAAAATATATAACAAGATGATTGAGTTGACAACCAGGATATATTGGTGTGATCTAAGAGGGTAAAGGTTAGAGCAGGAGAATTTGAGAAATGCGTCGCTATGCTTTAAGAGATGACCAGTGGGAGAGAATCAGGGACCTATTGCCAGGTCGGGAGGGTTATGTGGGGGGGACAGCTAAGGATAACCGCTTATTTGTCTATGCTGTCTTGTATCGATATAGAGCTGGGATACCTTGGCGGGACTTACCCGAGCGATTTGGGGACTTGAGGGTAATTCATACGCGCCATAGTAGGTGGTCAAAATCCGGGGTATGGGAAAGAGTATTCAAGGTACTTGCGTCCGATGCCGATAACGAATATGCGATGATTGATGCCACGATATAAAGGGCTCATCAACATAGTGCAGGTGCTCAAAAAAAAGATTGCGACCAAGCCATCGGACGCCGTAAAGGGGGTTTGAGTACCAAAATTCACGCGACCTGTGACGCATTGGGGAACCCAACGGGTTTTCATTTAACAGCCGGTCAAGCTCACGATTTGGAAGGGGCTGATGTGTTACTTGATAATATTAAGGCTGATGCGTTACTCGCAGACAAAGCTTCTGATGCTGACGAAGGGTTTTGAAACGTCTTGAAGCCCAGCAATGCGAACCTGTGATTCCGCCTAAATCCAATCGAAAAGAACAACGCCGTTATGACAAATATCTATACAAAGCACGTCATTTGATTGAGAATTTTTTTGCCAAACTCAAGCAATATCGAGCCATTGCCACCCGTTACGATAAGAGGGCTCAGAATTTCTTGGGTGCTATCTACCTGGCTGCTACTGTTGTTTGGCTTAACTGATGACACGCCCTAGTAGTGCTTGGATTTGATAAAATTAGAAAAATTTTTTGTGCCGATCTAATTTTTCCAACAGATACTCATTTTATACGTAAGTAGATGTATCGTCATGGGGGGATACAAACTAATTATACGGAAATTATTTGGCTGACAGTAATACACTGATATCCGTGTAGCAATTAGTCTGGCAGGAAACACTTGCTCAAGTCAACCCTCATCGGGCGGCCTCACAATCTTTTGAAGCAGGCCGCGCCCAAAAATCCTACTAATTGCACTAAGACAATACTCGGTCCGGAAGGTAAGTCTAAACTGCCAGATACTACCATCCCGATCGCCCCACTCAGGGCACCAATACAGGCGGCCATTGCCAGAAAAGGCACAAATTGATGACACAGCAACTTTGCCGTCGCTGCGGGAATCACTAAAAAAGCATTTACCAATAGTATGCCAACGGCCCGAATGGTTAAGGCGATCGTCCCTGAGAGGAGAACAATAAACAAATACCGATACCATTGCACCGGAATTCCCTGCATTCGTGCCAAATCAGAATTGAGAGTCAGCATAACTTGTTCGGGGAAAGTCAAGATTAACCCTGCTACAGTTATCCCCAGCAGCAGTGCTAATAAGATTAAATCCGTACTACTAATTGCCAGAATATCACCAAAGAGAGCAGATAAAAGATTGCCTCGGTATCCTTTCAAGAAACTAAACCCGATCGTCCCCAGGGCCACGGAACCCGCCACCACAATACTTAATATCGTATCGCTGCCTAAATCCGTCCGATCGATCAGGTAAACTACTGCTAGCCCTGAGGCGACAATAAATCCTATCAGTGAAGCAGTTGGGGGCAACTCTAATAAAGCAGCCATGACCACCCCTAAAAAAGCCGCATGACCTAAAGCATTGCCAAATAAAGATAACCTGCGTAAAATTACAAAGCTGCCGAAGATTCCCCCCAGAATTCCGAGGAGGACACCCCCAGCTACAGCCCGTTGCATAAATGGTAAGCTAAATAGACTTACCCACACCGTTCCGGAAAAATCGGAAACATTCATGTTGATGAAAATAGCGCGTGAGAGTTGAACCGTAGATCCTGTTGATATTTTCTGTACTTAGGGCGATACTCGGTACACCTTGACACAGCAAACGGCGATTCATACATATTACCCGATCGCAGTAGCGACTGACCATGTCTAAATCATGGGAAACTTGGAGAATAGTCCAAGCTTGTTCTTGTTGCAGTTTGGCCAGGAGATCGGCAAATTCAGCTTCTCCGGTGGCATCTACACCGGCCATCGCTTCATCCAACACCAACAGACGGCGAGGAACGACCAAGCAATAGGCTAACAGCACTCGTTTGAGTTCGCCGCCACTGAGAACGCCAATCCGCTGATGGGCCCGGTTTTGCAGATTAACTTGTTCTAAGACATATTCTACAGCTTGGCGCTTTCTTGATTTGCCAAATCCCAGAAATCCGCGCTGATGATGGTATCCTAAACTCACTAACTCTGCTACGGACAGGGGAAAGCTGCGATCAAAGGGCAATTTTTGGGGAATATAGCCAATACTATGCCAAAGTTTCCCCAATTTTTTGATCTGATGTCCAAAGATTTTAATTTTTCCAGCTTGATGTTCTCTCAAACCTAAAATAGCCTGAATTAGAGTACTTTTTCCCGCGCCATTGGGACCGACGATCGCGGTATTCGTGCCAGATGATAACTGGAATGACACCGATTCGACGGCTGTATATTCACCGCGATAGATTGTCAGGTTAGAGACCTTGACTACGGGTGGTTCCCCAGCACATAAAGAATTAATCACCGGCAGACTGTCTCCAAAGTTTGCAGATTTTCCCTCATGGCTTGAAAGTAATATTGCGGGTCAGCAGGTCCGGACTCTATGGGGTTTAAAATTTTTACTGGCACCCCCACCTGTTTGGCTATCTGCTGGATTCGGCGATCTTCAACGCTATCGGAAAGTAAGGCTTTAACTTGAAATTCCCTCGCTGCTGCTATAACTCGCTGCAAATCTCTCGGGGTGAGATTGTCTTCTGGCAATTCTACTACTGCCATTTGTTCCAACCCGTAGCGTTTGGCCAGGTAAGGGTATGCATCGTGGAAGGTAATAAACCTACAACCGCCTAGTTGACTGCCCTCAAATTCCCGATCGATCTTTTGAAGTTGTCGAATATAAGCTTCTGCATTATCCCGATAGGTTTGAGCATTGACAGGGTCTGCGGCAATTAAACCATCCCGAATGTTTGCCACTTGCTGTTGTGCTAATACCGGATCTAGCCAAACATGAGGGTTTCCCTCTGCGTGATCGTGACCGTCGCGATCGTCATCATGGTCATCATCGTGGTCGTCATCGTGGTCATCATGGTCATCATCGTCATGGTCATCGTCGTGGTCATCGTCGTGGTCATCGTCGTCGTCTTTGAGAGGTTCTATCCCCGTGCTAGCATCAATTTCCTTCAGCCTCCGGTTACCAGTATTTTCTACCAACCCTTTCAAGAATTCTTCCATATCCAAGCCATTCATCACCAACACATCAGCTAGAGCAACAGTGCGGACATTCCCTGGCGTCGCCTGGTAATCGTGAACCTCTACTCCCGGTGGAATTAAAATCTCTACTTGAGCTTCCTCACCGGCTACCGCCCTAGTAAACATATATATGGGCAGGAACGTGGCTACTATTTTGGGAGCGCCACTCTGAGCCCTGGACGCGACATTAGTCAAGGAAATATTAATCAAGGAAATGCTAGCCAGAAATGCTAGCAAGGTGAACAAGTACCGGCGCTGCTTGAGCAGTTTTTTGACCATTGACAAATTCCTCATCATATGATATATGCTCTTTTTCTTTGCTGGGAGTAATCGCGTCCGCCTTGGGGTTAGGGGACTGAGAACCCATGAGAATAAGAATCATTATCATTTTACAGGAAACAAGAAAACAACGCAATAGATTTGACAATTGCCACTTCCAACCCCGCTGACTGTCCCTTCGGACAGTCAGCGGGGTTGGGTGTATCTCATTTTTGCTGCTCTCTGGTTTCACTCTTTTGCCCAGAAACCAGGTTTTTGGGCAAAACCTGGGATGTCTCTTGGGATCTCGATGTCTCCGGGGATTGCGTAGGACCGGTAGCCTGTGGCGCAGCCCATGGGCTAATCCCACGTTCCCAGGCAGAGCCGTGGGAACGTGGGGGAGACATCGTAGTCGCACTACCCAATAGACATCGTTTCTTAATTCATGGCAGTACGCAGTCCTTGTCAGTTTAGGCCATGAGCACATCCATTATGGTTTTGTTGTAAATAATCCGACCAGGAGTGGTGCGGATGTACTGGGAAATCATCTCTCCATCCGCAGTTTCCCGCACCCGGCGCTCCCGGTATAATTTGGTTACCGTGCCATCCGCTGAGATTTCTTGAGAGACAACTTCATTGTCGGGGGTTGCAGTTTCCACCTCACCGTCATAGCGCACCCAGACATAAGCGTGCAGGTGTACCCGATCCTGCTCATAGGCGACGATCGCGTCTGTGAGGTTGGCGAAATAAGTGCCAGCGCCTTTTTGGGGATTGGGGTTATCAGCAGTAAGGTAATAGCATCCCAAGACCATATCCTGACTGGGGGCGACGATCGGGCGACCTGTAGCAGGAGACATAATATTATTAGAAGCCATCATCAGCAGTCGGGCTTCTGCCTGGGATTCCAGAGACAGGGGTACATGTACCGCCATCTGGTCTCCATCAAAGTCAGCATTAAAAGCAGGACAGACCAAGGGATGCAATTGAATCGCCCGACCCTCCACTAATATCGGTTCAAAGGCTTGAATTCCCAAGCGGTGTAAGGTTGGTGCCCGGTTGAGCAGCACCGGATGGCCGTCAATCACTTCCTCCAATACATCCCAAATATGAGGGTCGCCTCGCTGAATCAACTTTTTTGCTGCCTTGATGTTATTCACCAGTCCCCGGTGAATCAGGTGGTGGATCACGAAAGGTTGAAACAGTTCAATTGCCATTTCCCGGGGCAAACCGCACTGGTGGATTTGCAACTGCGGTCCCACGACAATCACGCTACGACCGGAGTAATCAACCCGTTTCCCCAACAGGTTTTGCCGGAAACGACCCTGCTTGCCTTCGATGATGTCAGATAGGGACTTGAGAGGACGATTGTTAGCCCCTACCACAGTCCGTCCGCGACGACCATTATCTATCAGAGCATCAACTGCTTCTTGAAGCATCCGCTTTTCGTTGCGGACAATAATTTCCGGTGCCAGGATTTCCTGCAACCGCGCCAGTCGATTATTGCGGTTAATCACCCGGCGATAGAGGTCATTCAAGTCAGAGGTGGCAAAGCGACCCCCATCCAACTGTACCATGGGGCGCAAGTCTGGGGGAATGACTGGCAGTATGTCCAGGATCATCCACTCTGGTTTAGAGTTCGTGGCGACGAAATTATCAATCACCCGCAAACGCTTAATCAGTTTGGCTCGCTTCTGTCCCTTAGAAGCAGCAATTTCCTCTCGTAGTTGTTCTGCTTCTGCTTCCAAGGGCACGTTGGCAAGTAGGCGTTGCATGGCTTCAGCACCAATGCCCACCTCTACACCGATCATGGTAGACTCTTCGTTGTAGAGCTGATCCTCTATTTCCATCCACTGGTCTTCAGTCAGCAACTGCTTGTAGGCCAGTGCAGGTATTTTTTCGTCTTCCTTGTGCAACTCCACGGTGTTGCCCGGATTCAGCACTACGTAGGAATTAAAATAGACGATCTGCTCTACGTCCCGCAAAGGCATATCTAGCAGGATCGCCATGTAGCTGGGAATGCCTTTGAGATACCACACGTGAGCTACTGGCGCTGCTAGCTTGATATAGCCCATGCGATGACGCCGCACTTTGGACTCTATGACTTCCACGCCGCAGCGTTCGCAGACAATTCCTCGGTGGCGTACTCTTTTATACTTTCCGCACCAACATTCCCAATCTTTTGAAGGTCCAAAGATTCGCTCGCAGAACAACCCGTCCATTTCTGGCTTGAGCGTTCTGTAATTTATGGTTTCAGGCTTCGTTACCTCTCCCACTACCGACCCATTCGGCAGGGTTCGCTCTCCCCATTTACGTATCCTATCTGAGGAGGCTATGCCAATTTTTACGTAGTCAAACCGCTGGTCTTGTTCTTTCATCTTTATCTCTTGCAGGGGTCCGATCGCGCAGCGTGGCGCAGCCATGTCGGTTCCGCCCACAGTACGCGATCGCCAGTTATCGACGGAGTAGTTAGTTATCAGTTTAAGTCGCCAATCTCTTACTATACTATCGGCAAGGTAAATTTGACAAGTATTCTACACGACTCGATCGGGAAACACGATCCAGCAGACCCAGGGGTAATGGCCAGGCCATTTAGGCCGTTAGCAAGCTGCTGTTCCTGCTCTTATTTCTCGACAGTATTTCTCAAATTTTCAAACAGAATATTTGCTGCCAATTGATTTCCTGCTGCATTCCAGTGAGTGTCTCGTAACAGATACAGGTCTTGGGTCTTTTCTGCTACTCGGAACTCTGAGAGCATATCTATATGATGGATGTCTTTGCTTGACAAGAAATCTTTTAAAAGCTTTTGCATTAAATCCAGATCGTATTGATTGCGATCGAGTTGGTATGTAGTAAAAATTTTATTTGTCAATTCTTCATTTACCTGAAATTCGTCCGGATAGATAGCGACCATAAAGTCTATATCACTGGCTTTCAAAATGTCCGACATTTCGGCAATACTTTGGAATATCAAATCTATATTTTCTCGAAAAACTCCTCGCTCGTGTAATGACTCGTTACAAAATTCCATTCTCGCTTTTTCTATGCTCAAGAATGTTGCTTCTGAAAAAGTGCCCTTTCCTGCTGTTTTAGCTTCACTATTGACTCTCTGCATTTCTTGAAAAACTTTATATTTTTGCTGTAGGAACAGTAGCAGTCGAGATTGAGCTATAATTGGGTAGCCCAGAATTTTCAATTCTTTGCCCTTGTCGATGTCTATGTATATATCATTCACCACAATTCGCTTGCGCTCGGGGTCGGCATCGATAAAGTCATTACCAGCAAAGAAACCCAGCACGACCAGATCCGGATTATATTGCAGTCCATACTTTTTCAGGGCGATAAACTGTTCTCCCGTATGAGTCATGGGATATCCAGCATTAATCACTTCCACTTGCGGCTGTGTCGAGTCGGCGTTAAATTTATTTTCCAGTAAAGCCGTGTAATTTCCTTCTCTGCCACCCGCCCAGTTAAAGGAGTCTGAAAGAATTAAGATCCGGAAGGTGCCCAGTGGTTTTTCCAGGGGATAATCTTTGTCATTAAAGCCAAATTTGTTGGTGCCATTTGTATGAGGTCGCACCCGAAATCCCATGTCGGGGTCGTACTGGTAAAACCCTCGGAATAGGTACGGATCTAGGATAATCATGATTAATTCGATGCTGACTAGAGGCACGATCGTCCACAGGAAAAAGAATAAGGCAAATTTGGACAGCTTGCGTTTGAGGGCTGGGGATGATTTAATCATAGATTTTGGAATTGGGCTATTGACAAACGGATGTTCTGAGGCACGGGATACCGGGCGATCGCCTATTTTTCAAGTTACATTAAAATAATAGCATGAAGCTATAATAATCATTTTGTAGGTATGGGAGAGAACAGATGCAGATCCTTGGTATCTCAGCATTTTACCATGACAGCGCTGCTGCCTTAGTTTGTGACGGGCAGATTACAGCCGCCGCCCAGGAAGAACGCTTTTCTCGGAAAAAGCATGATGCTAGGTTTCCCGCGAGGGCGATCGGGTACTGTCTGTCAGCAGGGGGACTGGGCCTGCTTGATTTAGATTATATTGTATTTTACGACAAACCCCTGGTCAAGTTCGAGCGACTGCTGGAAACCTATCTAGCCTATGCCCCCAAAGGGTTTTGTTCCTTTTTAGCTGCCATGCCCGTCTGGCTAAAGGAAAAGCTTTACTTGAAAAGTCTGCTGAAAAAAGAACTGGCAACCCTGGCAGGCAGCAAAATTTTGCCCCCATTGCTGTTTACCGAACATCACCAGTCCCACGCGGCCTCGGCCTTTTTCCCCAGTCCCTTTCCCCGGGCAGGGGTTCTCTGTCTGGATGGCGTGGGTGAATGGGCCACAACTACGGCCTGGTTGGGGGAGGGACACTAGTTAACTCCGAGCTGGGAAATTGATTTTCCTCACTCCCTGGGTTTACTGTACTCCGCTTTTACCTACTATACTGGCTTCAAGGTTAACTCTGGCGAGTATAAACTGATGGGTTTGGCTCCCTACGGCCAACCTAAATATGTAGACCCGATCCTCAATCATTTGATCGATGTCAAGCCGGATGGCACCTTCCGGTTGAATATGGACTATTTTAACTTTGCTACGGGTCTGACTATGACTAACCAGAGGTTTCATCAGTTATTTGGGGGTCCGCCCCGCCAACCAGAAAGCCAAATCACTCAGCGGGAGATGGATATTGCTAGTTCGATCCAGTGGGTGACCGAAGAGATCGTGCTGCGCCTCGCTAAAACTCTTCGCCAGTCTCTAGATGTCGATCGCCTTTGTCTTGCTGGTGGTGTGGCCCTCAACTGCGTTGCTAATGGACGGATTTTACGGGCAGGCATTTTTGAAGATATCTGGGTTCAACCTGCTGCTGGTGATGCTGGCGGGGCTTTGGGCGCTGCTTTGGCCGTTTGGCATCAGTACTGCGATCGCCCTCGCGAATCAAAAGGGCAAGATAAGATGCAGGGTGCTTATCTGGGACCGAGTTTCACAGAAGGGGAGATTCTGGATTATCTGAAATTGGTGAGAGCCCCTTTTCACCGGTTGGATGATGCCCAGTTGATGCCCCAGGTGGCAGAAATTTTAGCCCAAGGAAATGTGGTCGGTTGGTTTCAAGGACGGATGGAATTCGGTCCCCGGGCCCTGGGAGGCCGATCGATCCTTGGAGATCCCCGCAGTGAGAAAATGCAGTCGGTGATGAACCTGAAAATTAAATACCGGGAATCTTTCCGACCTTTTGCTCCTTCTGTCTTGGCCGAACGAGTCTCGGATTATTTTGAACTGGACAGTTCTAGCCCTTATATGCTCATAGTAGCTCCTGTTAAAGAAAATCTCCACGTTCCCATGACGACAGCACAGCAGCAACTGTTGGGGTTCGATCGCCTGAAAATTCCCCGATCGCAAACTCCCGCCGTCACCCACGTCGATTACACTGCGAGGGTGCAAACGGTTCACAAGGAAACCAATCCTCGCTATTATGAGTTAATCCGTCATTTTGAGGAACTGACTGGCTGTGCCGTGCTGGTGAATACTTCCTTTAACGTCCGGGGAGAACCGATCATCTGTACACCGGAAGACGCCTACCGCTGCTTTATGCGCACGGAAATGGATTATCTGGTACTGGAAAATATCCTGCTGGCCAAGGAGGAACAGTCAGTCTGGGAAAAGGATGAGGCTTGGAAAACAGAATTTGAACTAGATTAAATCTATGGAAGAAATCGTCAAACTGGACAAAAAAGGGCTGCGTGACTTTGGACTAATTTTCGGCTTGATGATGGGGCTAGTGTTTGGGATCGTCGGACCCTTGTTATGGCGTCATGCTTTACCCCTTTGGCCCTGGATGGGAGCGGTCATATTCTGGGTTTGGGCATTGTTAGCACCCCAAACCCTCAATCCAGTCTACCAAGTCTGGATGCGCATTGGGCTAGTCTTGGGATGGATTAACACGCGGTTGATTTTGGGGATTATCTTTTATCTCATCCTCACGCCGATGGGAATCATCAGGCGGATGATGGGTAGCGATCCGATGGGTCGAGAGTGGAAGCGCCATGTCGAGTCCTATAGCATTCCCTCTCAAATGAAAACTAGAGAAAGTATGGAGCGACCTTTCTAATGTGGGAAACTACTGTTGATTTGTTTAAGGACCTCTGGGAATTTCTGCGGGAACGCAAAAAGTATTGGTTATTACCTTTGATTATCAGTTTAGTCATGGTGGGGGCCTTGATTGTCCTCAGTCAGGCTTCTGTTATTGCTCCGTTTATCTATACTCTCTTTTGATATCTTATGGATAATCGGACCTGCGATTGTAGGTTGGGTTGAGGAACGAAACCCAACCTACGGAGTCTTTTGTATATGATTTTCTGGAGGATGATATGGAAACAATGAAGCACATTGCGCATATTGGCACAGATGGCATTTTGCAAATCGTGATGCCAACTGATTTTCAGGATACTTCTGTTGAGGTGGTGGTGGTTGTGCAGCCGTTATCATCTGCAGAAACTAAACCACGGTATAATGCTTGGGGAAAATTGACTACTAAAGAATCAATTACTGAAGCAATTTTCCGAATGCGACAACTTGGGAAAGAAGTGGCATTGGATAAAGATTCAATTCGGGAAATGATTGAAGAGGGGCGAAGGTTTTGAGTAGAGTTTCCCGAAGAAACTCTACCAAGAGCCATTAGCAAAACTATTTAGCGAGCTACTCTTTTACCTGCTGTAAAACATCTAGGTACAGCCTTTTACCAACCCAGAAGCCTGCTTGCGAGATCAAGTCATCCAGTATAGGTTTGACAAAGGGAATCAAACCTGCGGACTTAGCTTCAATTAAGGTTCCTATTACCCCGGTATATTTCAATCCATATCCAGCCGCAATTTTTCTGCCCTTTGGTTCGTCTATCAAGAGTAAGTCAGCCTCTAGCTCTATGGCAAGTGCGATCGCTTCTGCTTCACCATTATCCAAGTCTGACTTGATTTGAGTTGCCAGGGTTAGGTTGGCAACTTGCCGAGTTTCAATCCATTCTAAGGTTTGCACCGCAGCATATGCAACATCTATGGTGACCGTCAATTAACAGGATGTCAACCCCCTGCAAAATATCAGGTGCAAGTTGGTCGGGCCTGGCTTGGGTTTTGCTCGCGTTGAGGGAAATTACTGCCCGATCGCCCTGTTCTTGAGTGACAATAATAGAAGAGACTGGCGGAGGGTACTCTCTGGTCGGTTCCAAATCCCTAACAGCTACCTCATGACTATCTAAATCAGCTAAAATCAGATTAGTCATGGGATGCTTGCCGACAACAGCAAGTAAAATCGAGTGGTTACCCAGATACCGGAAGGTAACCGCAGCATTAGTAGCTGGTCCGCCAGCGGCAAAACTATAATCAGCAGCAACAAGTTTCTGGTTAGGATGGGGAACATCCGCCGCGAGGTAGATAAAATCTAAAGTTACCAAACCCACAAATAGTCCTTTCCTTGCCATTATTCAATGCTTTATGTAGTAGGTACGCCAATTGGTAATCTGGAAGATATGACATTCCGGGCCGTGCGGATCTTGAAATCAGTGCAGGCGATCGCCTCAGAAGACACGCGCCACACGGGCAAGCTATTGCAGCATTATCAGATTACCACACTCCAACTGAGTTACCACGAACATAACCAGCAGCAGCGCATTCCCGAATTGCTACAGATGCTCAAAGAAGGAAAGGATATCGCCCTGGTCAGTGACGCGGGAATACCAACAATATCAGACCCCGGATATGAATTAATTGTCGCCTGTAGGGAGGCTGCAATTCCTGTGGTGCCCATTCCCGGTGCTAATGCAGCAATTACAGCCTTATGTGCCGCCGGGTTGCCCACCACCAGGTTTGTGTTTGAAGGCTTTTTACCCGCCAAAGTCCAGCAACGCAACTCCCGCCTGGAATCTCTCAAATCAGAATCCCGGACTATTATATTATATGAGGCTCCCCATCGGATTCAGCAAACCTTGCAAGACCTCCTCGGGGCCCTGGGAGGACACCGCCCCATAGTCTTAGCTAGGGAGTTGACTAAACTACATGAAGAATTCTGGCGCGGTACCATCCATGAGGCGATCGCCCATTACCGCGATCGCCAACCCAAAGGAGAACTTACCATCCTCTTGGCTGGCGCCCAACAGCAAAATCAGGTATTTTCAGAAGAGGTTCTTAAAGCTGAATTAGCAGCATTGATCGCACAGGGGCTCTCCCGAGCGCAAGCCAGTCGCCAACTCGCCCAACTCACCAACCTCCCCAGACGTCAACTCTACCAGCTAGCTTTGGCTCTTCCCGATGTTAAGTAGTTCGTAGTTCGTAGTTCGTAGTTCGTAGTTATTTTCAGATTCTCCGATTTCCATTACCAAATAGTTTCATCCTGTATTACGATATTACATAATGTGCAGCTTTGTTTGCGCGACAGCTTATCTTACCTGATAGCTAGGGTAGTAAGCACTTTAGTGCTTACTACGAACTGCCTGGCAAGCACTAAAGTGCTTACTACGAACTGCCTGGCAAGGACTAAAGTGCTTACTACGAACGGTAGGAACGATTTACAGGAGATTTTAATGGAAAAAATGAAAATAATTCCGCCAGTATTAATCGCGATCGTCCTTGCCCTGTGGGTGAGTGCGATCGCCATCCTTTCCGTGCAAAACGCCACGGCAATATCATTAAAATTTCTCGTCTTCCAATCAATTCGCGTGCCCGTAGGAGTTATGCTAGGATTTACTGTCGGAGTCGGGGTTATTGGAGGTGCGATCGCTCAACTCCTTTTGACCATTCCCAGGAAGAAGAATGATACAGAATACCCCGACTACGAATATGACTAAAAACTGCACAACAAGGGGCTACAAGGAATAAACCAGATCGTCAATCAGTAGGCGAGTAATGCCCTTAGCTTGCAGATAGGAACTCACCTTTTGCAACATTGAGCCATCAGGAACCTTAATGACTCGATGACTGCGTTTGGAAAACCGGCGGGCTACCCGGTGATTCTCAAAAATGGGCAGAGTGGCCGACCCATTTTCTGCCGCTGGGATTTTCCCTAGTTCGCTAAAATCATTCAGGGGTCGGGTAATCAACTCCGCCGCCCTGTCTATGACCACATAACAGATTTTCGGCAGTTCTGCTTCAGACAAGGGCATGATTTGAATCAAAGTTTGGGACTTCTTCCCATTACTAGCCAAATTCAGGGATTGCCTGCCAAATAGCCTGCGATCAGGCGATGATTCTTCCTCATCTTCAGAGTAATCCTCATCATCTTCATCATCTTGGTCTTCCAGCAGCAATTTCTCCCCTAGCAATTCCTCGATCGTACTAACTTGGGCTTGATAACTATCATCACCGATCACCTCGATCGTTGCATCCACTTCCGACTCAGGAGAAGCTGTGGGAGTAATCTGTAAAGGTATTTCCTCCTCAGCCGACTCTTGAGTCGGCTGAGGCTTAGGAGGTTGACCCTTAGCCGCAGCACGCTTTTGCTGAACCAGAATTTCATATTCATCGGCTGGCAAACTGCTTTTGAGCAGGCGGCTAATCGTCGAATTACTGACGTTATAGCGACTGGCCAAGGTTGAGGTCGTATCTCCCGTTTCTCGATACAGAGCAATGATATCTATTTTTTCTGAGTCTAACAGTTTTCTTGGGGCCATGGGACTTAAGAACGCCGACGGCTGCGGCGAGTGGTGCGGGTTGACAAATCATATTCTAGAGCAGCACCTATGCCAAACAGGACCGGACTAAATATCCAAAACACTTCTATTAGTCCTCCACTTTCGTAATTAGCGACTTTGTCTAGGGCATACTTAAACCCCATATCTGCTATATAGAGCGAAAATGCCGCCGCTGCGATCATCTGCCAGGACTGGGAGAAACGTCCGCCCCAAAAAGCTAACAGGAGGGTGGCCGCAGCTATGAGCAGCGCCACATCCAGAACCGTATACAGCAGAGTCACCGGTGCTTCTATCGGTGCTAGTATCTCTTCTAGTTTTAGCACCCAATCTGGAGCTGTTGCTGTTGGCGCGATCGTGCTTGCTACCTCCACTGTTGCTGGGACGCTTAAAGACAGCCAGACAGCTATGGCGATCGCCACCACCCCTAGACCCCCGATTATCAGCCACTGAGTCATTTCCAGGTTTAGTCGCCGACTCGTCACTGCCTGGATCATGCTCCAAGACAGACAAATATAGGTAACCAGGTACAATATATCTCCTGGGGAGACTGCCGGGTCTTGCTGCCAAACCAACTCCCACAGGCCAAACAGCACATCTCCGATAAAGTAGGAAAGCATTCCCAGACCAATTAACAGCCACACATTCCGTCCGCTGACGATCTGAGGGCTCTGCCAGTTTCTCAAACATAATAGGGAAGCACCCAGGTAAGCGGAACATTCAAAAATATAGGTAACAGGAGAGTACCAGTCTGGGGGATTAGTGCTATACAGCAGAAAATACACCATGGCCACTGTTGCCCAAGTAATTCCCACTAGGACGATAACATCAGCTTTTAGAGAGGATTTAGCAATTAATAAATCGCTTTTCGCAGAACTACTCATAGTATGCTACTAATTTAATCCATATCTGATTTACATTAAGAGCGCCGACGGCGACGACCAGAGGAGCGAGTTGACAGATCATATTCTAGGGCCGCGCCTATGCCAAACAGGACGGGGCTAAATATCCAAAACACTTCTATTAGTCCTCCACTTTCGTAATTTTCCACCCGGTTGACAGCATAGTTAAAGCCCATATCCGCTATGTATAGCGAGATGGCTGCTGCTGCAATCATCCGCCAGGACTGAGAGAAACGTCCTCCCCAAAAAGCTAACAGTAGGGTTACCGCAGCAATCAGCAGCGCTACATCCAAAACCGTATAAATTAGAGTCACCGGTCCCTCAAGGGGTGCTAGGGTGTTTTCTAGTTTCACCACCCAACCCGGAGCTGACGACTCTGGGGTCTGCGCCACCTGTTCAGCAGCCCGACTGTTGTCAACAGGTGTTTCTGGGACCGAATTTGGTAAAGACACCAATACAGCTAAGACAATGCCCAAGATGCCAATTCCCGCTACAATCAACCACTGCCTAAGTTCCAAATTGAGTCGCCGAGTGGTTACCGCCAGAATCATGCCCCAAGAGAGACCAACATAGGTGAGGAAGAAAAACATATCCCCTAGCGAGACAGTCGGGTCTTGTTTCCATACCAGCTCCCAGACGCCAAACAGCAGGTTTCCGATCAAGTAGGAAAGCATTCCCAGGCCAATTCCCAGCCAGACATTCCGTCCGCTGACAATCTGAGTACTTTGCCAGTTTCTCAAACATAACATGGCCGCCGCTAGGTAAGCTACACATTCAAACACGTAGGTAACCGGAGAGTACCAGTCGGGAGGGTCGGCGCTAAACAGCAGAAAAAACAACAGCGCCCCTAGGCACCAAGCAACTCCAGCCAGAACGATATTACGGGCTGTCAAAAATGATTTTTTAGATGACTTTTTTTTTGACCTGGTCATATCAGAGGCATCCAGATAACTAGCAATGTGATATAATGCTGATTTAGCTGAGGTACTGGCTGTCGGACCGGGAGAGCGGGGCAAGCAACCTTTAAGCAGTTTCCCACAATTTTCCCAGATTAGATTGATTTAGCCAAGCCAGAAACTGAGCCAGATCGCCTGCCTCCATATCCTCCAACACCTCAGTCGCTGCGGTAAAAATGTTATTGCCAAAATATGCATGGCCCAGGCGATGCATATCTTGCAATAACTTATTCAGATGCGCCTCTTCCCAAGGAGGAATCTGGAGATTGTTGAGGGGGTCCGCCGTCAGTAACTCTTTGACTGCCTTTGGAGAGTCTGTTTGGGGGAAGCTGCCGTTCTTAAACACCTTAATAATGTCTTTTTCAAATGCTTTAGCTTGTCTGCCCCCCAACAGGTCTTCTATATCGATGTAAACCGCTTGCAGCAGCAACAGACAAGCTATGGTGAACAGGGGCGACAGAGCTCCACCAGCGCTTGCTTTTTCGCTGGCCAGCTGCTCTAGACGGACCTTGCCCCAGACACTGTTTCTGTCTGGCTCCTGTAGCAGGACGCAGACTTTACCATGGTTATCGGTCAGGTCCCGCCAGTAAGCCTTTGCCTCTGCCGCTTGGGATGCCCCAAAGGACTTAATCAGGCGAAAGGTCTGCCCCTGATAGGTGAGAATCGGAACTTGTTGATCGCGTTTGGGGTGTTGAACGCTCTTAATTTCAACATCCTGCCTTTTGAGAATAAACATGACGCTGCCAATTGACTCCTGTCAGGGCCGGGGGTGCTGTGGGGCTAGCGTGAATACTGAGACTCTGGCCAAATGACGGGTAGTATCATCTGGTGCGCCCTCTGGGTCTCTTGACACGCCTGAGCCCCTATTATATCATCCCTGTCAACAGACACAGCCCCCGTGAAGGGATGGCAAGTCACCATCTCTATATCCAGGGGTGACACCCCCCTTTACTTTAAACTGTAAACTATCTTTACCCCTAGTAGGGCATAATTGCTAAAACCAGGAAAGAGTGCTACCATTTATCTCTGAACTTCAACATGCTCTAAATTCAACATGCTCTAAAAGGGTGGGTCAATGGAGCGACAACGATATATAGTGCGACTCAGCTCCCAGGAGCGGCAGGAACTGGAAAATATTGTTAAGAAAGGCAAGGGCGGTGCCTTCTTGATACGACATGCGCAAATATGGCTCCACAGCGACGCCAACCGAGAATGCAAGTCTGTAGAGACGATTGCTCAGATGCTGCATTGTCATAAGAATACAGTGTCTGAACTGCGCAAACGGTTGGTGTCTAAGGGCTTGGCAGCAGCGCGGCAAAGGAAGAAACTCCAGACACCACCCAGACCACGGCTTTTTGATGGCGTGATGAATCGCACTGGCCTGTAGCACACCGCCGGAAGGTCGCGTCCGTTGGACATTGCAATTATTAGCAGACCGCGTTGTCGAGATCGACATTGTACCACACTGCACCGCCAATACAATTCATGAGGTGTTAAAAAAAACTTGCCTCTTGCCCCCATTTACGCGAATGCTGGGTTATCCCGCCGGAAGAGGACGCTGATGAAAGTAGCGGCGATGGAAGATGTGCTCGATATTTATCAACGTCCTGATGATGCCAAGGTGCCTGTTGTCTGCATGGATGAACAGCCAGTGCAACTGACCAAAGAAACCCGCATCCCACTGCCGCTGGAGCCAGGAAAACCCACAAGGTATGACTATGAATAGGAACGCAACGGCACCGCTAGCATCTTCATGTTCTGTGAACCTCTGTCGGGAAAACGTACTGTCGAAGCTCATGAACACCGTACTATGACTGATTGGGCGCCGCAAATCAAACATCTACTTGATGTAGACTACCCAACAGCCCAAAAGGTTATTCTCGTCTGTGATCACCTCAACACCCACAAGCCTGCGGCTCTTGACAAAACCTTTCCACCACAGGAAGCTAGACGTATGAGTAAACCGCCTGGAAATCGATCATACGCCCAAACAGGGTTCCTGGCTCAATATAGCCGAAATTGAACTCGCCGCACTTACAGGCCAGTGCCTCGCGCAGCGAATAGAGGACCTTCCCACTCTTCAATCCGAACTGGCGGCCTGGAATACGAGCGCGAAACGCCACAAGAAAAACTATCTCTTGGCACTTCACCACCGCGCTCTGCTAGAACCAAACTTAAACGCCTTTATCCTGTTTTTAATGATTAAGGTCTATTAGTAACTGTCCGCTCCCTCGCCGATGTTCCAGCTCAAAAAGCAAATTGGCAAAGGGCGGACTGCATTAATTGCAGCCCCCTGTATAGCTGGATTAGCAATCGGGGCTAGCACTGCAGGCTGGGATCATTCACTGGAATGGGCTAGCCTAGTATCAGCGCTCGGCGCTCGGCGAGCGGTTATTGGCCCTTGAAATTAGGCCGTGTCTCCTGGGAGCACTATTCGTACTACCCAGGAGACACGGCACGGAGATATCCCCTTTTGCGGCGAGCGTATACCCCGTGGGCGTAGCTAAACGCCGAACTGCTTGCTAGCGGGAATTCCCAACACTCAGGTTATGGCAGTTGGAGGTTGGGTTTCGTGCCTAAACCCAACCTGTTGTTGGCCTCGATCTGGTCACCATCTTTCCTAATGTTAACCTAACCTACTCCATAATAGGATTATTATAATATTTCGTTAACGGCGATCGGCACATCAGGTAACGCCAGGATCGACAAATTTTTACCCCGCCCCAACTGGCGAATATTTTGATAGCCATCGGGAGTCGGCTCCCGATAAACTTCAATAAATTGCCCATTTATATCTATTAGCCAAACTTCGACAATTCCATCTTCCGCGTAGAGAGGTATTTTCACCTCTCTATCGTATCTGACAGTGGTATCTGCTACTTCGATAATCAAAAGGATATCCCGTGGCTGCGGATGTCCCAATATGTAGAAATCGGCACAGGGTTGCAGCAATGCTACATCAGGCTGAGGTTCCGAGGTATCGTCTAATTCTATCGGATTTTGAATATCAACGATCGCCCGTCCGAGCAGCTTTCCCGAGAATAAAGTATTTAAGCGTCGCACGTAAGCAGCATGTCGCGTACCAATCGGTGACATTTCTACAATTTCTCCTCGAATCAATTCTACCCGATCCTTTTCATTAATAATACCAGACTCTGTCATCTTGCGGTAATCTTGAACTGTGAATTTTTTTCGCAATAATTCTACAGACATTGTTTCCTCCTGTTTTTCCTGCTATCTGATTATTCGATCCTAACAGGCTATCTAGATTTAGATTTTAGCAGAATATACCTGGTTCTGTCAACTGGACAATTGGAGGCGATCGCATTATTTGGGAAATTATGTTAAGATGAAATGGTAAAAGCAAGTAGGATGAGGAATATGGAGACTAAGCAGTTGACTTATGATGTGATAATTGAATCAGAGAAGTCTGGTATGGTGAGGGCAACAGTGTGGGGTTTGCCTGACTGTGCGAGAAGAGGCGGTCGCTTCTTTATGTCAGCTTTTGAAGGCGCGTTTTTTAAAGGCATAAATTGTCCAGATGTAAATTTAAATTGAAATGGAAAAATCAGAACGGATGAAGTTTGCTCTTGAGTATGCAGATAATCCGGTTTTTCCAGAAGTGCTGGAACATATAGAAGCCTATCGCCGCGAACTGGATGCAGAGATGGAAGCATATTACCGTCAAGTCGAAGATTAATGTTAACTTTTGTTTAATGCTTGTCAATCAAACGGATATGATGTTAAGATGAAAAAGAAAGGCAAGTAGTACAGAGGATAGAAATGGAGACTAAGACTAAGGAGTTGACATCGTCCAAGTCGGATAAGATGGAGACTAAGACTAAGGAGTTGACATCGACGGCAGACAAGTCGTATAAGTTGACTTATGATGTCGTGATAGAAACGGAAAACGAGGGTAGTGTGAGGGCGACAGTGTGGGGTTCGCTTGACTGTCAGGCTGAGGGGGCGACGCGAGAAGAAGCACTGGCAAAGGTACGCCAGCTTTTGATAGAGCGTTTGTCAAAGGCGGAAATTTTTAAAATGGAAATAGAACTGCCCAAACCCGAACATCCTTGGAAAAAGTTTGCTGGGATGTTTAAGGACGATCCATATTTCGACGAGGTACTGGCAGATATTGAAGCCTTTCGTCGCGAGCGGGATGCGGAAATGGAAGCATATTATCGTGAACTAGATGAGGTTGATGGAACGAAGTGACTCTGTGGATACTTGATACGGATCATGTTTCGCTTTATCAGCGGGGGCATCCACTTGTAAGACAGCGCATTGATGCCGTCGTTCCTGAAGCGATTGCTGTAACTGTCGTTACATTCGAGGAACAGATGTATGGATGGCTTAATATGATTAAGCAGGCTAAATCAGCTGATACACTAATATTAGCTTATGCAAGGCTGCGTGGTGCTTGGGATTATTTCAAAACTGTTAATTTGCTTGACTTAGACCAGGAGGCTTACAATTGTTACGCAGAGTTGATTCGTCAAAAGATTCGCATTGGTACGCAAGATTTGCGAATTGCAGCGATCGCACTTTCGGTAAATGCTATCCTGGTTACGCGCAACCGACGGGATTTTGCACGGGTACCTTCTCTGAGACTTTCCGATTGGACGATCGCATAAACGACTGATCGGTGGTCTAGCCCCACTGGGAAAGGGTTCCAGCGTAGGGTGTGGTAGCGAAGCTTGCATTTCAATGCACCCGTTCCCATCCAGTGCCTCGATACCCAAAATTAAAGATTTCTGGATGCAGAATCTCTGCTAGGATTTCTAATGAATCCACTAACCGAGGACCGGGACGCTTAAAGTAGGAATTCCCATCAATGATGTAAACTTTCCCAGTCCGAACTGCTGGCAAGTTCTGCCACTCCGGATGTGTTGTCAATTGTCGGGCATCTTGGCGAGTGCGTTCTAAATCAAAACCGCAGGGCATGAAAATAATTATTTCTGGATCCGCTGCTACAATTTCTGACCATTCCATCCACGGAGAATGCTTTTCTGTAATGCCAAACAGTGACTTGCCCCCCGCCAAATTAACTAATTCTGGCACCCAGTTTCCTGCTGCCATCAGCGGTTCCGTCCACTCGATACAAGCTACCTTGGGATGGGCCTTCTTCTCCTGCTGCTCAATCTTTTCGACTCGCGCTTTTAAGGAGGCGATCGCCCCATCTCCGGGAACTGATAAAGCATTGGCCACTCGTTGCAGATCCGCCCACAGGTCTGCTAAAATATTTGGTTGTAAGGAAATAATCTGGGGCTGAATGCCCGTCAGTTCCCCCACCGCTGCCTCGACATCAGACAAAAAACAGGCACAAACATCGCATTGGTCTTGAGTAATGACGTGAGTGGGTTGCAGTTGTAGCGTTCTCCGGAGACATCGAACCGGGGTGGGTTGAGTTCTGGACTTGGTATCGGCACCCGGATCGAAGGGGGCAAAATTATTTTTTAAAAACTCCAGCGGCCGATGGAACTGAAAATGGTAATATGCTGAGAGGATTTAGCAAAAATCCCGAAACTTTTGCACATCGGCGGCGGCTAACTTACCGTCTTCCAGACAAAGTTCGATGATGTCAGAGCGACGATAGGGATAAAAGCTTCTCGGTGTTGATCGACTACCATAATACTCGCCTAACTGATACTTCCAGATAGATAATACCACGCTTTGGTGAGGTTGAGTTGCATCAGGGCAATAATGCCTCTGAGGATTTTGATTTCAGGTAAATTAGGAAAAAGGGCGATCGCCCATTCCAGGGCCCGTTCCGCCTCTCCAGGACGCCAGTCATAAAGGTAAACGAAGGCCAAGTAGGCATGAACATAGGGGTTTTGGGGGTCTAGCTGCCGGACTTGTCTTAATGCCGCGATCGCGCCTTCTACATTTTGCTGTAACACCCTGGATAAGACCAGCTCATAGGCCCAGTCCAGATTTTCTGGTTCTTGCTGCATCCGATATGTTAGGGCCAGATCGGCTTGCAGGACATAGTCCTGAATTGGATCGTACTGGTTAATCCTCCCGGTTTGGGCAAAGACAATCTTCAGTCCCTCGGACCCCTTGGGTAAGTGGGTGGCAACCTGCCGTAGCTGGGTCACCAGATCCAATTCCGGTGACGGTTTCTCCTGGGTAGTGCGTCCGCGTAGCGTGCGCGCAGCGCATGTAGCGCTCCCAGGAGAAACCGGAGATATTATAGCAGCATCGGGGTCGATGGTAACAGTCACCTTTGGCACTTTTATCGGATAGCTTTCACCCGTTTTCCGGTTCAGGTAGGTCGCCTTGAGGCTGTATGCACCAGCTAGCAGGTCGGAGGGAGGCAGCATTGCCAGATGTTCTATGACCTGAAAGCTTGACTTATCTGCTTGTTCAGAATACAAAGCACCCATGCCAATACCGTGGTCGTGCAACCATCTTTGAGATTTCTCTACCCCCACCATAACGCCCGCCCTAAAGGGTCGGGCTACAGATACAAAGCCCGCCTGCGCGGGCTTCAAGGTGGGCTTTTTCTCTACCCCCACCATAACGCCCGCCCTAAAGGGTCGGGCTACAGATACAAAGCCCGCCTGCGCGGGCTTCAAGGTGGGCTTTTTCTCTACCCCCACCATAAATGGTGGGGCTACAGATACAAAGTCCGCCTGCGCAGGCTTCCATTTGGGCATTTCCCACCTCACATTACCATCAATTTGCCAGGTGATTAATACTAAACCCGATTGTAGCTCTTCCCACGGACCAATCCACTCATAGGTTACAGGGACGGGAACTCCTGGAGGCACTGTTTCCGGCACTTCTACTCTGACTAGCTGCACTTCGGTACTGGGTACTGCGGCGGGTTGTACCTGTACGGGCGGCTGTTTTTTGTGGTAGAGTTTGAGGGTACTGCCATCAGCTAAGGGCCAGCTTTTCTGCAGTTTAAAATCCGATCCTTGCTCGACTATTTGCACGATTTGAGTTTGCGCTGCTGTGGGCACCGATCCTTGCTCCCCCGTTTTGGTCGCAAACCAAGATAGAGATCGGGCATCTTGTGGCACCTGTTCTGTCTGAGTCCCCACCTGACGTCCGTACACCTGAAAGTTCCTTAAGGCACCGTAATGGTTGAAATTGTGCTGATTAATGAATGGTGTCGAGGGCAATACTCCTAGGGTCGAGCGCAAATAGGGTTCAGTTTTAATTATTTCATCAATTACTTCTTGGTGAGGCCAGGGTTGTCCCCGATAAGGATAATGCTGGGTCCGGGGGCTGAGAATTTGGGTAAGGGAAGCACCAGGCAGAGGAAAGAGATTACTCAACATCAGTCCTGTTGCTAACAGCATCGTTCCCCAACGGATCTTACTTCCCCAAAGACGACTGACAGCATCCCAGGAAATCAAGCCCTTGGCTAACCACAGGGATAATATAGGTAAATAGGGTAACACGTAGCGGGCATCTTTATTAATATTCAGGGAACAGAGAATATATGCCCCGATCGCAAATACTGCTAACCATTTCCAGTCCATCATCTCCTTTACTGTGGCATGCTTCTTATTTGGACGCCTAGATAAGGAAGGGAAATCTAGGTGATGCTGAATAGGGAGATGGGGAGATGGGTAGATAGGGAAATAGTCAGGTGGCAGCAGATTCATCTTGCTCTTACCTTGCTGCCGCCAATAGAGAATTAAGCCAACGATCGCCACTAGCAATAAAGGCCAGGAAACCAGGTAAAGAGTAATTTTCCAGTAGTAAACCCAGGCGTCGATGGTATTGAGGGCCGGGTCTCCTTCGGCGATCGCCGCATCTAGGGTTGCCCGTTTACCAGAGGTCAAAATCAGCAACCAATTGGTGCGATACCAGGGATAACATACTAACAATGCTACCGCCAAACTCCCCATCAACTGCGCTATGCGCCCCCACTGACCCTGTTTAATTGTCCCAAAAATTACCCACAAAATTGGCATCAATAGGAAAAATAATGCTGTCTGCTTTACTAATAGCGCCATCCCCAAGGAAAGCCCAAATACAATTGCCCAAAACCATCCATGAATACACTTGTTTTCTAGCAGTATCCTCCTCCCTATAGTCGCCAACCCTAAGCTTGCGCAGGCGGGCTTTGTTCTTGTAGCCCTACCCTTTAGGGTAGTGGAGTTAATTGACTTTTTCCAGAGGGTCAGACAGCAGAAACTCAGGGTAACAGTTGCTGTCAGGGGATAATCTAGGAGAAAATCCAGGCGATAGCGATATAAACCAGGTAGTATTTGACAGAGTGCCGCTGCCCATAGGGCCACCCGGACATTAAATAATTGCCTGCCCAGACAATACACCGAACCTAGTCCAATGGCACTATAGAATAGCATTACCAGGGTGGATTGGTCCGGTCCAGTGCCAAAGATATTCAGAAAGGGAACCGTGGTAATGTAGGTTAGGGGCGGAATTTTGGTCGATCGCATCCAGAAAGAGGTCCACCATTCCCTATTCAACCATTCTGGTGCTTGCAGGATTTGCCAGTAATTTAAGGCCCCGGTCAGGTAGTCCGCCTGGTCCCAAGCAAAGACCCCATTGTCCAGGGCAAACCACAGGCGATCGATTGCTGCCCCCGCCAACCAGATGATTGCCAAAACCAGCAGATATTTGCGATGTTTATCTTTCAAAGCCACTCCTCATCCTCAGACTTTTCTCATTTTAACATAGTGGGAGAGCTTAGGCCAAGAGGGGGTTTGACCCCCCTCTTGGCTTCATGGCCCGCCGTGGGTTAAAACCCAAAGGCTAATAGCTAAAGTCGGTTGAAAACCGATCTTATTGCCTTATCGAGAAAGCGTTTTACCCTCGTTCCTTGGCTCTGCCAGGGAACGAGCTATTGAGGCTCCGCCTCTATTAGTACGAGTAGTGCGCCCTTTAGGCATCTCAGCCGACTCTGAGCTTTCTCCCTAAATGGCGTTGGCCTCGAAGGTCGCAGCCTGCGCTCACGCCCCTTAACAATAGAAATATTTTATCCCGGAATAACTTCGGAACTCCCTCTAGTGACTCAGTCATTTCCGGGAAAAATTATTCATTTCTAGGAGTAACTATTCATTTCCAGGAGTAACTGAATCATTCCACCAAGTACGAAAGTCATTCAGTGACGTCACAACCTTTGGCTTTGACGTGAGCCAAGATTACCGAAAAGCAGTTGAGTAACTCCAAGGCCGGAGGAAGCACTTCCAATGCCGGAGTAAGATCAGGGGTGTGGTCTTGCGCCCATTGGTAAGAGGAGCCCCTTCCAGCCCCCCGGGGGCAAGTTGCTCAATAGCGCCGGTTGAAAAAGCTGGGGAGGGATCGCGGGCAAATATGATGTATGACAATACGCTGCTGTAAGTTTGGTCTAGATCGCGAATGCGCTGCGCGCACGCTACGCGAACGGGATACAAGAATGGGGCATGACCGGCGATCGACATGGGAACTACACGGACATCGTTATTGAACAGAGACACCCAACCCCGACAGTATAGTGGCAAAAAATTTATTTATGATAATTTCCGGAAAATATGTTTTAATGATTATAGTCCAAGCAAGAAAGCTACTATAATAGCTAAAAGCTGGCTTCCCTCAAGGTCGCCGGTGACCAACCCTAAAAAAGTTCATCCCTTACATCAGGATAATAATGCCTCAACATGCAGACGCGGGTTGGTGAAAGTAGGAAATCTTGGGCAAAAGTATTCCTAACATGCCCCAATACCTGGCGTAGCTAAGGTGGGATGACTGGTAAAACAGACTTGAGAAAATGGTAATACTAAAGGTTATCTGGCAGTGCCACTTACCAACCAGGAAAAAGGAGAAATTACATGAGATGAGGGACAATGGGAGTAATCCCTAGTAATCCTAGCGATGACAAGGCCCTACTTCCCAGTAGCCGGATGCGGTAAAGAGAGTCCGGTTCCGAATGGGAGGGTTGGGGGGTGACAATAGGCTCGACCCCGACTGATGTGTTACTTGATAATATTAAGGCTGATGCGTTACTCGCAGACAAAGCTTATGATGCTGACGAACGGGTTTTGAAACGTCTTGAAGCTCAGCAATGCGAACCGGCACCTCGACAGAAAAATGAATTCAGAACCAAAAATGAAGCATAATACCAATACCAATGCCAACACCATGGTAGTAGTGGATGCCTCCCTAGAAAACTACCAGCAGCTTATAGACGGCATCCGGCCCCAGGCCAAACCCTTCCTCTTAGACCCTCAGTCCGATGGCATCGAACAGATCGGCGAACAACTCCTACAGCATCGGGAAACAGAGGTTCTTCACCTACTCTCCCACGGCAGCCCTGGCTGTCTGTATCTGGGGAACTCCCAACTGAGTTTAGATACCCTAGGGGATTACGCCTCTACCCTGCAGAAGTGGAAGGTAAAACAACTCCTACTCTACGGCTGTAACGTCGCCGCCGGAGATGCAGGAGAGGAGTTGATGGCTAAGCTACAGGCCCTGACCGCGGCTGATATTGCCGCCTCTACTACCCGGACAGGGGCAGCAGCCCGGGGCGGGAATTGGGAGTTGGAGTGGCGGACTCCCGGGATGGAAACTCCCTTAGCATTGTCCGCAGAAGCTCAGATAGCCTATGGAGGCATATTGCTCCCCCTCAATCAGCAGGATTATGAGGCCTTAAGGCGTCTATACCAAGGCACGGGTAGGGCTACATCTTGGGATAACACGAATGGCTGGGAGGACTGGGATTTCAACAGTACCATTCTCCCCGATGAGTCTGTTGTTGCTAATTGGTTTGGGGTGACGCTAGATAGAGTCAGGGTGACGGGACTCTATCTGAACAGGAACGGTCTGACTGGCAGCATCCCGAGTCAGTTAGGGAATCTTTTCAATTTGGAAGATCTCGACCTGGACAACAACGACCTGACTGGCAGCATCCCGAGTGAGTTAGGGAATCTTTCCAATTTGAGAGAAGATCTCGAGCTGTCCAACAACCGACTAACTGGCACCATCCCGAGTGAGTTAGGGAATCTTTCCAATTTGGAGGATCTCTACCTGCAGTCGAACAAACTGACTGGCAGCATCCCGACTGAGTTAGGGAATCTTTCCAATTTGAATCGTCTCCGGCTGAACGAAAACCAACTGACTGGCACCATCCCGAGTCAGTTAGGGAATCTTTCCAATTTGGAGGATCTCTGGCTGTACTATAGTAGGGAACCAACTGCTAACTAACAGTTCTTTGGACTTTGAGACTCAGTCCAGTTACAGCCTCCGCGTCCAGACTACTGACTCGACTGGGGTCAGTTACTCGGAGGTCTTGATTATTAACGTCAACGATGTCGGCGAGTCTCCTACCGACCTAGTCCTTAGCAGCAGCAGCATCAATGAAGATTCCCCTGAGGGTGCAGTCGTGGGGACTTTGTCTACTAGCGATCCCGATAATGGAGATACTTTTACTTACCAGTTAGTCTCGGGCGACGGTGACGATGATAATGCTGCTTTCACTATAGTAGGGAACCAACTGCGAATTAACAGTTTCCCGGATTTTGAGACTCAGTCGATTTACAGGATATTCGTCCAGACTACTGACTCTACTGGGGCCAGTTACTCAGAGGCTTTGATTATTAATGTGAACAATGTTGCCGAGTCTCCCACCGACATAGTTCTTAGCAACAGCAGTATCAATTCTAATTCCCGTAAGGGTGCGATCGTGGGGACTTTCTCTACTAGCGATCCGGACGGGGGAAATACCTTTACCTACCGGTTAATCTCTGGTTTTGGTGACGATGATAACGCTGCTTTCACTATAGTAGGGGACCAATTGCTAATTAACAGTTCTCCGGCTTTGGAGATGAGGTCGAGTTACAGCATCCGCGTTCAGACTATTGACGTTACTGGGGCCAGTTACTCGGAGGCTTTGATTATTAATGTGAACAATGTTGCCGAATCTCCTACTGACCTTAACTTTAGCAATACTCGTCAATCCCTAACTCTCAACCCCCAACCCCTAACTTTATCACTCTTTGAAAAGGAGGAGGAGGACACTCTGATCGGCGGGGAGGGAAGCGATCGCGTTTACGGAAACCATGGAAGCGATCGCCTCTACGAAGGATCAGAGGCCAATATTTTTGTTCTGGAGTCGGACATGATGGGTACTATCATAGACTTTGAAGATTATACGGACGGGGCTGGACGCGATCGGGCTGGACGCGATTTTTCCGGAACGGTAGATTTGGCTCACGTCTATCAGGGCCTAGATACCTTGATTAACTTTGAAGGGGAAACCCTGGCTACCCTGCAGGGGATTTCAAAGATTTACGTGAGCGATCAGAATAGCACTCCTCTCCTACCGACCTAGAGCTCAGCACCGCAGCATTGCAGAGGACTCTTTGTGGCCGTCAAATCTTGCGGTTCCCGCAGCTCGGCCCCCCCCTAATTTACTTCGATTCGGGAATCACTCATATCATCAACCCCCAACCCTCAACCCCGAGGAGTGGGGAGATAATAATTGGTAGCTAATTTAGCTTTCGATGTCTGCCGTTCCGGAAAAATCGGGATGCTACGCGAGCGTCCGCGTAGCGTGCGCGTAGCGCATAAAATCGCAAAAATCTCTCAGACATCGCTGTTGGGTCTAGCCCGATCTTCCCGGCAGGTGCCAATTCGACCAAATGAACGATTGCGCTGCGCACACACGGCTACGCCTACGCGATCGGATGCTCTCTTGAGTCCGCCCTCTCTAGGCTCCAGAGGCTAAAATCACTACTTATGACCCACTACCGGGAGATTTCTTGGTGGTGGCGATCGCGACTACGCCATAGACGAAAATTCCCTGACGGCGCAAGACACTAGTGGCTTCGCTTACAGTAGTACCAGTAGTGTAGATATCGTCTAGCAGCAGCACCCGTTGCGGTCGCTTTTGAGTTAAGCTTTCACCCACACTCAAGGCGTCAGCCAAAACTTGTTGTCTTTCAGTAAGAGACAAACCAAACAGGGCCTCCGTTGTCCGCACCCGTTCTAAACCCTGGCGGCACAAGGGTAAACCCGTGTATTGGCAAAAGCTTTCTGCCAACAGTTCTGCCTGGTTGAAGCCGCGCTGCTTGAGCTTATCGGCGTGTAGGGGGATAGGTACAACTACTTGCGGTGAGGGAAGTCGAACCGCTGGTTTAACCTGAGAATGGGGCGTCGATATCTCCTGGGTAGTGCGATCGCGCAGCGTGCGCGCAGCGCATGTAGCGCTCCCAGGAGATATCGATTTCATCCAAGCTTGGGCTAGCCAAGTACCGAGAGGACGAGCTAACTGGGGCTGATTTTCGTATTTGAGGGCAGCGATCGCTTGCTTGAGCAGGCCGCCGTATAAGCCCCAGACAAATATTGGCAGCGGTCCTTTCCAAAATTGACTGGGATTGGTAAACTGGCACCGCAGCAGCGAGCGCTCGCAAGATGGACATAATTCCCGATCGGCTGGACGTCCGCACAGAGGACAATTGGACTTGAGAAACAGATTCAAAAAGCTCTTTACCCATTGAGTCGGGCTGCCCATCTTCCATACTCCTGTTGACGAGAGATTATTTACATCTTAACTGTGGATCTTTACTGGCTAGAGAAAATTCAACCAACGGACCGGGCCCTGGTAGGGAATAAAGCCTTTTACCTGAGCCAATTAATGCAGCATGGCTATCCGGTAGTCCCGGGGTTGGTGGTGAACAGCGGAGTCTGGCGGCAGTTTCTGGAAACTCAAGACGGGTTAGAACCAGCATATGCAGCCTTGAGAGTGGATAACCCCCGCCAACTGCAAGCAGAAGCCAGACGTCTCCGTCAGCTGCTTGCGGACGCCACCCTACCTCTAGAATGGTTGGCAACCCTTTCTCAAGGGATTAAACAGTTGCAAGTTCCCACAGTAATTTTTCGCCCTTCTGTGCATGTCAAGTCTCTGAGTGGCGAGGCATATCACCCTATGTTAAGTGATACTGTTGCTGGACTTTGGCAATCTTATGTCAGCTTTACCGATAATGATGCGATCGCCCGCACCCTGAAACTCGCCTGGGCGGAGTTATTTAGAGCCCGCAGCTTGTTCTTCTGGCAGCGCAGAGGTATTAGCATCGCACAGATTAACTGGGCGGTCTTGGTGCAACCGATCCAGAATGCGATCGCCTCTGGAGTCTTAAGGGCCAACCGAATCTGGAGCATCCAGGGGACTTGGGGGTTAGGAATGTCCCTGGTAAAAGGAGAAGTCATCCCAGACTACTGGGAAGTGGAGGCGTCCACTGGCTCGATCCTAGTACAGGTACCCGGTCAAAAAAGCATTGCCTATCACTTAGTTTCCGACCATGATAGCCCGACTTCGATGTCTACCGTTCCGGAAAAATCGGGATGCTACGCTGCGCGAAAAATCGCAAAAACCTACGATGCCTTCCGGACGCACGGCGAAAACCCGGAAGGCATCGCGAAGACATCGCCTTTACAAAGCTATACAGTCAGCGAGGAACTAATCGCAACCAATTCCCTAGACCAAACTTACCTGCAACAGCTAATTGCCCTCGCAACTAGAATAGCAGCAGACTTTAGTCCTAGATTTACTTTAGAATGGACGGTCCAGGCTTCACTCGCACCAGGTAACGACCCGCAACTTGTGCTGACGCAAACAATTCCCAGACGGGAGACTGGGGAAAATAGAGAAAAAGATGATGCTGTACTCCCACCCTCTAGTCCCAGACCCCAACTAATGGATAATCCGAAATCTCCTACGCTAGTCCTCAGAGGACTGGCCGCTGCGGCCGGACGCGCGATCGCTCCTGCGACGGTGCTTTCCCACCCCGGAGAGCCAGTCGGATCGCGCAGCGCGGCGCCAGCCGTGTCGGGTACAATTTTGGTAGTGCGGGCAATCACTACTGATTACTTGCCTCTACTCAAACAAGCTGCTGGGGCGATCGCGGAACGGGGAGGACTGACTAGCCACGGGGCGATCGTTGCCAGAGAATTGGGTATCCCAGCCATTCTCGGTGCCAGTAATGCCACGCAAGTAATTTCCACTGGCACCAGATTACTCATGGATGGCAACAAAGGTGAAGTTTATCAGGTTGAGGCTTTCGATGTCTCCGGAGAGCTTGATGTCCCCCGGACCGATGTCTATGGCTGCGCCACGCTGCGCGACGGGATGCATCGCAAAAACCCCGAAGACATCGCCAAAACCCAGGGGACATCATCTGAGCACTACTCCGGAGACATCGAAGACTCCTTTGTACCAGTCCCACAGGCAAGCACAGTCGGTCACTTGCACTTTCCATACCCCATTGCCACGCAACTGCTAGTTAACCTGTCTCAACCCAGTTCTCTGGAACGGGCCAAAGACCTGCCCGTGGATGGGGTAGGATTATTGCGATCGGAACTAATGGCCCCAGAGGTTTTAGAGAACAAGCATCCCAAGTGGTGGTTGCAGCAGGGTCGCGGGGCGGAGTTGATCGATCAATGGGTGGAGATCCTGCGGAAGTTTGCGGCTACCTTTGCCCCCCGACCAGTATTTTATCGCTCTTTTGATTTGCGGTCTGACAGCGATAGAAACGAATTAGGTTTGCGAGGGACTCTCAGCTATCAGCTATATCCGACTTTATTCGATCTGGAACTAGCTGCTTTGGCCAGGTTACACCAGGAGGGTTTAACCAATGTTAACTTAATTTTGCCCTTTGTGCGCAGGGTAGAGGAGTTTTCCTTTTGTCGCCGTCGGGTAGAAACCTTTGCTTTCCGTTCTCTACAACTCTGGATCATGGCCGAGGTGCCTTCTATCTTATTTTTGTTGCCCGAATATGTTAAAGCTGGAGTCCAGGGAATTGCTATTGGCACCAATGATTTGACTCAGCTGTTGCTGGGGGTTGATCGGGACTTAGGTCCCCTGGCAAGTAATCTTAATGCTAGTCATCCCGCTGTCATGGGGGCGATCGAGCAGTTAATTACCATGGCACGGCAAGCTGGAATTCCTTGTTCTATCTGCAGTCAGGCACCGGCGATGTATCCCGAATTAATAGATGCTTTAGTGCGCTGGGGTATCACCTCCATTTCTGTAGATATTAATGCCGTCGATCGTACCCGGCAGGCGATCTCCCGTGGGGAACAGCGCCTCCTGCTGTCAGCTGCTCGTCGTAATTTCTCGTAGGGTGGGCACCGCCCACCAGGCGTCCGCGTAGCGTGCGCGCAGCGCATTCTTTAGCTAGTATGGCGAGCACCGCCCACCAGGATCTATGACTTCTCTGAACCTTAACTATGCTAGCAATTCTACGGCTGGCGCCGCGCTGTCGCGATCGGCTACAATTGTCAACTCCTGGGGCTGACATTTCTTGATTTGAAAAGCCGTGACTTTAGCCCCTTCAAATTCATGGAACATGCTTCTTTTACCTCCTCTTTTTTACTATCAGGTAATTTTTAAGCGGGTTGGCGATCGCCAACCCGCTCCTAACCAGGAGAACTGCATAACTCGATTGCTCTATTATTATGGCTGACTTCATCAACACGCAAGTACTTGCAGGGAATAATATCTGATAGAGTTGTCCCATCATGGTTGTGCTGATGAATTTCTAGCTTAGCTGTTGGCGGTGCTGCAAACAATAAGCGCTCTTTGGGAAAAACCACTCGCTCAAAATACCAATTGGGAATATTGGCGATCCGAAGCACCAGCAATGGTCGGGGTCGAGCTGGGAATCACTCCCCAACCCTCCAAGAGCGAAACCTGAAGAGCGACTGGAACCGCACACGGCTACTGGTTGGTAAGCTGTTGTCATCAGTAGGATTACTGGGGGTTACCCCCGTTGTCCCTTACCCTTTGAAATTTTACCCCTTATGGTCAATCCTATTGGACCGTTTAAGTACTGAGCTGCGGAAGGTTCGCGGAGGATAGTTCAGCAAACCATACTCGCCGCTCTTTACTAACATCTTCCCCATTCTGCTTTCCGCTTTTCGTAAGGGCTCTGAACTTTACCTGGCTAAGATTTGAATCCAAAATTCGTACTTTCGGAATTTCTCCCTAGTTCTGTGACATTAAGGTTACTTTTCCCAAGGGTGTCTTACCATATCCGTCCTACGTCTGCATATCCACAGGCATTACCCTGGGCGTTAGCTTCTTAGGACATCCTTCTTCTTCGTGGCTTGCGCTTTACATCTAACTTGTCCAAATGGGGACAGCTCACGAGAGGTTACTTCGTTCCCTAGTATCATTTCACGATGCTTTTAGGTTCCTACTATACCCCGGGAGTTCTTTGAGTACGTTATTAGCCAGAGGCAAGAGCTAATACTAACTACCATTTCCCTTTTTGGGCAAGCGCATAAGCCTTCTTCCGCTGGTTCTGGTTAACGAGGTTTACATAGGTTCGCTTGTTCTAACCATTAGCATCTTTCCTAGCGGCGTCACCGGCTTAGGCTGCCAGTTATCCTACATTTAAGTCCTCGGGAGGCACCACGGCGATGTGGCTCCGTAGCACCTCCGACCGGTAGTACCCTCGACCCCCGTACCTGGGGAAAGGGAATTTAACCCCCATGATAACCAGAGTTATCTGGCTGATAGAGCCAGACCCGACTTTCACCTACTGGCTTATGTCGGAACGAATCGCACTGCCTCCTTCCATTCACATAACAGCAGAGATTTTTCTCAGTCTTCTCCTCAGGTAATGATTGCTTTGTCATTTTATTTTGTTAATGTTTTTTTGTCATCAAATGTCATCCGTAATCCGTTCAGGACTTGCACTTAAATCCCAGAGTTATACCATGGTTGACTGTTTTTTCTCAAGCTCGATGTTGCTTAACAAGCTTGACTTACTAATCAATGTTGTGAAATTTGGCATTTCCTGCCTACAGGAAGGACAATACCAATAGATTTCGTGATGGCGAATGTGACGTAACATTGTATCAGAGCAGCAAGGGTAATTATTCATCTTCACTCCTCCTAAATTGATCGATTATTTCTAACTTTCCTGGGATTAAAACCTTTTTGTAATTGCTCATTGCCATAGCAATCAACTCTCAAGGCGATCGGTTCTCTGGTCATCACCCCATCAACGGTCGCCTCTTCTGTCAAGGTACCCGAGGCAATTAATCTGACCAAATCTCGTTCTGTAAAGATACCAGTCAGACTCGATCCCTCTACAATCAAGACACAACTGCTTTGTGCTTGACTCATTAGGGCGATCGCCGCTTTGATGCAAGTCTCTGGACTAACCGTAAGTAGATGGCGATGCATTGCCATCCTCATCGGCATTGGAGGTACGTACCGGTGGTTCTGGGGATGTCATTTCATTTATCAGTCCTGGATCGATTTAATATTGATTTTACCAAATTATTGCACGGGTAATACCCGATTTCGACCTGCTGCCTTGGCTTGGTAGAGGATGGTATCAGCGGCCCGATAGAGTGCTTGCAGGTCAGTCCCATCCTGGGGATACTCGGCCACCCCCGCACTGAAGGTGACATGAAACTCGTGATGATCGGCATCGGTAAATGTGTGCTGACGCAGGTTTTCCAGAAATGCTGTCAGTCGTGCCACGCCCCGATCTTTGGTCGTCCCGTAGAGACCAACGACAAACTCCTCGCCGCCCCAGCGACCCACCACATCTTCACTGCGAAAGTTTTGCTTCAGGAGTTCTCCCACAAGACTCAACACTCGATCGCCTGCATCGTGACCGTGCTGGTCATTGACTTGTTTGAACTTATCTAAATCCAATAGCATCAAACAGAAAGGCTGTTTGTGCCGTTCTGCCAGATGTAGCATGCGGGTGAGTTCCTGTCCCGATTTCCGCCGGTTTTTAATACCAGTTAGCCCATCAGTTTCCGACAGTTTGCGCCCCATGAGATTGCGTTCCAGTCGATTCATAACCCGGGCGATTAGTTCTGGTGGGACAATTGGCTTTTGCACGTAGTCATCGGCGCCAGCTGCAAACACCTGATGCAATGTTTCGGCATCGGTGTGAGCTGAGAAAAACAGCACGGGCAAATCATTCCAATGTGGGTCATTGCGCACTACTTTATTAAACTAAGCCAGTACGTCACCGTACCGACTCGTCTTCAAAACCGGACGTGAGACTTTCACCTCATCCGGCTCCTCAGTTTCGTCATCCTTGTCATGGATACGGCCTTTGCTGCCATCTCTGGCAGACTTATAATCATGGCAGTAATCGTGTAGCAACTGTAGGTTGGAGTACCAGTCCTTTCCTCCCAGTGAGGTTGGCAGAATGTGGTCCACTTCCCATTTGTCGCCGTTCTTAAACGTTAGTCCGCAATGCTGGCACTTGCCCTCCTGCCTCTTGAGTAGGTTAATCACTCTCGTGCTTACGTCCGGGCTCTTTCTTAATCTCTGGCTCCAGTAGACTAGGTTACCGTCAAACGGGCTAGCTGTCCCTTTTACCTTTGTGTGTCTGATTATCTCAGTTTCAGAGTGCCGGTTTAGCTTTATTTCTCCATTTTCTTTTGATTTGCCCGTGAACCTCCACCGGTCTTTCCCGGTTATGGCCCAATATTTACTGGCAATCCATTTGCCCGTTTTGTTGGGATGCCTTCTTTTTGCCCATTGCCATAGCAGCTCCCATAGGTATTTGTCCATGTCGGTGTAAGGAAACTTACTTACCACCGTCTTGAAGTAGTTGCTCCACCCCCTGATCATTGGGTTTAGTTTGGCTATCAAGGCTGTTTGTGGTGTCGATTTATGGCGGCGAACTATCTGTGATAGTTGCTCTTTATGATTCCTAATGGATTTATCGCTAGGTTTGATTAGGGTTTTGAATCCTAGGGGGGTTCCGTTGGTGAGTTTACCGCTTCTGTGTTTCCCTACTGCATATTGTCGGATGTTGAACCCTAAGAAATCAAATCCTGAGTTTTCTCCTTCTAGCGTGTGAGATATTTGGGTTTTCTCGGCTTTCAACTCTAGTCCTATCCCTCTTAACCACTCCTCAATTACTCCTTGTACCCGCTCAATCATTGACCGGTCATCGTGCATTACCACAAAATCGTCGGCGTATCTGACTATTGTTAGTTTACTTTTCTCACTCTTTGTGTGGGCAAGACTCATCACTACCTTTTCCAACCCATGTAGGGCTATATTGGCCAGCAGTGGTGATATTACCCCACCTTGAGGAGTTCCGGCTTCTGTGTCCTGCCATATTCCCTGGTCCATCACTCCGGCTTTTAACCATGCCCGTATCTGTCTACGGATTGGTGATGTTGTATTCAATTTCTCTAGGAGTGCTGAGTGGTCAATTTTGTCGAAACATTTGGCAATATCGGCGTCTAGAACCCACTTGGGTTTGTATCTGATGCTATTGAATATCGCTTCGATCGCATCGTGGCATCCTCTCGGGCGTCTGAATCCGTAGGAGTTGGCTTCCATGTACGCTTCCCATTCGGGCTCTAGCGACTGTTTGACCAATCTCTGAAGTGCGCGGTCGTGTATCGTCGGTCTTACTAGTGGCCGCTTTTCGTCCCTTCCTGGCTTGGGTATCCACACTCGACGTGTGGGTTTTGCCTTTGCTTCTCTGGTGACTTTGAGTTGACCTACCAGTTCTTGTCGTTGTTTTGGGGTTAGTGCTGTTACACCATCCACACCAGCTGTCTTCTTTCCCTGGTTCTGTTGTGTTACCTGCCGAACCGCTATCATCTTGGCGGACCATGACCTATTCAGTAACCCTTGGAGCTTGCGAACTAACTGCAAGTTGCCTTCCTGTGCCGCTCTGTAAATTCGTTTTTGCAGCTTAAAAACTACCCTTTCTAGCTTTCGCCAAGGGACGGCCTTCCAGTCATACACTTGTCTATCGACGATGTTCCGTGACATATTCACTGCTACTTACAACTTCACAATTGACGAAACCATGAGGGCGTCAGCCTATACCACCTATTACCGGTGGCCATTTGCTTCTCTACTTAATCTTTCCCAGTTGTGACCTGCCAGATGAAAGCAGATGTTGCGCCTGTGGTGGCTACTCCATCTATCGACCGGTGATGGAGAGTCTACAACCGGTTTACTTCGTTCCTACAGATGATTGGTCGTAACTTTAGATGGGTTCTATACGCCGGGTTTGTTGTCAGTGCTTATTGGTCGGCTGTACATCCGCCAATGACCAGTATCCTTTCCCTTTTGGGCCAGTGTGTCAGCCTTATTACACTGGTTGATAGTGACGACGCTGCAAACCTTTGCTTTCGCTCATCATGTTACTTGCACGCTGCGCGAAAAATCGGCGTTGACCGGTTTTGGGCTGCCAGTTATAGCGCCTTTCTATCCCGCTTTACGGATTGATGCCATTTCTACCGTAGGGATAGTGCTTTCACTTCTGCACCTGAAGGAGTGGACTTTCACCACCATCACCTGTAAGTTCTCGGGGCTAATGGAACCCTGGTAGCGGTCTCCCTTTCTTGACACGTGTCAAGTAGGTTTACGCTAAACGAATCGCACGCACAGGTCTATCCCGCTAAACTCTGGCATTTCTACATTTAAAATCAGCAAATCGGGAGCCGATTGTTCTAGGGTATTCCAGAACTGCTTGGCGTCGTTTGGCAGGGTGATTGTAAATCCCCAAGGTTCTAATACTGCGCGCAGCAGGTCTAGCATCTGAGGGTCATCGTCTACAATCAGCAGCTTGGCCACGGTCGGGTCCGTTTTTTCCATAACTTGAGCGATCGCCTCCATAATTTGCGCTGTAGATATAGGTTTCTGGAGAAAGCCCCGTGCTCCCAAACGAGCCACTTTTACCCGGTCAATCAAGCTCTCTCGATCAGTAAATACTAACACAGGCACGGGGGATTGAGTCTGTTCCGCTAACAGTTGAAACCCGTTTTTTGCCTGTTCGGGAAAGCCTAGATCCAAGAGGATAATATCGGGTTGCTTGCGGGCGATCGCTGCTCTGGCCTGGGGGAGTCTTCTTCCTCCCTCTCCCTCCATTATACTCTATCTCTTCCCACTCTGACAACCCTTTGTTAAAAATTGAGAATGGTTAATTGCTAATTGCTAATTGGAGCATCTCATTTTTGCTCTGAAACCCGTTACGGGGCGGGCTATCTTAACCCTGGCGAAGGGGCGTATCCGGAGATTGGGGGAGGGGAGTGTGGGAGGTGTGGGAGCTTCCTCCGGTGTGGGGGGAGGGGGAGGCTTACAAGGGTAGGTTTTTTACAAAGAGGCAGTGACCAGACAAGGGAGACAAGGTGACTTGGAAGACAAGAGAGACAAGGTGACTTGGAAAAAAAAAAGAGAAAAATGGGCTACCAACGTAAAAGCGTGACATTGAGGCGCTCGCGCGAGCGGCAAGCACGTCCCTGTGGGCTAGAAGCCTAGCTCGGAACGGGTTGTCCCGACTTTAAGTCTGAGTCTCCCTTATCTGTTCGGATAAGAATCTATTATATGTCAGAATAGACTTAGTATGGATATGAATAAACTTAGTATAAATATGAATAAATCGATTATATGTTATAATTAATTTAGTCATATTTATACTAAGTTTATTATATATTATAATCGATTTATTATAGGTCGAAATCAATTTATTATAGGTCAACACTCCCAACCCCCAACCGACGTTAGCCAGAGTTGCGACTAGCTATGGTGGGGTTGTCCTGCAAAAGCTGTCGGGGCCGAAGGGGCGCATCCAAGCTTTGGGGGAGTATCAAAAATAAGGCATCAATTGATGTTATTCTGCTCGCTAGCGATCCCCCCACCGCCCCCGCCGTCCCGGGAGCCCCTGTTCTCCTGTTTCCCTGTTAAAAGTTCCCTGTTCCCTGTTCCCTGTTCCCTTCCCCCAACCTCACCGATACGACGAAGAGGAATAAAATTCAGCGGGCTCGCCCCTAACGCTACGCAAAATTACAAAAATGGGATGCACCCAAACTATGTCTCCACCAACCCTGACTGAAGGCTACTTGAAGCCAGTTTCCTTGGGCAGGTTTGGGAGGGCTCATCTGCGTATTCATGGAGCGCATCAATATATGCTACAAAATTATCATCATCATTAACTTGAATCAGATGGAGTCTGATTGGTTGCCAATCTTCATCCTTTACATTCAAGGGACTGGCAAAGCCTCCATCATCTAACAAACCACAGAGATGAATGAGCATGTCGTGTTGCACGATTAACAATCAACAATCAACAATTAACAATTCGCAAGTAAAGGAGCAGCTTGCAACAGAGTTTGAGTGTAAGGGTGCTGAGGGTTGGTAAAGATATCATGAGTGGAACCGAGTTCGACAATCTTACCTTGGTTCATCACGGCAATGCGATCGCACAGAAACCTGGCCACCCAGAGGTTGTGAGTAATAAACAGATAAGTGAGGTCAAAATCCCGTTTTAGTTCTAACATTAAATCTAGGACTTGGGACTGGACGCTGGCATCTAGCATGCTGACAGGTTCGTCGCAGATCAGCAGTTGCGGACGGGTAATTAAAGCCCGGGCGATCGCGACTCGTTGCTGCTGTCCTCCAGACAACTCACCGGGATATCTATGATAATAATCAGCAGTTGGAGTTAACCCGACTCTTTCTAACATGGATATTACTCGTGCTTTGGCCTCAGCAGGGGTAGCCAACTTGTGGATAAACAGTGGGTCTGCTATACTTTGTCCCACGGTCATCAAGGGATTTAGACAAGCATGGGGGTCTTGAAATACCATTTGCATTTGTCTGCGCCACCCTCGCAGTCTGCGAGGTGAAGCTTTCGTTAAATTAACTCCAAGAAACTCGACCTTGCCACCTGTGGGGCGAACAAGCTGTAAAATGCTGCGAGAAAGGGTACTTTTGCCGCAACCAGATTCTCCGACTAATCCCAGAATCTCCCCAGGATATAATTCTAAGCTGACTCCATCCACTGCTTTAATTACAGGAGTGTTTTTGCGAAACAGCTGTTCGACAAAATTGCCCTCCAAGGTATAATGCTGCTGTAAGTCGGTAACCCGCAGTAGGGGCGAATTGTCAGTTTTGACTTCTGAGATTCTATCGGAGACGGCTTGAATGTGGAGTGCAGTTGCCAAGAGCGATCGGGTATACTCATGTTCGGGATGTTGCAGCACTTGTTGAGTAGCGCCCATTTCCACGATCTGACCGGCATACATCACCGCAATTCGATCGCAATACTCTCCGATCGTTGCCAGATCGTGGGAAATTAACAGCAGCGCCATTTCCCGTTCTTGACAGAGGCGCGTCAGTTCCTGGAGAATTTGTGCCGCTACCGTCACATCCAAGCTAGTAGTGGGTTCGTCGGCAACAATTAGTTTTGGCTTCAGCACCAATGCGAGAGCGATCGCCACCCGCTGTTGCATGCCACCACTAAACTCGTGAGGATACTGTCCCCACCGATCGGCAGGAATGTTCACCGCCGACAAAGTAGAAATTGCTCTTTGCTTTGCTTGACGGCGCGAAAGTTGGGGTTCGTGCGATCGCAGAGTTTCCAGACAATGGTCCCCGATGGTCATCAAAGGATCCAGACGAGTCATCGGGTCTTGAAACACCAGCGCCACTGCTTCTCCACGAAAGCGGCGCAACTGTGTTGGAGAAAGATCAAATACCGACTCCCCCGCAAAAGTTACCCGTCCTTCCAGGCGAGAACCAGTTGGTAAAAGTCGCATCACCGCACGTCCCAGAGTAGACTTACCACAACCCGATTCTCCCACCAAACCCAATCTTTCTCCAGGTTTGAGAGTGAAAGAGACATCATCCACCGCCCAACTAGGTGTTCCGTGAAGTTGGGGATAAGCGACTCGAAGATTTTCCACAGAAAGCAGGACTTCACTCATTATTTGTCAGTTATTTTTTGCGTAGGGCGGGCGGATCGCCTGCCCATCTCCGGTTTAATGCCCATAATATAAATTTCAGTAACTGTAGGTTGGGTTGAGGCACGAAACCCAACTTACTAAACTCAATTCTCAATTCTCAATTCTCAATTCTCAATTCTCAATTGCTCAATTCATTCCCCAGAATACTTGCCAGTAAAGCCTTTTGGGCGTGCAATCGATTTTCGGCCTGGTCCCATATTCGTGATTGAGAACCTTCCATCACCTCATCAGTAATTTCTTCTCCCCGATGGGCTGGCAAACAATGGAGCACGATCGCCTTTGGATCCGTTTTAGCTAACAGTGCTTTATTCACCTGATAAGGCTGAAAAACTGGCAAACGATCGCCCGCAGAAGCTTCCTGTCCCATACTAGCCCAAACATCAGTATAAACCACCTGACTGCCCGTTACTGCTGCCACTGGGTCTGTGGTTATCATCACTTCCGTGCGTCCCGCCGCCATTTGACGCGCCTGGGCCACAATTTCACCATTCGGCTCAAACTTCGGCGGCGTCGCCACTCTCACATTCATCCCCGCCAGTACACAACCTAACAGTAATGAGTGCGCCACATTATTTCCATCTCCCACATAAGTTAAAGTCCTACCTTCCAGATTGCAAAAGCATTCTTTGATCGTCAATAAATCAGCCAATATCTGACAAGGATGCTCTCTATCTGTCAGCGCATTAATCACTGGAATCTTAGCATATTCAGCAAAAGTTTCTAAATCTTGCTGCTCAAAAGTTCTAATTGCCAAAACATTTAGATATCGCTCTAAAACCCTTGCTGTATCGATCAGCGGTTCTCCCCGACTAACTTGGGTTACATTAGGAAGCAGGTCAATTACCTGACCTCCTAATTGATACATTGCCAGAGTCAAACTCACCCGAGTCCGGGTAGAAGCTTTAGAAAATAACAGTCCCAGCACCTTATTGCAGCGCCATTTTACCTTACCCTTTTTCAGTTGCGCCGCCAGTTCTAACAGTGAGTTCAATTCCCTAGCACTTAGGTCTGCCAAACTCAATAAATCTCGTCCTTTTAATGATTCCATTTTCTATTCTCTATTCTCTATTCTCTATTCTCAACTCTTCACCTTTCCCTCTTTCAAATATGTTCCCCCTGCTACCAACATAATAATTATCAAAGCACCAATTCCGATCGGACTGGGAACCCAGAATATCGCTTCAATATGATTTAGTTTACCCTGTTCCAGTGTCCAGACTAGCTGATTTCCCGATCTCCGGGTATCATCGCCAATTATTTTTGCCCCCCAAGGAGTAGTCAGGCCAAATTTCAGAGCCAAAAACCTATCCGGACTCAGCAATACTTCGTCATCAGCTGAGACCACAGCGAGCGATCGCAAATCCAAATCTAGTTGCAAGTGATTGCGGAGCGCCAAGATAAAATTATTTTGGGCTACCTCCAAATTTGATGAAAGTAAAGATAAATCCGCCTCATTATTATTATAATTAGCTGGCCGCTCATAGGGATTAAAAAAACTGTTGAACTTCACAGCCAATTCCGCCCCATTATTAAAAGGAATAATCACATTCATAGCCTGGTCAGAAAGCATCTCTGTTTTGCCTTCCAACTGGCGCACCCGTTCGTCAATGCTATCTAACCATGTTTGCAGCGTCGCCCGACTAAAAAGATTTAGCTGATCTTTCAGCTGAATCTGCTGTACTATTTCCCCATGAGTCTGACTATTCATCTGGACCCCAATGTCATATTCGACGCAGCCTGTCAGCATTGTCAAAAGTAAAATATAAACCGGGACCAGAAAACGGATAACTGACTTTTGCCTCTGCACGATCATTACCTTTTCCCTTCCTACTAACTTAGCAAAATAAAACCGCAGATTGTCAGACTTGCTACAATCAGAGCCACCCAGATAAATCGATTATCTTCCCTATTTACCTGAGTTAAATCTGCTTCCGGTTCAACCCGCCCCTGGGATGTGCCGCTTTTAGCAACACCAGCACCCCGCCGATATTTTACCTCACTTTCCGACATTGAGCCTAAATCCGGGATTTTGCTCATCCATGCTTCCGGTCTCTTTAGCTGGGGTGCTTCCAGAATATAGAGTAAGCGCTTACCTTCTTTGCGGGCTTCCAGACTGGGATGAGATTGCAACTGCTGACAAACCGCCCGCGCCTCTGCTTGCTTACTGGCAGCCTCATAGGCGATCGCCAGCCACAGAAGCACATCTCCTCCCAGTTGAGAATTGGGATTAACTAGGCCACTCGCTTTTTCCAAATACTCAACTGAGGCGCTGTACTGACCGCGCTCAAAGGCATTTTTGCCCGCCTCGTAGTTATCCTTGACAATCTCTAAACTTTCTGTCTTCACCCTACGCTTCTCCCTGACAGGCGATCCGCCCGTCCTACGCTGACAGGCGATCCGCCCGTCCTACGCTATTAACTCATGAATTCCGAGGCAACGATCATCGAGCCGATCCCAGAGTCAGTAAAGATTTCCAGCAACAGAGCGTGGGGCATGCGACCATCGATAATGTGAGCAGCCCGCACACCTTGAGCCAGACTCCGCACGCAGCAATTCACCTTAGGAATCATCCCACCAGCCACCACCCCTTTTTCTATCAGACTTCGCGCCTGTTGAATGTCTAATTTATAGATCAGGGTTGATGGGTCTTTATAGTCCTGCAAAATTCCAGCAGTATCCGTCAGCAAAATCAGCTTTTCCGCCCCCAGGGCCGCTGCTAACTCCCCGGCCACCGTGTCAGCATTGATATTATAAGCCTGTCCCGTTTCATCTGCTGCCACACTTGAGACTACGGGAATATAGCCACTGTTGACCAGGGACTGCAAAATTTGGGTATCCACGCTGCTGACTTCCCCGACAAAACCAATACCTTCAGCACCTTGCGGGCGAGCGCAGATCAAATTACCATCTTTACCGCACAGCCCGATCGCCTTTCCCCCAGCCGTATTAATCAGAGAGACAATTTCTTTATTCACCCGCCCCACCAGGACCATTTCCACAACTTCCATCGTGTCCGCATCCGTCACCCGCAGACCATTCTTAAATTGTGGTTCAATGCCTAGTTTACCCAGCCAGGTATTAATTTCCGGACCGCCACCATGCACCAACACCGGACGCACGCCAACGCAGGACAAAAATACAATATCCCGCATCACCTTATCTTTGAGAGTGCTATCTTTCATCGCCGCCCCCCCGTACTTGACCACCACAGTCCGACCCGCAAACTGTTGCATATAGGGCAGCGCTTCACTCAGCACTCGCACCCGCGCACTAACTTCAAGCTGCAAATCTTCATTTTCTTTGAGCATATGTCTAATGGGTATTATTTACTCACACAAATAAATTGTTAATTTAGTTAAATTCCCGATTCTTTACTTCTGGTTTGATAATAGTCGGAATTTCCTCTAGCACGCGCCTTGCTACTCCTTCAGGGGTTTCTTCTCCTGTCATAGTAATGTGTAAATCCGCTTGACTGTACAGGGGTTGCCGGTCGGACAGGAGCGATCGCAGTTTTTCCAAGGGGTCTGCGATGTCTCCCGGGTTTTCGCCGTGCGTCCGGGAGACATCGCATTCTTGTAACAGAGGGCGGGTCGTATCTCCTTGCAAACGCTTATATAATTGTTCTACCGGTAAATCTAGCCAGACAACGATGCCGTGGTGCAGGTAACTCCAATTTTTCTGCCGCAATACTATCCCTCCACCCGTAGCCACCACTGATTGCAGATAGGCTGACAGCGAGCCCAACACCTGACTTTCTATCTCCCGAAATCCTGCTTCTCCTTCCGTTTTGAATATTTCCCCGATCGCTTTTCCTTTGACTCGTTCAATCAGCACATCCGTATCAAAAAAACGATATTCCAGTTCCTTTGCCAATAATTCCCCCACCGTCGTTTTCCCTGCACCCATCATCCCGATTATATAAATACTAATTCCTCTTAAATTGTTCATTGATCATCTTTTTTCTGTTGAAAACCAATCATCTCATTAAGTTTCATCTTCATCTAATCCCCAATCTTCATCATTTTCCTCTGCGTCACTCTCCTCGCGAACCGGAGGAATTATCACCCGATAATTCGCTTCGTAGACATCCTCAGTTTTCCCCGAATTCCCCTTATCCTGGAAGCCATAGGAGTAGAATGAATCTTTCCCTTCCTCCTGACCTGCTTTAGCCTTATCGCCCTTTTTCTGCTCCGTGCTTGCGGACGTTACAGCATCATCCCAATCCTCAGATATCTTGTTTTCCTGTTCCCAATCATCATTATTCGATGCTGCTGAAGAGGGGGTGCGATTTTTCGCGCAGCGATCGCCTTTAGTCGGGACTGCCGCTTTTTGGGTGCGATCGCCTATGGTATCAAAACCGTCCCGTCGCTGGTGGGCATTGTAAGTGGTTTTACTACGTCGAATAAAATCCGTTTCGCTACCTTTCGACTCTTGAGGAGGCCAAGAACCCGCAGGATAAGCAGACCCTCCCTCGTAGCGTGGGCGTGCCTCTAGATAACTGTACCACCTAAACAAGGCCGCGATCGACAACCCAGTCATCACTCCGGCAGCCAGGCCCAGCAATATCCAGACAGCCAGGGGCAAGGGAGGAGTTGGCAATCCTAAAAACACCAGGGACAAAGAAGGCGACCAGTTTTGCAAAGCAAACAGAGTCAGCCCTCCGCCAATGACTAGCAGTAAAACAAGGCTAATGGCAGGCATAACTTTAAGCGTGACCTTCCCAGCGGTTAATCGGCACACAATCAATATCCAGTTGGTCCAAAGCACGAGCCACCACAAAATCTACCAGATCCTCGATCGTCTGCGGCTTGTGGTACCAAGCAGGAATTGCTGGAACAATTTTAACACCTGCTTGAGCCAAAGCCGTCAGATTCCGCAAGTGAATCAGACTTAAGGGAGTCTCCCGGGGGACGATCGCCAATTTCCGACCTTCTTTGATCTGGACATCAGCGGCCCTTAAGAGCAGATCCGAACTCAAGCCTGCTGCCAATTTGGCCACCGTACCCATACTGCAAGGGATGATAATCATCCCTCGGGTGCGGAAGGAACCACTGGCAATATTGGCACCAATATCTTGCCAGGGGTGACAGCGCAGTTTCCCGGCAGTTTCTACCCCAGCTTGCAGCCGCCAGAACTCCGACTGCTGTACTGGCTCCGCTGGCATGCGGATATTTTGCTCTGCCTGCCAGACCATATAAACTGCCTTCGAGGCAACTAGGTCAATAGTGTAATCTGCCCAGAGCAAAAATTTGAGCGCCCGCACCGCATAGATTAAACCCGATGACCCCGATACTCCCATAACCAGAGTCTGTCTCACTTGATTTTCCATTTTTCCTTTGGCCTTGTCCTCCCCCTCGTTCCCACGGCTCTGCCTGGGAACGGGGGAGCATGTCCAGATAAGTCTCGTCCTTATTTTTGCTCTCAGACAAAATCACCTACCGACGGGGATGGCGCTAACAGCTAAAGCATCGGTCCAGTACAACAAATTTTGGGTAAAATCATGAGGGGTCCAGGGAGAGGGGGAGGCGAGAATATGTTGATTTTTCGTTGATTCACAGATGTTTTAATTTGTCAAGTATTATTAATAGACCGACGCTCTAACAACTGACTGGCAGCTCTTGTCGCCCGCCCTACGAACTCACATGCTCCCCCTAATCTTTATATTCATCGGGTTCAAGGTCGTCTGGGTCATCCTCCCATTCCGTGCCAACGCTACCCCCGCTAACAGCAATCAGGTCAATTTGCTGGCGGTAATAGTCAACGCTTTTCACCTGCACCTCCACCCGTGAGCCCAGTCGGTATTGATTGCGGTTTTTGCGACCCACCAGCATTTGCTGTCGGGAGCGATATTCATACCAGTCATCTTTCAGGGAGCTTACATGTACCAGTCCTTCTACCAATACATCTTCCAGCTCCACAAAGAAACCGTAGGACTGGACCCCAGTAATCACCCCACTGAATATCTCCCCTGTATGTGCCTTCATAAATTCCGCTTTTTGCAGTCCGTCCAAGTCCTCTTGGGCTTCTTGGGCGATCCTTTCTTTCTCACTCAAGTGAGCAGCAACTGAGGTAAAGTGATCCTCGAAGTCCTGAAGGATGTTTGGGGGGAGAACCTTCCAGTTGATTTGATTGTGGCAACTGCTGTGGCGCAGGTTAAAACTTTCTTTAGCACGACTGGTACGGCGATCGCGTCCCTGTTCGAACACCGCATGCAATATCCGGTGAACCAGCAGATCGCCGTAACGCTGTAGAGGAGAGGTAAAGTGAGTGTATGCCTCGTCCAGGGCCAGTCCAAAGTGAGGTTTAGGGGTAGTGCTGTAAGCAGCTGGCTTCAAGGTAGATATCAAGATATTGGTGAGTACCTTCTGGGCCGATGACTGGGCAAACACCCCGGTGAAAGCTTTATAATCCGCCGGCGTCACCACATCTTCTTCTGCCAGTTCCAGTTCAATCTCCAAATTACCCGCCAACTTAATTAACTCCTGCACCTCTTCCATATGAGGGGTCGGATGTACGCGGTAAATTAACGGCAAAGATAGGGCCTGCAAATGGGTTGCCACCACCTGGTTTGCCAGAATCATCAACTCCGTTACGATCGATCTCTCTGGCAGTTGGGGCGAGACTACCAAAGCCCCCAAGGTGCCCTCATCATCGTAGTGAAATTTTTTGTCTGGCAAATTCAAATCAAAGGAACCCCTCTTCAGGCGCTGTTCTCTCAATCCCTGAGTCAATAGCAACAGTTCGGACAAAGTTTCAGCTACCTTTCTCGGAAATGATTTGGTCTCTTTATTAATAATTTCTCTTACCTGCTGATAAGACAATTGATAATTAACTCGCACGATTGTCGGTTGAAACTCAAACTCAATCAACTGCCCTTCACTGTCGAGGGTCAATAATACAGAGACAGCTAATCTATCTGCTTCTGGCACCAAGCAGCATCGAGCAGCCACCGCCTCTGGTAGCATCGGCAGCACCTTTTCGCCCAAATAGACCGAGGCCCCTCGCTTTGAAGCTTCCTGGTCGATCGGCTCATCTGGTAGGACATACTCAGCCACATCGGCAATATGAACCCCCACGCGCCAATATCCCGCTTCAGTTCGATCCAGGCTGAGCGCGTCATCTAAGGTCTCAGGGCGACTGTCCTTCGAGGCGCCTGGTTTGATCGTAATTGTCAGCATCTGGCGCAAATCCCGCCGTTTTGCCTCCGATACCGGCGGGGACATCTCCTGAGCCGCAGCAGCTAAGACCTCAGGGGGAAACTCTTTGGGCAAGTTATGTTTGCAGCGGACGATTTCCGTATCAGCCGCTTCTTCAGCATTGCTACCCAGGACTTGGGTAACTCTGCCTATGGGAGGATGCTGACCGAGAGAATAGCGGAGGATTTCCACATGTACCAGGTGATCCACCGCTTCTTCCAGGTTTTGAGCCTCCTGTGATTTAATGTCCAGTTCAAACAGCAGCCGGTCATCCAGAGGCACGGCTTTGTAATCCCCGTTCGCACGCTTCACCCGTCCTAGTACCGAAGTAATTGCTCGGTCTAGAATCAGCTGTACTTCTCCTTCTGGAGAGCGTCTGCGACTGCCTTCTTTGAGGATCTTCACCAATACCCGATCGCCGTTCCATGCCGTAGAGAGATTGCTTTCTCGGATATAGATATCCTCAGTATCTTCGGCATCTTGGATAGCAAAGCAAAAACCCTTGCTCGAACAGCGGAGTTTGCCTTCAACGAAGGATTGCTTGTCATAGACCCTTCTATATCTGCCACGGTCTTTGACTAAAATCCCAATTCTTTCTAGGGCGTCTAAGGCAATTTGGAGTTTGCGCAGACTTCCATTTTCCGTAGCACCCAGTTTTTTCTCCAAAACCTTAGGCGCTACCAATTTTTCATCTTCAAAATTCCCTAGCAGTGTTGCGATTGAAAATTCCATGTAGCGATGATTCCTCTCCTTGAACAATTGTCAATCCCATATCACTTGACAGGGGTGAGACGATAGGATCTCACCCTGTGTCAAGTGATATCGCCAGATCATCACGTCTCCAGACATCATGGCCACTTCCGTAGGTTGTGTGTCACCATCTTTTGAAAGTCGATGATTCGATATCTCTGCTCCTTGCTCTTGTCCCAGGGGACATGGACGGCACACAGGAGACATTGATGATACAATGCGGGGCGGCACCGATGTCCAGCATGGCAAAACCCTTTGCTGTTTTTCCCACCTAGTCCAGTTGGTATCGATGTCAATTCACACCTATAGGGAACAGGACAACCAAGAGGTCAATAGCGCTGACCTGTGACAATGTAAGCCACTCGTTGTCCAATATTAGTAGCATGGTCTGCCATGCGTTCCAAGTGACGGATGACTAACACCAGTAGCATAGTCTGTTCCACCACCCCCTGAAGATCCTTTTGATTGGCCAGTTCGTTATAGATGATCAGGTAGTCTGAATCTACCTGATCATCTTTCACCTTAACTTCTAGACCCGCCTGGGCATCCAAGTCCGACAGGGCCCTTAAACTCATTGCCAGCATAGCTTGAGTTCTGTCTAACATCACCTGAATTTTTCCCATGCACTCATGAGGCGGATAAGCAAACAGTTTAAACGCGATTTCGCCTAAATCCTTAGCATAATCACCTATTCGCTCCAGGTCTCGTACTAGCTGCATCAGAGCACTGATTAACCGCAAGTCTTGGGTCACCGGTGCCTGGAGTGCCATCGTGCTGACGCAGTTTAGTTCAATTTGTCGGTAAAATCGATCGATCTGTTTATCTTGCACCGCGATCTCTTTGGCCGCTGCCAAATCCCAATCGTATATAGCTTTACGGGCCAGCCAGCAGGACTTTTCTACCAGGGATCCCATGCGTAATACGTCCCCCTGTAAGCTTCGCAGCTGGCGAGCCAAGCTAGTTCTGGTAATTACTCTTGGACCTGGAACAGGAGCATCCATTAGCTTTAACTCCAACTCTCCGATCGCGCAGGCGCAACTTGTATGACCTCGCCCTGTAGCCATGTGCGTGTAGATACCAACCCAGATTTATACCGCCCCGAGCTAGGCCCGACCCAGTATAGCGACCAGCCTGTCCTCTAGTTTTCCCACTCAAAATCGACCACTATCGTTCGGGCTAGGTTAATCTGTATATAATAACTCATCTCTCCTGCTCTTTGTCAAGTTATCAGTTGTCAGTTGTTAGTTGTCACTGGTGGGCCTGGTCCTGGTCACTGGTGGGCACCATCCCAGTCCAGAGGCGATCTCGTCTTCTGGCAAAATACGCATCCTACTTATCTGGAGTTGCGCTCTTGTTGCCCAAAAACTTACACATCTCCAATATTTGGGGTAATCCTCAGTACGAGCGGGGGATTTGGCAGTAATCTCTCATCATCTCCCTCGTTCCGTATTATTGCCATAGCAGGCGCTCGTCTTACTTGAGAGCGGCAAATCCGGTATATTACTTGCTTTTTGTGAGGCAAGTCCACTAAGCTAGAAAAAAGCAGTGGATGGCTAGCCCTGGCTGCTAACTATAAGCGCTCGCAGCGTGAGCGTGTTACGCTACGAGCTTTGCACGAGCCTTGCCTGAGCGCGCCAATCTCATGCGCTCTGTTATACTAGTCGGGGTCGAGCTAGGGGTCACCCCCTAACTCTCCCATTCGGAACCGGACGTGCGACTTTCACCGCATCCGGCTACTGGCAAGTAGGGCATTGTCACTACTAGGATTACTACAAATTGCTCCACTTGTCCCTCATCTCATGCGATTTCACTCCTTTCCTGGTTGGTAAGCGGCGCTGCCAGATAACCTTTAGTATTACCATTTCCAAGTCTGTTTTACCAGTCATCCAACCTTCGAGAGGCCTCCGGCGTCTTAGAGATACTCTTACCCAAGATTTCCTACTTTAACCAACCCGCGTCAGCTGGATGAGGAACACCCCATCATATCCATAGGCGTTACCCTAGGCATTAGCTTCTCGGGCTATCTCTCCCCTCGCGGCTTGCGCTTTACATCTAACTTGTCCAATCTAGACAGCACACGAGAAGTTACTTCGTTCCCTAGTATCATTTCACGATGCTTTTAGGCCCCTGCTATACCCCGGGAGTTCTTAGAGTGCGATACTGGCCAAGTGCAAGAACCAGCACAAACTACCATTTCCCTTTTGGGCCAGCGCTTTAAGCCTTATTTCGCTGGTTCTAGATAACGAGGCGTACACAGGTTCGCTTGTTCTAGCCATTAGCATCTTTCCTAGCGGCGTCACTAGCTTAGGCTGCTAGCTATCCTACATTTAAGTCCTTGCTCCGCACCACCGTGATGTGACTCAGCAGCACTAAGGACCGGTGTTACTCCCACACTTGGAGAGAGGGAATCTAACCCCCATGAATACCAGAGTTACCAGTTTGGACCTGGCCTAGCGTTCCGTAGTTGCCCACGTTAGACTAGAACGAATCGCACTGCACGGATCTACTTGTTGGATTTGTGAGGGTTAAACGCAGCACATGCCCCGTCCGACTCCTGTTCTACTCTCACCTAATCTACCGGTTGTCATCAGCCCGAAAGTTAAGTTTTGTAACAAACCCCTTCCAGTTTTGCCCAATTTGACCGACAGTGGTGAGAAACTACCATTATTTTCAGGAGTTTGATAACCATGAGTCTATCGGATGTTCAAGTCTACACGGCTCTAGTAATTGCATTGTTTCCGTTGGTATTGATGTACCGGCTAGGAACGGAACTTTACAAGTAGGGCTAGTTGGTCGCCAAGAACTGAGGACTTACACAACTCTGGGCTAGCCCGAGGCTATCGGCAGTCTAGGACGGAAAAAGTTGCGTAAGTACTGGGGCTGTATGGTTTGCTAGTGCAGACAAGGCAGCCCCCCTTGACGATCGCAAGTCAGTGGTCAGTAGTCAGTGGCTAGTTGTATTAGAGGTAGGCGATCGGTGGTCAGCAGCCAAGGAACAACGAGTAACTAACAACTAACAACCCACAACTAACAACTGACAACGCAGTTCTGTTGTAGATTGTATAGGAGCAGGACTCTCATTAGCGACATCTGCTTGGGACTGTAATCGGTGTAATGTCGGCGATTTAGTGCGACTCGTTCAGTGTAAACCACCGGTGATAACCGAAGGGGGACCACTGGCAAGGCTCCATTAGCCTTGATAACTTTTAGATGATGGTGGTGAAAGCCCACCCCTCCAGGTGCAGGAGTGACAGCACTTACCCCACGGTAGCGATGGCATCAATCCGTGAAGCGGGTACGAAAGGCGCCCTGGCTGGTAGCCTAAACCGGTCATCGCCGATTTTTCGCGCAGCGTGCAAGTAGTCACGGTGAGCGAAAGCAAAGATTTACAGTGTCGTTACGACAAACCAGCGTAATAAGGCTAAACACGCTGGCCCAAAAGGGAAAGGATAATGGTCATTGGCGGTTTGAATTCTGACCAATAAGCACCGACAATAAACCCGGCATAAGGAATCCACCTAAAACTACGACCAATCATCTAGAGGAACGAAGTAAACCAGGTACATACTCTCAACCACCGGTCGATAGGTTGAGCAGCCACCAAAGGCGCAACATCTGCTTACATTCGGCAGGTTATATCTGGGAAAGATTTCGCGGAGAAGCTAACGCCTTTCTGTAATGGATGGGATATGCTGACGCCCTCACGGTAACGTCAATTGTAAAGTTGTAAGTAGCAATACATACGTCATGAGCACGATGTCAAAATCGATGAATGAATGGAAGGATATCCCCTGGCCTCGGCTGGAACGGGTAGTCTTTAAGTTGCAAAAACGAATTTACAGAGCGGCACAAGAAGGCAATAAGCAAAAAGTTCGCAGGCTCCAAAGGTTACTGGTAAGCTCCCGGGCTGCCAAATGTCTAGCGGTACGACGGGTTACACAAGATAACCAGGGAAAGAAGACAGCCGGTGTGGATGGTGTGAAATCACTAACCCCAAAGCAACGCCGAGAACTGGTAGGACAGATTGAAATCTCAAACAAGGCTAAGCCTACACGTCGTGTATGGATTCCTAAGCCAGGGAGAGAAGAAAAACGTCCTTTAGGAATACCCACGATGCACGACCGCGCGAATCAAGGGCTCCTCAAGATTGCGCTCGAACCCGAATGGGAAGCATATATGGAGGGGAACTCATACGGATTCAGACCGGGTCGGGGATGCCACGATGCAATTGCGGCAATATTCAGCAGCATTAAACAGAAACCCAAATGGGTATTAGATGCAGATATTGCGAAATGTTTCGACAGGATAGACCACAAAGCGCTAGTCGAAAAATTAAATACTACGTCACCAATCCGTAAACAAGTACGGGCATGGTTAAAAGCCGGGGTGATTGACAAGAAGATATGGCACACAACTGAGGCAGGAACGCCACAAGGGGGTGTCATATCCCCACTGCTAGCCAATATAGCCCTACAGGGGTTAGAGGAAGCAGTAATGGAATTAGCAAAGACACAAAGGGAAAAGCAAAAGCTGACGGTAGTCAGATACGCAGACGACTTTGTGATCATGCATGAAGACAGGGAGATGATAGACAGAGCGCAAACAGTGGTGGCAGAGTGGCTAAGAAGAATAGGGCTTGAGTTGAAGGCTGAAAAGACAAAGATAGCCCACAGGCTAAATGGAGAAAACCCGGGATTCGACTTCCTAGGATTCAATATAAGGCAATATAAAGAGGGAAAATACAGAACCGGCAAATCAACAAACGGAACACCCCTAGGATTCAAAACCCTAATCAAACCCAGTAATAAGTCCATAGGGAAGCATAAAGAACGGTTATCAGAAATGGTAACTAGCCATATAACAGCACCACAAGCGGCCCTAATAAGCAGGCTAAACCCGATAATAAGGGGATGGTCAAACTACTTTAGGACAGTGGTAAGCAAGGAAATTTACAGCGATATGGACAACTACCTATGGAACATCCTATGGCAATGGGCCAAAAGGAGGCACCCTAACAAGTCAAGTAACTGGATAACCTATAAATACTGGTCTGTAAACCAGGATGCTAAATGGCGATTCCGAAGCAAGACAAAAGAGGGTGATATGAAGATACGTAAACACTCCGAAACTGAGATAATCAGACACGTAAAAGTGAAAGGGACCGCAAGCCCATACGACGGGAACCTCACATATTGGAGCACAAGATTAGGCAAAAGCCCCGAACTGAGTAAAAGGGTAGCAACGCTACTCAAGCAGCAAAAGGGAAAATGCCAACAGTGCGGACTAACGTTTATGGATAGTGACAAATGGGAAGTTGACCATATCATGCCCCTTTCACTAGGAGGTAAGGACCGGTATGACAACCTACAGTTGCTACACAAACACTGCCACGACAAAAAGACTGCCAGCGATGGCAGTAGCCGTACCCATGACAAGGGTGGCGTGACCGAGGAGCAGGATGAGGCGAAAGTCTCATGTCCGGTTTTGAAGACGAGTCGGTCCGGTGACGGACTGGCTTAGTTTAATTAAGTTTGAGCTGTAAATATGATGCCATCAAGCGACACGACAAGAAAAACCACTCTCGAAGTCACGTCGCCAACAGCGGGGTTGTGTCCCCCCCCTCGTTCCCACGGCTCTGCCTGGGAACGTGCGATTAGCGCGCTGCATCTCCTGGGTAGTGCGATTAGCGCTCCCAGGAGATGCAGCACCAGGAGACGCAGCATCGGGGGAAACAGGAGGCCAGGGTATGTTGCGGGCTGAAAAAGCCAGGGCCCTGGAAACAACAGCTAAGCTAACGGTGAATTTGGTACTGGCGGCGGCAGCAATTTCGGGGCTGATGCGCTTATTGCCCTTATATCAGTCTGTACAGGAAAAGTCCCTCGTTATCCAAACAGAGGTGAAGCGTGCAGAAGAACGTGTAAACCGCTGGCAAAGGGATTTTAACCGGGCTTTCGATCCAGGGCAGGCGAAAACGGTGATGCAGGAGGAAAGTCACAGAGTTGCTCCCCAACGCCGTCCGATTGTTCTGATAGAGGAAAATAAGTAGTCAGTGGTCAGTAGTCGTTCGTTGTTGGGCTAAAGCCCCAAACAGCGGTCAGTGGTCAACCGACAACTAACGACTAACAACCGACAACTAACAACTGTTCTAAGCTAATAGGGGTCGGAGCAAGTCGTTTAACCAGGCTTCTAACCGGCGTTGCTGACGGGCTTCGGGGCTGTTAGCAGGGGGCTCCCAGAGGAAAGAGTCCTTGCGTTGTGGCGGCCAAAATAGTGGGATGTAAAATACTGGGGGAGTTGTTGTTCATTTGCTGTATTGCTGTATAGATGCCTGAATACATTTACCCTATTTCTTGCTCGTGCCACCGGGAACGGACATTGTGTCAGTTACTGAAGTGGTTGCTGGCTGTGGCCCCACAGATGCCGCCAATAATAAATTATACGCTCAAGGGCATCTTGATTCCAGAGATAGTTCGGGCAAGAGGCGGTGTGTTTAGGGACGTGTATTACTGCTAAAAAGTTCTGGGTTGAAAATTGCAAATCGAAAATTGAAAATTGCAAATTTTGATTATTTATGACTATAAAAAATGAGCGCAAACAATGAAAAATTGACAATGACTATCATCCCTCGATTGTGCAAGGCCAAAAGTTTAATTGATGAAGTTGGCGATGGCCCGCGCTAGTTGGAGATTGTGCCAGTCGCTCAATTGTCACAAGGATGAGTGAGTGGCGGTATCGGTATGTAAAAGGCTATATAATTTGGTACTCAGCAAGGGATAAGGTCGGATTGTGATGACAAGTACAGTGGTATATGCAAATGCTCCGGAACTGTCTAAAGATGACTATTTGGTGGTGGGCTTGGCTACCTGTTTCATTAAGGAAGAGGGAGATGTCCATGAGGTGAAGGTGGTGGAACCGATACCTTCGGCGGCCCTGGAAGCAATTGTGAAGGGAATTCCAACTTCCTATGAAATGGCTTGTGGAACGACTTTGGGAAGGGTGCTAACCGGTGAAACTCCGCAAAGACCCGATGATTTCCCATCAATGGCCCAGTTTCCCGATGAGTTCGCGGAGAGGGCGATCGCGGCGACGCGCAGCTATAAGAGTCGTCCAAGTGCGAAAAATCACATCCCTCTGGGCACAATTCGCCAGGATTTTAACTATTCAACGGCCCGCAAGCGGGTGCTGAATGCCGAAAATATTGTGCGGAAGGAGGATAATGTGAAGCAACACGAGTATACTCACAAGGTTTTGTAAGATGTTGAAATTATACGGTGGGGCCCGATCGCGGGCGTCGATTGTGCAATGGTATTTGGAAGAACTGGAGATCCCTTACGAGTTCGTCTTGCTGGATATGGAGGCGGGAGAACACAAGCAACCAGAGTTTCTGGCGATTAATCCGATGGGGAAGGTGCCAGCGATCGTGGAGGGGGATTTTAATCTGTGGGAGTCGGGGGCCTGTCTCATGTATCTGGCGGAAAAGCACTCCCAACTGCCAGAGTCTCTGGAAAAACGTTCGGAGATAGCACAGTGGGTGCTATTTGGCAATGCGACTTTGGGACCGGGGATTTTTGTTGAGGCGAGTCGCGATCGGGCGATGTCCCAACTTCTCCCACCGCTGAATGATATTTTCGATCGGCAACCGTTTTTACTGGGAAATGAGTTGACGGTGGCGGATGTGGCAGTGGGGTCCCTTTTGGCCTACGTGCCGATTATGCTGAAGCTGGATTTGAGTGAGTATCCGGCGGTGGTGGATTATATTAAACGGCTTTCGGAACGACCGGCTTTCCAGAAGACGATCGGGAAACGCGGTTAAAGGCGATCGGGCAGATCGCCTGTGACGTTCTTATTTAAACCCAACGGCGGCTTGCCAAACGAAGGCCAGCAGCAAGAAAAAGACGGGAATAACGGGCATAACGTCTACCACGGGGTTGAAAATTGAGTAAGCTTCGGGCAATTTGGCCAATAGCAGCACTGCTTCCATGTGTAAATTTACCTCTCCTAGTTGGGGCTCTCATAATTTAAATAAATTTTAACATAGTTCCTCAGTTAAGCTAAGACAAATTTAAACTACATTTTCTGGAACTGATAATTGGTCACTGGTCACTTGAGGTGGGGTAAGCAGGTGGGAAAATTCCCTGGTGAAGCAGTCGCGGATAATGGCATCCCGGATCCTCTGGGTGAACCGTATTAGTTCCGTGAGGTTGTGAATGGACAGTAGGGTATAGACTAAGAGTTCCCGTGATCGCCAGAGGTGGTTGAGGTAGGCCCGGCTGAAGTGCTGGCAGGTGTAGCAGGGACATTCCCCGTCCAGAGGGGCGAAGTCTTCGGTAAATTGGGCGTTTTTGATGTTCCAGCGATGCCCAGCGACGAAGACGGCGCCGTGACGGGCTAAACGGGTGGGTATGACGCAGTCGAACAGGTCTACACCGGAGGCGATCGCCTGGGCCATTTCCCGATATGTGCCGATGCCCATGAGATAACGGGGCTTGTGGGGGGGTAGCAAGGGGGTGGTTACCTTGACGATCTGGGCGATGATTGCTTCTGGTTCGCCGACGCTGACGCCACCGATGGCATAACCGGGTAAGTCTAATTCTACTAGGGATTTGGCTGCGGCTGACCGCAGGTCTGGATATACCCCTCCCTGGATGATGCCAAATAAGGCTTGCTCTGGACGTTTATGGGTCTGAAGGCAACGTTCTAGCCAGCGTCTGGTGCGTGAGGTGGCTGCTTCCACTGCTGCGCGGGTGGCGGGGTAGGGGGGACATTCGTCAAAGGCCATGATTACATCTGCCCCCAGTTTATTTTGGATCTGGATCGAGCGCTCGGGGGTGAGGTTAATCATCCGTCCGTCACGGGGAGAACGAAAGGTGACGCCTTCTTCGCTGATGGTGCGTAACTCAGATAAGCTGAAGACTTGGAAGCCGCCGGAGTCCGTGAGGATAGGGCCATTCCAGTCCATGAATTTATGTAAACCTCCAGCTTTGGCGATCAAATCTTCTCCGGGTTGGATGTGGAGGTGATAGGTATTGGCTAGCACAATCTGGGCACCGGTTGCCAACAGTTGGGAAGAGGTGACGCCTTTGACGGTGGCGGTAGTGCCTACGGGCATGAAACGGGGTGTTTCTACTATACCATGAGGGGTGGTAAAAATCCCGGCCCGGGCTTGGGTGTGGCTGCATTCAGCCTGAGATTGAAATGTAAATTGATTCGTCACTGGGCGATCGGTAATATCTTCGGCGATGATTTACTTTAATATCGTAGGTTGGGTTTCGTGCCTCAACCCAACTACGGCTTCTCGACCACGGTGAGGGGGCGAGTAGTATGGATTATATATGAGAGGATGCCCAGCAGGGATTCTATATTGTTGATGAAATGCTCTCCGGGCTCGATCGCCACCTGTTTTTCTGCCAATTTCATAAATTTCCAAATACTTCCTGTTGTGACTATACCATAGATGCTGGGAATGTTATTATTTTTCTGTTCGTTAAATACTTGAGCTGCTACCATTTCGGCAATGCACTGGAATATTCCAGATTTGATGTTATCATCTTTTGCCTCCACGAGAATAGCTACTGGGGCGGTCACGGACAACTGTCTGGGAGAATGACTGATGATAAAGTCACATCTCCCGCTTAGTCCTTTACTTCTATCTACGTTAAATTCTGTCCCAGAGAAAACACTAATTTGACGATTAAATTGCTTCCTCATTTCTACCAATATTGGAGCTATAATCAATTCAGAGCGGGCTTTTTCTGTATCTACTGCTAAGGCGAGGGGAATGTTCTCTGCTAATATTTCTCTCAAGAGTCCACTCGGCGTGACTGGTTCTACGGTGTCAAATAATTCCACTTCTTCCTGAATTGTTAGTTGAAATTGGCTTTCTAGTTCTTCGAGGGTGAATTCGCTGTAAGACATAAGTGCGAGTGCTCCATATTGGCTACTGACAAGGTATATTGATTATAACTCACCGGAATGGACCTTCTGAAAACCTTGTATAGCACTACCAAAGCAGCTTAGGACGTATAATGTAAAACAAGAAGACCGATTCGAGGAGAATAATAATGCCGGCCCCTTACAGCTTTTCGGAAAAAGGCAATCGAAGCTTATAAACGAGGTGAACGAAAAACAAACATATGTCGAAAACTCAATATTAGCAGGAATCCTCTGGACCTTTGGTTGAAAAGAGAGGCTGAGACTGGATATTTTCAGGCTAAAACAGCCAGTCGCAAAGGTCCTCAACCCAAAATCAACAATCAAGAAAAGTTTCGTGCGTTTATAAAGGAGCATGGAGATAAAACTCAAAAAGAGATGGCCATATTGTGTTACGCAACCAAATATTAGTAGAACCATGCTTTGGTTAGGGATAAGCAGAAAAAAAAAGACCTATGGATATCGGGAAAGAGATGAAGAAAAACGTCAAGAGTTTTTGCGAAAACTAGATAATCTCGAAAAAATAAGAGAATATACGTTGATGAGGCGATGTCTCAGGAGTAGTGCGATTAGCGCTCTCCTGAGACATCGCAGGAATAGATAACAGAGAAGAATACCCCTATGGTTACTGCGATCCGAGGAGAAAGATTTTACGCACTAAAATCCGGAAAACGAACCGAGAGAGTCAGTTAGATAGCGGCGCAGAGAGAAGATAAGGTCTTTGCTCCTTTAGCATTTAGTGGAGGTTGTAACAAGGATTTATTTGAATTTTGGGTAGAATTCTGTTTAATCCCTCAACTTGGGAGATGTAGTTATTATTGAAAATGCAAGTTTTCATAAGTCAATATTCGTTAGGGAACTAATTGAGTCGGCTGGATGCGAGCTGTTATACTTACCAACCTATTCTCCCGCTCTTAATAAAATAGAGCATTGGTGGTTTGTTCTCAAGAATTGGATGAAACAAAGGATAAACGAATTTGAGAATTTCCAAGACTGCATTGATGCTGCCTTTCGAGAATGTCCTAATGTATTTGCGTAATGCAATAGTTTGTAGGGTGGGCACCGCCCACCACCGGCTCCAGATGAGCAATCGCCCTCCCGTTCTGTCATAGGCGATCCGCAGGCAAGGGACTGGAAACAATTTTCAGATATAATCAGATTATATATTGTAGTGAGGAATGAGATGCGAGGAGATCGTAACAGACTCGACGCCGTGCAGAAGGTAGCCAGAAGCATTGTTCGAGAAAAGGATGTGATGCATTTAAGCGATCCGGATAGTGCTTATTTCGCAGAAGCTTTACTCAACCCGCCAGAACCGAGTAACAAGTTGCGTGCTTCTGCTCGACGTTATAAGCAGCAGATAAACGAAAAGGGAGAGTAAGATGCGATCGCCCTCCCGTCCTGTCAGGGGCGATCGGGCTGCTACAGATTTTAGTCGAGAAGGCGGTTCATTTTGCATCAATTCCCGACCACAATTGAGCAATGGATAAGCTTTTTCCTCTTTAGCAGAAGCTAAAGACTGGCGCAGAGGAGCTTTTACCGACTCTATGCTTTCATCGTCTGGATCCTCTGCTGTTTCTGGAGTTATCTCTAGGGGTTGGTCTAGAGATATAAATCCGAGATCGTTAATAATGCCTGTTGCGCAAGATCGCTCTCATCTGGGCTCTCTTACAGATTTACCTATTTTATTTTATCCGCGATCGGGCTTTCTGGTACAGGTGCACCCTGATCGGGCGGCTGTGTCCCCCGGAGGACAAAGCCATGGCGGCACTAAGTGCCGCGTTGAAACCGCCCCTATAGAATCATCTTCCGGGAGCATTTTCCCGAGTTCAATCAATTGTATCCGGGTCAATACGAGCCGCGAGCAGCAACTCTTTTAACCTTTGAATTTCCCTATCCTTCAATTCTAGTTCTTGCTGTGTCTGTTCGAGTCGTTCCTTTGTCTGTTCGAGTCGTTCCTCTGTCTCCGAATAGGTCGCAAATGCTTTCCCATTCGGACGGTACAGTTGTAAGGACTCTCCCGACATATCGAACCGAATTTGCAACCGGAGGCTTACCCAACCATCCATCTGGTCTATTACATTTAAACCCCACTGGGAACGTAACCATCCACTCAGATCGTTCTTCTTAGGATCGTACAGGTAATATTCTTCTACGCCGTGGCGGTTGTAAAATACCAATTTCCTGTCCATTTCCGTTCGGGTATTGTTTGGAGAACGGATTTCAAACACCACCTGCGGCGCTATATTGCCTTCGTTCCACTGTAGGTAGGAACCCCGATCGCCCTTGGGACGAACACTACCATCACATCCGGTGCTTGGCTTATTCCCGTATCATGTTCTACTGGATACCATAACAAGTCCCCCGCAATAAATACGTTGGGATTGTGAGCAAATAGCGACTCCAGATTATAATGTATGACCGTTATCCTGCGGAACTGCACCGTATTGTCTGCCATTGGTTTTCCATCGCTTTCGGGATAGATTATCTCTCTGGCTTTGGTTGCTTGCATTACCATGACTGTTACCTCCACCAACTCCTGTTTATCTTTTATTATACACCTGATGCGTGTAATGTAGGGTGGGCACCGCCCACCCTACGGCTACATGCGCTACCGGTACAATCATGGTATTACGGAGCCTGTGAATGCCGATCTAGGACGGTCTGAATTAAGTGGGATGAGACACGGAAATTAGTTGCTGTGAGTCTGGCGATCGCCTCTGGGAAGTTGACCAAGCCAAGAAATGCCGCTTCATCTAAAATACCTAGTGTACCTATAATAGGAATTCCTAGGTTTGTTGCGGCGCGTCGTCCTGCTCGTTCATCAATAATGAGTAAGTCAGCTTGGCATTCTTGGGCGAAGGTGATAGCAGCTTGTTCGCCTGGATTGAGATTATGTAGAATTACATTGGGTGTACTGGTGACTGGCTGAACGCGGAGCCATTCCGGTGGATTTGCAATCCATTGCTGAAGTTCGACAGGGGCTCCCGGATCTCGGAGTTCATCCCTTACAATTTTGGGGATAATTACTTGACCATACAGTTGCGGCAGTAAGTCTAGATGGTTAATCAGTAGCAGATAGAGAATAGGAGAAGTATCGGAGATAACTATCATTCATGTAGCAGGTATAACAATTGAGTACAGCGCAGCATGTGGAGATAACGATTGTTTATTATCTGGTGGCATTCTTGGCTCTCAACTGGCGCAGGGTTGCGCGATCGCGTTCCAAATCTTCTTCGTTGTAGTGGAGGTAAACATCATGGGTTTTGAGGAATTCGTCAACCGCCCAACGAGAGGGCAGTTTGAGGATTTGCCCCACCTGAAAGTGGGTAATGCGTTCCGTGCGGTAGGCTTCAATGACTAGGAGTTCCAGCAGGTAATGTCGCAATTTGTCAGATGTTTCCGGGAGTTGCTGGGTTATGTCATCTGGGATGATGTCATCCGGGATGTCGATTGTTAGAAGCATAGTATTTTTTCCCTACAGTCTCATGTTTAACCCTGTGTTGTCGATTTTCTGTTATGTTAGAGCCGTGCGATGCGCATTGCGATCGCACGATACTAACAACGAAGCTATCATCCGCCACAGACTCTTTTGTTATAGCATTATACTACAGATTCTGTTCTCCAGTCTTGTCACAATTGAGGTTGGAGGTAGAAAATCTGATCTTTCCAGTCCATTTCCTGTTCCGTATCCCAAAGCAAAATCAGCGATCGCACTAATCCACCGAAATTACTTGTCCGAATTGATTTATAATCAACAAAAATGATTACTCCGTAGGATATACCAGCTTCTCCCCACTTGTATAATCGGAGGTATTGTCTTGAGATCGTAACTCACAAGTGTAAGCCCTGCCTCGGTTGCAGCCAGAAGTATGACTTCACCGGGAACACCGAGGCACCTTCCTTCTTGCCACATATAAATACTGTATATCGGGATCTCAGCCCCCTTGCGTTTGATTTGCTTGGCTACTTCTGGTGATATCTGTTCGTCAAGGAGAAAGGAAAGCATTACTGTTCTTTGGAGAAGATTTCTTTGCGAACCGTCTTCAGCTCAATTTGAGGTAATATTTGCTGAATAGCTGTGTAGTCGATCGCCTGAAAATAAGCGATCGCCTCATTAATTTTCTCTGGGTAAGTTTCAGCATAATTGAAAGCTGCCTGCACCCACTCTAAGGTTCGTACTAAATGCTGGGCAACTTTTTCACAGTTCATATCGTAGTTCTGGGCAAGCATAATTACTTGCCATACTGCCAGGTTAGAACCTTTCATCTCACTTGTGTACTATAAGTTGTAAGATGCTAAGCAATACGTAATTTATCGGTTAGATTACTATTGCACTACTTTTTGTAATCAGTACTAGCTCTGAGAATTTAGGAAACAGGACGTATATTTATTTATACGGATATGAACTTTTCGGTTCGTACAATCACAAGCTGTTTGTAATCATTACGTCAAACATTTGTCCGTGCGGAATGTAGGTTTCATGTATGCTTGCCGACCACCGGTAGAGCGATCGCGAAACTCAATATATGTAAACTCCGCTTCTCCCAGGGACTCTTCAATCAGCATTGCACTTGTTTCGCCGGGAGTTTTGCCCAAACTCAGCGCTAGTTTTTTCAGTCTTTCTGCAGTATTGTCTGATAATGTTGTACTTACTATTTGGGACATGTTTTGCTCCTGCTTGCTGTTGGGAGAGCAATCACATTATAACTCATGATTGCGCTCTTGCACGAGCGTCGGGCGCCGAGCAAGCGGGAGGACCATTGATCGAGAGTATCATTGAGATATCCCGTTCAGTTCGTATCAATTCCCGATCGCCCCTCCACCGACGGCCCCTTCCGTCACCCACCGTTGTCGTCAAACCCGATCGCCTACAACCGGTGACGGGCGCGGTGGGTTACGCGCTATGGGTGCGGTGGGTTACGCGCGAACGCTAACCCACCCTACAACGAATGGCACTGACTTAAGCATCATTTGAGTAACTGTGCTTTCAACTCTTGACGCCGTTGCCTCATTTAGATATCTCCTGAAGGGAGAGTAAGATGCGATCGCCAGAGTCAGTTGATTATATTGTTGAACTTCTGAGTTCCCATCATGATCGAGGGGCATTTTCCTGTGGCGTGGAACAGTTGGACCGCTATCTCCAATAGTAAGCCAACCAAGATAAACGCAAATATGTGGCTAGCCCCTTTGTTGCTTTCGATCGAGAGCGTCAGAAAATTATCGGCTATTATACTCTTTCGGCAATGAGTATTAAGTTAACATAATTACCGGAGTCTATTACGAAAAAACTTCCCTTATATCCAGTATTACCAGCTACTCTGCTTAGTAGATTAGCAGTCGATCGAGATTACCAAAAACAAGGTTGGGGATATTTTTTACTCATCAATGCACTGCAACGCAGCTTGAATAATGAAATTGCTTCTATGGCTGTAGTGGTGGATGCTAAGGATGAAGGCGCTGTATCTTTCTACGAACATTATCATTTTATGGGTTTTCCCGCTCGCCCTAATAGACTATTTTTGACAATGAAAGTAATTCAGGAAATGTTTCAATAGGAAAGATAAAGAGATCGCCCTCCTGTCCTGTCATAGACTATCGGGCCTACTCCTGCTACAGATTTAGTCGAGAAGGCGGTTCATTTTGCATCAATTCCCCACCACAATTGAGCAATGGGTAAGCGTTTTCCCTCTTTAGCTTCTGCTAAGGACCGGCGCAGAGGAACTTTTACCGACTCTATGCTTTCATCGTCAGGATCCTCTGCTGTTTGGAGGAGTTATCTCTAGGGGTTTGTCTAGAGATATAAGTCCGAGATCGTTAATAATTCCTGTTGCGCAAGATCGCTCTCATCTGGGATCTCCTACAGATTATTTATTTCATTTTATCAGCGATCGGGCTTGGCGCTCATCTTCCGGGAGCATTTTCCCCAGTTCAATCAATTTATCTGGGTTAATTCCAGCCGCTAGGAGCAACTCTTTTAACCTTTGCTTTTCCTGATGCGCCAATTCTAGCTTTCGATCGAGTTCCTTTTTCTGACGCACCAATTCTAGTTCCTTCTGTGTCTGTTCTAGTTGTTTGCTGATTTCCAAATAAGTCGCAAATGCTTTCCCATTCGGACGGTACAGTTGTAACGACTCTCCCGACATATCGAACCGAATATGCAACCGGGGGCTTACCCAACCATCCATCTGGATTATCCCCTTCTACTGGATACCATAACAAGTCCCCGGCTATAAATACGTTGGGATTGTCAGCAAATAGCGACTCCAGATTAGAATATATCTTCGTTATCCAGCGGAACTGGACCGTATTATCTGCTATTGGTTTTCCATCGCTTTCGGGATAGATTATTTCTCCGGCTTTTGTTCCTTGCATTTCCACTACTGTTACCTCCTCCAACGACTGTTTATCTTGCTGCTGTTCTTCCATCGTCGGACCGATCGCCCAAATTGCGATCGCCTTTCCGATTCCATTTTAGCAGCGATAGGGCTTTCTGGTACGGGTGCGATCGGGCGGTTCTGTCCCCCGGAGGACCAGGGCGGCACTTAGTGCCGCCTTGAAACCGCCCCTACAGCATCATCTTCCGGGAGCATTTTCCCGAGTTCAATTAATTGTATCCGGGTCAATACGAGCTGCAAGCAGCAACTCTTTTAAACGCTGAACTTCTTGTAGAGCAAGTTCCTTTTCCTGACGCTCTAATTCTAGCTCCTGCTGTGTCTGCTGAACTTGTTGTAGAGCAAGTTCCTTTTGCTTGCGCTCCCATTCTCGCTCCTGCTGTGTCTGTTTGAGTTGTTTTTTTATCTCCCAATAGGTCGCAAATGCTTCCCCATTCGGACAGTACAGTTGTAACGACTCCCCCGACATATCGAACCGGTGTCTGTGGGGTCTGCGATAAAACTGAATTTTTCTCCCGTTAGACTGGCTAAGGCATCCAGTTCCCTGGTATTGGCATCTGCACCGAAGGCAAATGTTGATAAGCGGATATCTCCCCGCGTTTTCTTATCCACGTTTTGCCGAATTTTAATCCAGTCTCTTTCTCCTGAAGTGGGCTGGCCATCTGAAAACAAAAAGATGTGATTCAAAGAGGCGTCACTTTCATAACGACCGATCTCATCGATGCCATATGATAGACCGATGTTGAGGTCCGTCCCGCCATCGGCGGTGATATTACTGATGATTCGGCTGAATTCTTTGCGGGAAATTTTTCCCACAGGGGTCGCCTTTAACAGGGTTCTCGGCTGGTTATTAAATTCGACAATCCCCAGAACATCGTTTTTCCTCATTCTCTTAAATAGCTCTCGAATTGCGGCTTTGACGGTGTCTAATTTTTCTCCTGACATCGACCCATTGGTATCAATCACAAAAATGTAATTAACTGGTGGGGCTTTAGTTTTGCTATGTCCTGCGGGAGCTACATCCGATGCTCTTAAGGCAATCTCTAAATAATGGGTAGCTCGATCGTCGCGCTTTTGGCTCAGGGGAATTGGTGCTATGCCATAGCTGACCGCAAGAGATTGACCTGATTGAGGCAGGGGCACGCGATCGCTATTTGATACTATAAAGTCATCGAAGCGAATGAGAGTTTGATCGATCAAGACCCCTTGGTCAATCAAGTCTTTGATTCCTACATCAAGTTTCGTGCCGAACTCATTTTTTCTTCTGATAAATAAGCCATCATGGGGCAATGGCTGAGTTTTGTTGGTTAGGGGTAAATCATGAGGGGATGCTGAGGTAGGGTGTGCTGGGCGTCTTTGCTTTACTGGGGGTGCTTGGCGGCCCACTGGGGGAGAGCTTAGTCTATACAGCCACATGGACGATAATAATAAATAAATTATTCCTAGTCCTGCTGATAAAATCGAAACACTCAATAATAAACGACGAATCATTTTCTTGGCACTCATGGTACATTCCTCAATTATTTACCATTTGTAGATGGGAAGGGGACATTTTGCATCTAATTCCGAATCTGTATTCAACGAAGACAAAAAAACTTTTTCTCTCTCCAAACAATTCAACCATGAATCTAGTTCCTCTGATCTCCTGTGACTCTTGGTTGCTATTGCTAAAGCATTGACTAAGTCATGACCGCCATTCAATAACATAAGTTTAATTTTTAGCACCAAACTATGCAAATGATTTGGTTCCAGCTTCAAAGCTTTATCAGTATATTTTAGTGCGACGGGTTTGTTTTCTCTTGCGAGAGCCAGTTGAGCTTTCCAGTACCAAGGGTCTGGGGATTTAGGTTCCCGCATTCTCGCCTGGTTGAATTTTTCTTCAGCCCTGTCATAATCTCGATTCTGCAAAAACTCGTATCCCTCAAAAAGAACCTAGTTTGACCGATGGCTAGTAGTTGGGGGCAAACTGTCAGTCCCTTGTCTACCAGTATATAATTATTTGATTGAGATGATGTTGATATTCATTGTAAATGATAAGGTAATTCCTACCATTGTCATCGTCATCCCTAACAAGATAATTTTTATCCCAACAGACACGATCATCTGATTGAGCCAATTCACTGGCTTCGGGTCATCACTACTGGTGCTGTCACCACTGCATTCTCTCAACTTCTTCCAAGTGACAGGTTCGTCCGCCAGATTTTGACAAATGACAGGCAATGCAGTTACCCTCGGTAGTTGCTCCTCAATCTCAGGTTCGAGTTCTCGTAACTTGTCCCTATATAGAGAATTACCCCCAGCAAAGGATGTCAGAAAATATTTCAGAAACTTTTGCGCCACTAAATCTGGCACTGGTTCCCGCCAAACAACGATCTGGGGGATGTTTAAGTCCGCTAGTTGCCGCGCCAAGCCTAGCCCATCACAGGAGTTGAAAATTGCTAACTTCAAACCCCGCTCCCAAGCTACTGTGAGAGTCCTTCTGATTTCCTCAATGTTCAGCCGATCGTCGGGATTAATATCGAGCAAGCCAGTTTGACCGTCCCCTTCAGTCTCGCTATGATCTGAGTCGGGCAAAATCTGCTCGTTTTGGCTGGCTCAGAAACAGAGGCGACTGGTAACTGGCTAATTACTTGTTCGTCAGCCTTAACATCGATGCCCCCACTATCCCCCAGGATGCCTAAGATTTTGACATCTCTTATTCTACCTGATTCAGGCGAACTGTGGGAATCTTGAAAACTCGCTTCCCCATCCCGGAAACTGATAGCTGTTTCCACTTGCCAGTTTTTCGGAAACAAATCCCGCCCATGCCAGGGCAGTCGGTGTAAGATGTCCTTGGTGGCATCTGAGGCGATCGCATCCGTTTGGATAACGAAACTAATTTCCGGCGGCGGTTCCTGACTGAGAGATTCTTCTAACAGTTTCTTGGTCGAGCGAAATTCCTCCGAGTCAAGCCACCGGTTGAGACTGGCGCGTAAGAAGAAATCTTCGCATTCCGTAACCGAAACCTGAGTGACTTGAGCTTTTTTGAAGCCTTCCCTAGCAGAATGAAGCAAACCTCTATATTGTTTCTGCCAATTCTGATAAAGGCCAGTCAATTTTGGGCATGGGGGTAACTGGCCATCTAATTTATGGATTTCATGCTGTCCATTTTTTCCCAACTGATGAATTTCGATGGCCACTAGGAACCTGCCATCAAAATCACCATTTCCCAGCTTCAAGATCGCCAGTTTCTCCATTGCCATCCTCACCCTTGCCCGATGCCACGCCAGCGGTTCAACTTTACATCTTGCCTCATTTTACATCTTACATCAATCTTACATCAATTTTCATCTTGCCTCATTGTCAATTATCCCGCCATCCTGCCATCCCGCCACCGCCAGAGGTTTTGAACCTTCGCCGGTGTATCGGGAAAGCTGAAACCATTATCTGTTATACCATTTGTAGAAAATATTGCTGCACTTCTTCCGCGAAAATTATCTCTCTTCGCTGTTAGCCCGCCTTCCGTGTCTCGTGGTCGCTCGATGTCTCGTGGGAGCGATCCTGCGTCGCACTACCCACGAGATATCGTACTCGCACTACCCACGAGACACGGAGGGTTCAAACCCAAAGGCTTTTAGCTCAAGTCGGTTCAAACCGACTAAGATAATAATGCTTCAAAATTGGGGTGTATGTCACTTTTTTCATCTAGCCCGCTTGCGCGGGCTTTGTTCGTGTAGCCGGACCCTTTAGGGTTCGGGCGGGGCGGCGACGCAAATATGAGATGCACCCCAAAATTGTAGCATTATTCCCAAAATGGTATTAAGCAGCCCTAGCGGCTTCAACAGCAAACTCTTCAGTAATTATGCCATCTCCCAGGGAAATCTGAACATTAAACCTTCTCCCAGGTCGCTGACTAAATTCCAATTGAATGTACTTGTCAGCCTCCCTCGCCTCAACTTCCGCACTGTCTGACTCAAGATTAACCTGTAGCTTCAGACCGGGTGGCAGATGTTGTCGATCGCCCATAGGCTGAACTTGTACCAGGATACCAACTTCATTATTAGCTTCATGCTGGAGATTTACCACTAAAGCCACAGTTTCGCCATTGAGGAGTAACCCCAAGTCAATAACTTTAGCCCGTTTGACCGTGAAGCCACTCGCACTTCTAGCATAACCTAGCTGACTTCTGGGTGCCCATAATTCCTCAACTGCTTGCCAACCCTCCTCAAAAACTCCATCCAACCATTGTAGTAACTTTACCACCACATCCATCAGAGTGCGTGAAGAAAGATTCCAGCTATCACTTTCCTGCAAATCAGTTTCCACTTCCATACATTTACAGTAGAACTCCACAGCAGAAACAGCCAAAGTATTCAGATATACCTATCGGGCTTTTTCAGGGTGCTTTTGTTCCCGACTAAAGTTCTCCGCCTGGTGATAAACATCCCTGGTAATAGGAACCGTGAAAGTCAAAGGTTCAGTTGTTAGACAACTCATTACTCGTCCTCCATATTCTGCAAATATTCCCGAAACTTGGGAGCGAACTTCTGGCATTATCGCCAGTAAAAAATATGGACTGTAGACCATTTTTACTCGGGCATCCCCACCGCTAAAATTACCTTTTTCCAGGAGTAACCCTCCAGGACTAAGAGGGCGATCGACCGATAGTTCGCCCGGGGATGACCCTTAATGTGTTGCAAACAGATCTTCAGGATCGTTGTAAATATAGTCTCAGACGCGCTCGCAAACAAAAGATTTGCCTTCATGTGCAGGGATAATATCTCCCAATGTAGTGCTAGAATCGTTGTTGATAGGAGCATACCAAGACAGTTTATTTTGGCTCTATTTTCGCCTCTTGTTGTATTTCTTAATCCCATCCTTGAACTTAAACTCTAAAATGCGATTAACCCAAGTCATCACCTTCGCCTTAGTCGGATCGTACTGGTCAATCTTCTTACTAATTTCCGGCAAAGTTTCCCAAAGTGCCTCGTCGAATACCTCCTTGGGATAATTAAATCTCCCCTGACAGAATAGCTTGTCTGATTTCTGAATGTCGTAAATTAGCCGACTTTCGGCGACGCTTATTGCTCCCACGAGGAAGCTTTTGAATCTCCAGAACTCGCTGTTCCAATGTGTCAGATGCATCCATCTACGGTCCTCCTCTTCCACTCATAAGCTGCTGAACAGCCATAACTGGTCATTCCATTGTGTCTTATGCATTCACAGTGCTTCTCCTCTCGGCATCTAGTCACTTGTGCGATTCGTTTAGTGTAAACCGACTTGACACCGGTCAAGAAGGGGGACCACTAGCAGGGTTCCATTAGCCCTGACAACTTATAGATGATGGTGGTGAAAGTCCACCCCTCCAGGTGCTCTCGTGACAGTGCCCTCCCGACGGTAGCGATGGCATCAATCCGTAAAGCGGGAAGGAAAGGCGCCCTGACTAGCAGCCTAAGCCAGTCATCGCCGAACAAGTAGTTATGGTGAGTGCAAGCGAAGGTTCATAAGTGTCGTCATGACGAACCAGCGTAATCAGGCTGAACACGCTGGCCCAAAAGGGAAAGGATAATGGCCATTGGCGGATGAGTGACCGACCAATAAGCACCGGCAACAAACCCGGCATATAAGAACCCATCTAAAACTACAACCAATCGTCTATAGGAACGAAGTAAACCAGGCATGTACTCTCTACCACCGGTCGATAGGTAGAGTAGCCACCAATGGCGCAACATCTGCTCTCATACGGCAGGTCATGCCTGGGAAAGATTGAGAGGAGAAGCAAACGCCTATCTGTAATGGATAGGATACGCTGACGCCCTCACGGTAATGTCAAAATGTGAAGTTGCAAGTAGCAATGTATACGTCATGAGCACGATGAGTACATCGATGAATGAATGGAAGGACAGCCCCTGGCGTAAGCTGGAGCGAGTAGTCTTCAAGTTGCAAAAGCGAATTTACAGAGCGGCACAACGTGGCGACAAGCGGACAGTTCGCAGACTCCAGAGGTTACTGGTAAAATCCCGGGCAGCCAAAAGTCTAGCGGTACGACAGGTAACACAAGATAACCAGGGAAAGAAAACTGCCGGTGTGGATGGCGTAAAATTGTTAACCCCAGAGCAGCGTCTAGAACTGGCAGGACAAATAGATATCTCAAATAAGGCCAAACCTGCACGTCGTGTATGGATACCAAAGCCAGGAAGAGACGAAAAGCGTCCTCTAGGAATACCAACGATGTACGACCGTTCGACACAAGGGTTACTGAAAATTGCACTAGAGCCCGAATGGGAAGCGTATTTTGAAGGTAACTCATATGGCTTCAGACCGGGAAGGGGATGTCATGACGCAATCGAAGCAATATTCATCAGTATCCGCCAAAAACCCAAATGGGTACTAGATGCTGACATAGCGAAGTGCTTCGATAAGATTGACCATAAAGCGTTGATGGAAAAACTGAATACGACATCACCAATCCGTAAGCAAATACGGGCATGGTTAAAAGCCGGGGTGATAGACAAAGGGAGCTGGTATCCGACCGAAGAGGGTACACCACAAGGAGGAGTCATATCTCCGTTACTGGCTAACATAGCCCTACATGGGTTAGAAGAGGCCATAATGGGGCTTGCAAAAACACAAAGTGAAAAGAAAAAACTGACTGTAGTCAGATATGCAGATGACTTTGTGGTAATGCATGACAATAAAGAAAAGATAGAAGAAACGCAAACGGTCATAGCGAAGTGGCTAAAAGGGGTAGGACTAGAACTAAAGCCCGAAAAAACAAAAGTATCTCATACGCTGAACGGAGAAAACCCGGGATTTGATTTCCTAGGATTCAATGTAAGGCAATACGAGGTAAGTAAGAACAGAAGTGGCAGATGTAACGGAAAAACCCTAGGTTTCAAAACCCTTATCAAACCCAGTAAAAAGTCCATAGGGAAGCATAAAGAGAGATTAGCAGAAGTGGTAACCAGCCGCCGCACCCCAAGAAGCCCTAATAAGCAGGCTAAACCTAATAATACGGGGATGGTCAAACTACTTCAGGACGGGAGTAAGTAAAGAAACTTACAGCGACATGGACACCTACCTATGGGACATTCTGTGGCAATGGGCTAAGAGAAGACATCCCAATAAATCAAGACAATGGATAGCCAAGAAATACTGGTCAGCAGACCAGGATGAACAGTGGCGATTCCGGTGTCAGACTGACAAGAATAAAGAAATCCAACTGTTAAAGCACGCAAGTGTAGAGATAGTTCGACACACCAAAGTAAAAGGGACAACCAGCCCATACGACGGGAACCTCACCTACTGGAGCACAAGACTAGGCAAAAACCCAGAGATAAGTAATAGAGTAGCCAAGCTACTCAAGAGGCAAAAAGGGAAATGCCAACACTGCGAATTGACGTTTAAGGACAGCGACAAGTGGGAAGTAGACCACATCAAACCACTTTCATTAGGTGGCAAAGACCGGTGGGACAACCTACAACTGTTGCATAAACATTGCCACGACACAAAGACTGCCAGCGATGGCAGTAGCCGTACCCGTGACAAGAATGGCATTACTGAGGAGCCGGATGAGGTGAAAAGCAGATCGTCCGGTTTTGAAGACTCCTCGGAGAGGTGACTCCCTGGCTTAGTTTAATATTTGCAGGTCACCTCAGCTTCTATGCAAAACCGCAAAAAATTTTTTTCCCTCCTTTCCCGCGCTCACCGGTCCCCCCCGCGCTCACCGGTCCCCCCCTAGTTACCAGGCTCCCGCCTGGTAACGGGCCTCCAAAGGCTCAGCCTCGTCCCCTGGAGGGGAGAGCCTCCTTCACCGGTCCCTGGTAACAAAAAAATGGGGCGATCGCTCACCGGTTCCGACTCATTAAACGCGGCTCCTGCGTGCGAGCAATAAGGTTACAGTGTGCGAGCAATAAGGTTACAGTGTGCGAGCAGTAAGGTTACACCCTGCGAGCAATAAGGTTACAGTGTGCGAGCAATAAGGTTACAGTGTGCGAGCAATAAGGTTACAGTGTGCGAGCAGTAAGGTTACACCCTGCGAGCAGTAAGGTTACAGTGTGCGAGCAGTAAGGTTACACCCTGCGAGCAGTAAGGTTACACCCTGCGAGCAATAAGGTTGCAGACTGGTAACGCACCGGCTCCGCGCAGGAGACAGGGGGTGCGGTCACAAGTAGTGTAATATAGCCCGCCCCGTATGAGATGAAGAGCGCTCCTGCATCGTCGGTGAGATTGCTAGCCCTCGGTCGCCTGTGTTGCGAGGCACGAAGCAATCTGCCGCTGCGCTTTTACGAAGTGCGCGTAGCGCTACGGGGGGGATCCAGGCGGGGCTCAACACTGCCGTTGGTTTGGGAGCCCCCCTCGCTCCGGACAAGTTATTAACCGAGAAGTATTGAGATGCACCCGATCGCATTTTCTCCCAAATATTCCCAGCTTGACAGGATACCAGAAATTATGTTATCATCAGAATAACCAGCAAGTTCCGAGGATGTCCTATGGAAAAGATTGAAATAGAACTAGAATCACCCACCCTCTGGCGGGCCCGAGGCATGGCAAGAGATAACAATTGTACCTTAGATGAAATAATTGCTAAGGCGATCGAAAAGCTGGCGCAGGAGAACCCTCCTAAAGACCGTATATTAGGAATGTTTGCCGATGACCCGGAATCGGTAGATGAGATGCTTGCAGAAGTGATGAAGGACCGGGCAGCACATTCATTAAATCAAAAATTTGGCTGGAGTGAAAGCGTTGAACAAAGCATTGCTTGATACGGAAGACATGGATGAAGTTCCGTAACAATAATGCTATAATCAGAGACATCCGATATTACAGAGGAGGCACTATGGAAAAGATAGAACTAGAACTAGACGAACGAACCCTGGAAAAAGCACAGTGGATGGCAAAGTGGCACGAGTTTAGTTTAGCAGAACTGGTTACCAAGGCTATTGAAAAGTTTGCAGTGACAGAAGCAGAAAATTACCCCTTACTAGGAGGATGGACGGATGAAGCAGAATTGGTCGATGAAATACTTGCAGATATTATGAGAGACCGGGCAGCACATCCATTAAATCAAAAGTTTGGCTGGAGTCAGAACCTTGAACAAAGTAATACTTGACACGGATATTTTTTCCGAAAGCCGCAAGCGCAGAAATCAGCAGGTTGTAGCTAGGGCTACGGTTTATATAGCTGCTTTCAGTTACTACACAATCTCCGTTGTCACAGTCACGGAGATTGTCAAAGGTTGGCAGAAGCTGCAACGAGAAGACCGGATTCAGCAGTTTCTAGCTGAGATTAGTAAGACGGAGATTTTGACACTTGACCATAAAGGCGCGGAATTAGCAGGACGCATCTGTGGCACTCTCGAACTTATAGGACAACCAATTGGTCTGGCTGATTCGATGATTGCCGCTACTGCCTTACAATATAACTTAACTTTGGTGACTGGCAATTTATCACACTATCAGCGGATTCAGGCGATCGGTTACGAATTGCAGTTGGATAACTGGCGAACCTAACACACTCAATTCATAGGTGGGCGGTGCCTAACTCAATCGGATGGTGGGCGGTGCCCACTCAATCGGACGGTGGGCGGTGCCCACCCTACTGCTTTCAGCCGTTTCCATACTCTAATTTTCCCAGTTCGATTAAACTCTCCAACCAAGCTTCTCCAGATTCAATCACATCCAGCATAGTGCGATCGGGCAATTGCCAAGTAGTTTTGCCAATAGACAAAATTCCCAACTGCTGACTATTAGCTTGCTGTAACTCTCGGTATAGTAGAGGCGCGTCCTCTGCCAAGACTAGAATATCTAAATCCAGGGTTGTCCGTTCTGGCATATACAACCGCGTAGCGATGCCGCCGACGATGACAAAAGCTGTTTGCAGAACGATTTGTTTGAGGTTTGTCACGGGATGCTTCCAGGTTCTCGCCTCCAGAAACTCCCGGTGACTGCCGCTACCAGGACGGACTCGTTTCCAAGCTAGGGCAATGAATTGCTTTCGCAGGTTCCCAGAAATCATCAGACTGCTATAGCCTGTCTCTGTTCTATCTCCTGTCCTTCAGAATAACCCATCCCTGTCAGCCCCTCGATCGCCCCATCGATCAACTCCACCCCTGCGGTCACAGATTCAATCTTCGCCAAATTACCCCGCAGTTCCCCAGCACCGGGAAAACCCTTCCCATACCAGGTCATGTGCTTGCGGGCTTGGCGAATTCCCCGATCGCCCTTATACTCGTACAAAGCCTGTAAATGTTCCCGAGCACAAAGCAACCGTTCTACAGCAGTCGGCGGTGGCAACTGCTTGCCAATCTTCAAGAAATAGTCAATTTCTCCCACCAGAAACGGATAACCCAGAGTGCCTCGCGAACACATCAGACCATCAGCACCCGTTTCTTCCAAACACCGCACCGCCGCTTCCACCGAAAAAATATCCCCATTGCCGATCACCGGAATCGAGAGAATTTCCTTCACCCTGCCAATCCATTCCCATCTAGCCGGTCCATTATAGCCTTGAGCCCGAGTCCGACCGTGCAGCGTCAGCATTTGCGCCCCGCATCTTCCATCCGTTGGGCAAATTCCAGAATATTGATTTCCCGATCCGACCACCCGATCCGGGTTTTCACCGTCACAGGCACCTCCACCGCCCGGGACACTTCCCGGACGATCGCCTCTGCCACATCCGGTTGCCGCAACAGGGAGGAACCCCCACCATTTTTGGTAATCTTATTCACCGGGCAACCCATATTAATATCTACCGTATCGGCCCCTTCCGCCACCGCCTTCTGTGCAGCTTCGGCCAAGAAATCCGGACGACAGTCAAACAACTGGATACTAATCGGGCGTTCCTTCGGGTCTACCTCCATAATCTTCGGCAACTGCTTGACATAATGCAACCCCGTGGCATTCACCATTTCCGTGTACATCATCGAATCTGGCGCATAACGGCGCACCAGGCGACGGAACACTAAGTCAGTCACCCCCGATAGAGGGGATTGCAGTACGCGGCTGTTGACCTCAACCGAGCCAATTTTCAGAGGGGTTGAGAGTCGCGATTGTAGTTCTGGAGACAAATATACCATAAACCCATACAGAGCGTCAAAACTAAGCTTATTTCATCTTAAACCAACATCTTGCCCTGGGTTTCCATCCCCAGACGGCAAACACCACCACCCGGATACGGTTGGCACCCTAGTCTGAAACCGTTTTTTCACATAGGATGGATTTGTTGCTAATTGTTAATTGCTAATGGCTAATGGCTAATTTTTGTAATTGCGAGCTTAATTAATAATCCCAGACGGCAAACACCAATAGCAGAATACGGTTTACCCCAATGTCCGATAGAGTTTTTTTTAACATAAGATGTAATTATTGATTGCGAATTTTAAATTGCTAATGGCTAATAGGGATAGCGGGCTTAATTACAAAGCCCAGACGGCAAACACCAATAGCAGAATACGGTTGGCACCAATACAAGAGAGTCGTTTTCTAGGATGTAATTGTTGTGAAAGCAAATAATAGCTTTACATTGAATATAGAGAAAGAAGCTGACGAATGATAACACGAATAACAATAAGGAGAAGCCCTAATGAGCACATTAATTATGTCTGCACCTCAACAAAAAAAAGAATTGTTACTGCATCAGCTAAATCAACTATTGAAGGATGTCACCGCCAACCAGAAAGCAGCGGATATGACTTGGACACCAGCAATGGAAATGCCAACAACTTCTACCGCAGTTATATTGCGCCTAGAACTGTCGGGAGTAGCAGGCAAAGATGTGGAAGTGCAGGTGACCCGATCGGCAGTTTTGATTGCAGGCGATCTGGCCACAAACCAAAATCAAGGCCACAAACCAAAATCAAGGAAGATGGCGGTCAGAAATCCGCTACGGCAAATTCCGTCGCCTCATTCCCCTGCCCGTACCAGTAGAGAATACTCAAGTGCAGACAGAACTTAACAATGGGATTCTCACCCTGACCTTACCAAAATTATCAGCGGTACGTCCAGAGGTAGTGAAAGTCAAGGTATCGTCAGATGACAGCACTCCAGAAACAGAAGTAGTCCCAACTGCTGTAACAGAACCAGATGAGTTAAAAACAAACCTTTGGGCAGCCTAGTATACACAACAGCAAAGGGGGTATAGCTGTCAACCGTCCCAGATCGGGTTCGGTAAACCCCCCTTCATGAGAGAGCCTCAAGGCGCTCAGTATAGATATAACGATATCTGCGCAGCTCGCGCTATGGCTCAAATTACGGCTAGACCCCTCAGCCCAAACCCTACTCCTGGCTTGACCAATAGCCAGAAGACTCTAGTAATTAGAATCAGGAGAGAATTATGGCAAAAGTAGTTGGAATTGACTTAGGTACGACAAACTCCTGCGTCGCCGTGATGGAAGGTGGTGCGCCCACGGTGATCGCCAACTCCGAAGGTTTTCGGACCACCCCTTCCGTGGTCGCCTATGCCAAAAATGGCGATCGCCTGGTAGGGCAGATAGCCAAGCGGCAGGCAGTGATGAACCCGGAAAACACATTTTATTCGGTCAAGCGCTTCATCGGACGCAAACACACGGAAGTTACCAACGAATCCACCGAAGTATCCTACAAGGTGCTGCGGGATAGCAACGGCAACGTCAAACTGGACTGTCCCACAGCAGGCAAGCAATTCGCCCCGGAAGAAATTTCCGCTCAAGTCCTACGCAAACTGATAGACGACGCTAGCAAGTACCTGGGGGAAACCGTCACCCAAGCAGTAATCACCGTTCCCGCTTACTTCAACGACTCCCAGCGTCAAGCTACCAAAGACGCAGGCAAGATTGCCGGGGTAGAAGTGTTGCGGATAATTAACGAACCCACCGCCGCCGCCCTAGCTTACGGCTTAGATAAAAAGAGTAATGAAACCATCCTCGTGTTTGACTTGGGTGGCGGTACCTTCGACGTGTCGATTCTGGAAGTGGGCGACGGCGTGTTTGAAGTGTTGGCTACTTCTGGAGATACTCACCTGGGCGGTGACGACTTCGACAAGAAAATTGTTGATTACATGGCTGAAGAATTCAACAAAGTTGAAGGGATTGACTTGCGCAAAGACAAGCAAGCCTTGCAACGCTTGACAGAAGCTGCTGAAAAAGCCAAGATAGAACTCTCTAGCGTCACCCAAGCAGAAATCAACCTGCCCTTCATCACGGCCACCCAAGATGGACCCAAGCACCTGGATCTGACCTTAACTCGCGCCAAGTTTGAAGAAATCTGTTCTGACTTGATCGATCGCTGCCGCATCCCGGTAGAAAATGCCATGCGCGACGCCAAGTTAGACAAGTCTGGGATCAACGAAGTGGTGCTGGTGGGTGGTTCTACCCGGATACCCGCCGTGCAAGAAGTGGTGAAGAGGGTTCTGGGTAAAGAACCCAACCAATCAGTTAACCCCGATGAAGTAGTTGCTGTGGGTGCGGCAATTCAAGGGGGTGTGCTGGCGGGAGAAGTGAAAGATATCCTGCTGTTGGATGTCACCCCATTGTCTCTGGGTGTGGAAACCTTAGGTGGCGTGATGACCAAGATCATCCCTCGCAACACGACTATTCCTACCAAGAAGTCGGAAGTATTCTCTACTGCTGTGGACGGGCAGACGAATGTGGAAATCCACGTTCTGCAAGGGGAACGGGAAATGTCATCTGACAACAAGAGTCTGGGGACTTTCCGCTTAGATGGAATTCCTGCTGCACCGAGAGGCGTGCCTCAAATCGAAGTTACCTTTGATATCGATGCCAACGGGATTTTGAATGTAACGGCCAAGGATAAAGGTACGGGTAAGGAACAATCCATCAGCATCACGGGTGCTTCGACTCTGGATGACAAGGAAGTCGATCGCATGGTCAAGGAAGCGGAAGCAAATGCCGACGCTGATAAGCAACGCCGCGAGAAGATCGATCGCAAGAACCAGGCAGATACTCTCGCTTACCAGGCAGAGAAGCAAGTCAACGAGTTGGGAGACAAGGTGCCTGCGGAAGAGAAGACTAAGATAGAAGAGTTGGTTAAAAACCTGCGGGAGGCGATCGGGAAGGAAGATGACGAGCAAATACAGAAGCTCACACCCGAGTTGCAGCAAACCCTCTATGGTATCAGCAGCAAGATCTATCAAGAGGCGGGCGGTGATGCAGCTGGTGTGGGAGGTCCTACCGGTAATGGCGCCACGGGTGCAGATGCGGCATCGGGTGGTGCCTCTAGCGGTGCCGATGCAGATGTGATTGATGCTGAGTTCTCTGAGACTAAGTCGCAATAGTTTGAGAGAGCGCAACGACAATTTAGGTAAATAATTTCTAGGGCTGATAACATAGATTATCAGCTCTTTTTTTATCTGGACGTGCAGAGATCACCTCCACTCACAATACTTCTCGGTTAAGAATTTTATTTGTCATTGCGAGGGGGGGGTACGTAGCGATTAACTTATGCGTTCATGTTCGTTAACCCCCCCGAAGCAATCCCCGCCCTGTATAAGAGGAAGAGCGCTTCGGCGTCGTTCGCTGTATCCTGGTCGCTCGATGTTCCCAGCGCTAGGCGCACAAAAGGGGGAACATCGTACTCGCACTACCCAGGATACAGCGCGGTGAGATTGCTAGCCCTCGGTCGCCTGTGTTGCGAGGCACGAAGCAATCTGCCGCTGCGCTTTTACGAAATGCGCGTAGCGCTACGGGGGGGATTAAGCGCGGGGATCGCAAGATTGCTCGTTTGGGAGCCCCCCTCGCTCCGGACAAGTTATTAACCGAGAAGTATTGCCTCTACTCACTACTATTTAAGTCTTTTCTGAGCGTAACTCATCACTACCTGTAGCATCTGGTAGGCACTGCCCACCCTACGGTATACTATATTATACTACCTGTAGCATCTGGTGGGCACTGGCCACTGCTCCCTGGGAGCGATCGCGTAAGATCGGGTAATTCGCCAACAGAATCCTTTAGCGTGGGGCCCGCCAACTTTTTGTCACCCCAGATCGCAGGTGCGGGCTGGCCTGACTCTAAACTACAATGACGATCGCCTATATAGGAGGGAAAACGATGGGACTGTCTCAAATGCTGTTCTACACATTGCGGGAAGATCCAGCGGAAGCGGAAATTCCCAGTCACAAGCTGCTATTGCGAGCCGGTTATATCCGTCGCATCGGTAGCGGTATCTACGCCTATCTGCCCCTCATGTGGCGGGTGCTGCAAAAAGTATCCCAGATAGTGCGGGAGGAAATGAACGCCACGGGGGCTCAAGAATGTCTCCTGCCCCAGTTGCAACCGGCTGACTTGTGGCGAGAATCGGGGCGCTGGGATACCTACACTCAAGCTGAAGGGATCATGTTCGCCCTCACGGACCGACAAGAACGGGAATTGGGATTGGGACCTACCCATGAAGAGGTGATTACTACCATTGCTAAGGACATGATCCGTTCTTACCGCCAATTACCCCTACATCTCTATCAAATTCAAACCAAGTTCCGAGATGAAATTCGCCCCCGTTTCGGATTAATGCGGGGACGGGAATTTATCATGAAGGATGGCTATTCCTTCCATACGGATGTAGAAAGCCTGAAAAAAACTTACCAAGACATGGATCGCGCCTATCGGAATATGATCCGTCGGTGCGGTTTGGCCTTCCAAGCAGTGCAGGCAGACTCGGGGGCGATCGGGGGAGGGGTGTCCCAAGAGTTTATGATCCTGGCAGATGCGGGGGAAGATGAGGTGCTGTACACTGCGGACGATAAGTATGCTGCCAATGTGGAAAAGGCGGTATCTCTGCCACCTGATGCGAAACCCTCTCCCTTTACAACCTATGAAAAAGTAGAGACGCCATCTTGTGAGACGATCGAGAAGCTGTGTAAATTCCTCAAGTGCGATTCGACGAATGTGGTGAAAAACGTCCTGTACCAGGTAGTTTACGATAATGGCATGACAGTCCTAGTCCTAGTAAACATCCGGGGAGACCAAGATGTGAATGAGGTGAAGTTGTTTAACGAGTTGACAGCCCAAGCTTCTCAGTATAATGCGAAAACAGTCTTAGCTTTAACAGTGCCGGACGCAGAAGCTCAACAAAAATGGGCCGCTAAACCCTGGCCCTTGGGTTATATCGATCCAGCGTTGCCAGATGATTATATCAGTAGTACAATAAAGAATGTCGCGCCCAAGTTTTTGCGGTTGGCAGACAAAACAGTCGTCGAGCTGAAAAATTTCGTCACGGGTGCGAATGAGTCGGGTTATCATGTAGTTGGGGCCAATTGGGACGAGCAATTCGATCTGCCACTCCTGGTGGCAGACCTGCGAACGGCAAAAGCGGGCGATCGGGCAATTCACGACCCCAGTCAAACCCTGCAAACTGCCAGAGGTATTGAAGCGGGGCATATTTTCCAACTGGGGACAAAATACTCCCAAGCGATGAATGCTACCTACACTAGCGAACAAGGAGAAGAATTGCCTTTTTACATGGGGTGCTACGGGGTAGGCATTTCTCGAATAGCGCAAGCAGCGGTAGAGCAATCTTTCGACAAAGATGGGATTATCTGGCCAGTCGCGATCGCCCCCTATCATGCGATCGTCTGCGTTCCCAATATCGCCGACCCCCAACAACTGGAAACGGCGGCAAAACTCTACGCCGAACTAAATCAAGCGTGTGTAGAAACCCTACTAGATGACCGCAATGAACGGGCGGGGGTAAAATTAAAAGATGCCGATTTAATTGGCATTCCCTATCGGGTGGTCACCGGGCGATCGCTCTCGCAAGGTAAGGTAGAAGTGGTGGAACGATCGACAAAGAAGTCTGAAGAAATTGCGATCGAGCAAGTCGTTTCTACCTTAAAACAGCGAATATATGCCGCTTTGGAGCACTAGGAAAAACGGGAGATCGATCTGCTGGAATTAAGAAACTCGGTTTTCTGTAAAAACCTGGTTTCTGGGCTAGGGGTGAAGTAATGTGGTAGGTTGGGTCTCCGCACGAAACCCAACCAATAGATACTTCATCATTAATCTGGTTTGTTTGAAGTTTGTTACCCAACGGACAAAGAGCAAATGGGAGATGCTACCAAATTAATCTGTACAATTAATAATGTACAATTAACAATGTACAATTAACACTTATACCATTAAAAAAAGATATGATAGACTTGACTAGGCACGTATAGGAGGCGGGAGCCTCAGAATACCGTTCCCAGGTAGAACCTGGGAACGAGAGTAACAATTAGTTTAAGCATTATGCTATTAGTCGGTATAACACCAACTTTAGCTATGACGCGGGGGTTTGAACCCTCCGTGTCTCGTGGGTAGTGCGAGTACGATGTCCCCGCTTTTGTGCGACTACGATGTCTCGGGGGTAGTGCGATTAGCGCGTCCCCCTCTGGGGGGACATCGAGCTCCCCGGGGACATCGAGCGACCACGAGACACGGAAGGCGGGTGAAGTGCGAAGTGAGAATTCACAATTGACAATAAAGATGGAATTTTTGAGTATACTGCTCTCAGGTTTGTTGTTGCTAGTGTCGCCCGCAGGATTGATAGCAGATCGCACGATCGCAAATAGCATCAGGGCCCAAGTAGATCGGGTGGAAGAACTGCAAGTGCGAGTAGATAACGCCCCCACTCACAGGCTACTGCAAGGAAAAGCAGAACGGGTAAGAATTGCAGGGCGAGGGATCTGGCTACAACCAGAGGTGCGAATAGCAGTTCTGGAATTGGAAACAGGCCCGATCGATATTGATAGAAAGCAGCTATTCCAGATTCGAGAACAACCCTTGCAAGGGGGGGTACGGTTGGTGTTAACAGAAGCAGATATAAATCGGGCATTGCGATCGCCCCAGATCGCGGCCCTGTTACGCAAATTCAGCATAAACAGCCTGCCAGGTGCCGCCGCCGACCAGATGGAAAGCTATGAGTTTGTCAATCCGCGAGTAGAATTTTTGGATAATAACCGGCTGCGTTTCCAGCTGGAATTACAAGAACATTCGATGCACAGCGCTCCTAAGGTCGCGCACTGCGTATCGGGACGCGCTAACCGCACTGTCCCACGCTGCGCGAAAAATCGCACATCGAGGCATGGTAACGATCGCGGGTTTAAGCTGGCCATCCTAGTAGAGTCCGGTTTGAGCGTAGTAGCTGGGCGACAAATAGAACTGGTGGCACCGCGTTTAGAAGTCAATGGCAACCCAGTGCCACCAATTTTAGTCAATGCGATCGCAGCAGGCGTTAGTCGCAGAGGAGATCTGCGCCGTCTAGAAGCTAACCAAATCTTAATCCGGCTCTTAAAATTGGAAGTAAGTCCTCGCTTGCTGGAGATAGCAGCGTTCGTGCAGAAGCAACCACCTGCCAGTCTTCCTGGCAGATAGCTAGTCTAATGAAATCATTGAACTCGGTCATTATGCAAGATCAAAAATCAAGTCCCAGCATTTCTATAGCCGTCGTTGCCAGTGTTTGCACCTTGATTGGGGTAGCAATTGGCGGCCTAACCTCGTGGCAATTGCATTCACTTCTTGACCACCCAACAGTAACGGAACCGTCTCAGCCACCAGTCAGACCACCGACACCAGAGCCCACAGTAGCTTTCCAGACAGTTCAAGTTTATTGGCTCAAGGACAGTGGCAACAGTTTAGATATGGAGTTGGTTGGCAGTCCAATTCCGCTCAAGTCCGATCTGGGCGAACTTTTAGAAGTTGCCTTCCATCGTTTACTAGCAGGACCAGGTGACCCTAATTTTACCACCACTATTCCAGCAGGGACAAGACTGCGGAGCGTACAGATCAAAAGCAATGGCGTCCACGTCGATCTCTCCCGCGAGTTTACCACTGGCGGTGGCACTGCTTCTATGAGCGGTCGGCTGGGACAAATTATTTACACGGCCACCACTCTCCAACCAGATGCTCAAATCTGGATCTCTGTGGAAGGGAAGCCTTTGGAGTATTTAGGAGGTGGAGGCTTGGAGGTCGAAGGCCCCCTCACTCGTCAACGCTTCCAAAAGGAATTGGCCCTGTAACGGTGTCTCCTCTTTTGTGCGACCCCGTCCGCGCAGCGTGCGCGCAGCGCATAGGAAAGCAAACGGAAGGCATCGATCGCGCAGCGTGCGCGCAGCGCATGCGACCAGGAGACACCGCAAGAGGCCGACTCTCAACCCTTGCCCGTCATACTGAAATCTCGAAAATGACGGGCTTGTTGCTCTATCCGTTCCGCTAGGCGATCGCAAACCAGGTTACACAGCTGAAATATCAGCTCGTCCTTAACGCTGTAATAGGCAGATGTACCTTCGCTCCGCCGGTGTAGTATCTCAGCTTGCAACATCACCTTCAGGTGTTTAGAAACATTAGCCTGACTGGTTTGTGTAGCCTCCACCAATTCTTGCACGCATTTTTCGCCGTTGCGGAGCAAATTCAAAATCCGCAGCCGCATCGGCTCAGCTAAGACGCTGAAATACTCGGCCACTTGTTGCACGACTTCTTCGGATATCTGCTGGTTTGGTTCCATACTCATCTGACTCTCACACCATCATTGCCAAATTTTAACATTTAATCTATCGATAGCGATAGGGTAATTAAATTCCGGTCAGTGGTCAGTGGTCAGTGGTCAGTTGTAAATTTTGAATTGTCAATTTTAACAGCAGCGCATTCAGGCAGCGATCGCCACGACACAGGCGGAACAACTCCAACAGGCTTTGCATAATTTACAGCAGACCCAAGAGCAACTAGCGCAAACGGGAAAATTGTCGGTGCTGGGACAGTTACTAGCGGGTGTTGCTCATGAAATCAACAATCCTGTTAGCTTTATCCACGGCAACATTACTTTTATCAAAGAATATGCCTCAGACCTGTTGGGAATGCTCAAACTATACCAAAAACATTACCCTAATCCTGTCCTCGCTATCCAGAAATATGCCAAGGCGATCGAGTTGGATTTCCTCATGGAAGATTTGCCGAAAATGCTCTCTTCTATGCAAATAGGTGCTGACCGCATCCGCGAAATTGTCCAGTCTCTGCGCAATTTCGCCCGCCGCGACCACGCCAAAATTCAAACTGTTAATATTCATAAAGGGCTAGATGGCACCCTGGTAATATTGAAAAATAAGCTGAAAGGAACTGCCGTCCGCGCAGCGTGCGCGCAGCGCATTCGCCCGGAAATTCAAGTGCTCAAAGAATACGGCCATCTCCCTGGACTGCTATCCCGGGCCCTTGAATCAGGTATTTATGAATAAGCAATGCTATTGATGCTTTGTCAGAAAGTCATGGCAAATGGAAAATGAAAAATAGCACAAAGCACGAAAATGGCGATCGCCATTTGGAAACCCCTACTATTTGGATTCGCACGCAACTGGTTAACGATCGCTCTGTAGTGATTCAAATTCTGATAATGGACCGGGAATGACGGAAGTTGTCAAAACGAAGCTGTTTGAGGAGTTTTTTACTACTAAGCCTGTAGGTAAAGGTACTGGTTTGGGTCTATCAATTAGCTATAAAATTGTGGTGGAAAAGCATCAAGGAGTCCTTAAATGCGAGTCAACACTCGGTCAGGGGACAGTGTTTTTTATTGAAATTCCCGTGCGGCATCAGGCATAATTGTCGTCAGTTGTTAAAGATTAAAGAAGCGCGATCGCACGAAAAATTTTGATAAGGTAAAAAGAGGATCGCCTAATTTTAATTTTTATCATTGCGCGATAGTTTATTATTGCTATAATAATTAAATAAATTGGAGAGAAAGTCATGGTTGAAACCATTCAAGCCCAAAATATCACCCTGATGGACTTAAGTGAAAAGTTTGGTCTAGAACGCACTGAGGACGACAAACAATTCTTCCCAGAATGGCAAGATAATTTGCCAGAACTCACCAAAGCAGAAAAACAGGTTCTAGATGAGGTGAAAGCCGACTATCGTCACTTGTCCAAGTACCCTATTCTCGAAGCGATCGTCAAGTTGGTGGTGCTTTCTCCCTTATTGAAACTAGCAGGGTTTTATCGCCCGCCTTTTTACTTTGCTGGGGAGAAAGAGGTAAAAATTATCTCGGTGGATGAGGAAACTGTTGTCAAAGGGCGTCTCGACCTGCTGGTGTTTACCCCAGAATTTTGGATAATGGCAATTGAGGCGAAAAAGGCACAATACTCCCTGGAGGCGGGAATACCGCAAGCACTGGCCTATATGCTGGGGAAACCTGATTCTGAAAAACCTGCATTTGGATTTGTTACTAACGGTCTAGATTTTATCTTTCTCAAGCTGACTAAACAAGATACACCGAAATATGCTGAGTCGGATCAGTTTGCGTTGCGGCGCGAGAACGATCTGTACATTGTCCTGACTGTGCTAAAGTGCCTCGGTCAATTGGTTAGTCAATAGATGTAGGGTTTCATGCCTCAACCCAACCTACGACATTAATATTTTTGCAAATATGAGATACACCGGGTTTCTGCGATATCTCAGAGTCTTTATCCAAGGTGGAAATCAGAAACCCGGTTTCTGGTCCCGTGAGTTGTGGCAAGAAACCGGGTTTGTGCGATATCTCAGAGTCTTTAGCCAAGGTCGAACAGAAAGTGTGGTCAAAAGTAGTTGATATCCTTTTCCAAGGATATACTTGGTTAAAATGGAGAAGTTGATGTCATTCCATGGCTGCGCCACGCTGCGCGATCGGAGTTGGACAAGATGACTGCAAATCGAATTAGTGCCAGTTTAACGCCTGAAGATCGACAGGCAGTTCTAGCCGCGATCGCTACAATCAAGGAAAAATTGCCATTTTTGCTCAGGTTGAGTCCCGAGGAAAGCAAATCTTTGCCGCGTTTGGGGGATAAAAGTCGGGGGTTTGTGGTCAAGGCATTGGAAGTGGGGACCCAAAACCCGGATTTTTTGCCCCGATCTTTTGATATCGAGGAGATGCGAAAAGATGTGGAACTGTTTGAGGCCCTTTATCCCATTGTCTTGGCAGTAAGTCAACTTCAGGAACTTCTGGACGATACGGTTGCAGTGGTAGGAAGCGAGGCTTATATGGCAGCTTTGGCGGTTTATAACTATGCCAATGCCACTAAGGGAGATGCGGGGTTAAAAGCGGCTGTGGACGATATGGCCCGTCGGTTCGCCCGCAAGTCCAGCGGTGAGACGTCACAACAGCCTGAGTCTTAGTTCTGGAGAAGGTACTTTGACCTCAACCAGCACCTACTAGCTGCAAACCAGTGCCCCACTGTTCTGGTTTTGGACCTCTCGGTTGGGGTTAAAAACCTCTCGGTTGAGGTTGAAAACCTCTCGGTTGGGGTTGAAAACCTCTCGGTTGGGGTTTTGGACCTCTCGGTTGGGGTTTTGGACCTCTCGGTTGGGGTTTTGGACCTCTCGGTTGAGGTTGAAAACCTCTCAAGAGGCCATCATGTCTGTTTCATTCTCTCCGGCAACCCATGACAAAGGTTCAAGATTCCGATGCTAGGACTTGAGGAAGGGCGATCGCAGCCACTGCCAACTGCTGGGGTCCGCACATCCATCTGTGGCCACCAGTCTCAACAACCTGGCAGAACTCTACAGGTCCCAAGGGCGATACGACCAAGCCGAACCCCTGTTTACCGAAGCTTTGGAGATGACAAAGCAACTGCTGGGGTCCGCACATCCCCATGTGGCATCCAGTCTCAACAACCTGGCAGAACTCTACTCCTCCCAAGGGCGATACGCCGAAGCCGAACCCCTGTATAAGGAAGCCTTGGAGATGAGAAAGCAACTGCTGGGGTCCGCACATCCATCTGTGGCCACCAGTCTCCAAAACCTGGCATATCTCTACTCCTCCCAAGGGCGATACGCCGAAGCCGAACCCCTGTTTACCGAAGCTGTAACTATTCTGATTTCACAACTAGGACAAGATCATTCTCATACTCAGACTGTTCAGCAGAACTATCTGATGTTTTTGAAGAAAAATAAAAAGAGCAAGAAGAACAAAGGCTTCGGCAGTTTTAATCTATAGCCAGTAGGGTGGGCCGTGCCCACTGTCAGACTCGACGCTCACCTGTATATACCTTGAAAGGGATTGCGCTGCGCTCCCGCAAAGGATACGACGAGCGTTGATTAATCTTAGCAATAGTTTCTTCGCGGACGTTCATTTGTTCTCCTATTTTAGTAATGTTGTAGCACGAAACCCAACCCAAAGATGTTATAGCGAGTGCCGCATATCCTTGACTACAGAAAAGAGCGATCGCAGCCACAGAACACGGGCGATCGCTTTTTCCTATAGCGACAACCCCAATATTGTACCCAAAGCTATTGCTAGTTCTTTTATATAGGCATCATCCAAATGACCGATCGCCTTAACAATTCGAGACTTGTCAATTACTCTAACCTGTTCGCACAGAATCACAGAGTCTAGAGTCAAGCCACCCACACCAGCAGGCACGAATACATGGGAAGGCAAAAGCACCTGCCTAATCTTACTCGTAAATGGTGCAATAATTGTGTGAGGGCTAACCGCATTAGCCCGATCTATTTGTACGATTACCGCCGGTCGTATCCCTGCTTGTTCCGTACCAATTACCGGATTAAGATCGCATAATACCACATCGCCTCGGATAACGTTTACCATTGAATTTCTCCACGAGCTAAACGTTCCTCATAGTCTTGCAAGTTAGATAAATAATCTGCAAAATCAGATTCTGCCAATTCTATTCTCTCGGCAAATTGCACCCACAACTGCCTGCGATCGCGTAGCGTGCGCGCAGCGCATTCGCGTTTCGTCAACAAGAAGCTGACAAAATCATTAACTTCCCGAACAAGCTCTTCAGGCAGTTGATTAATCTTAGCAATTGTTTCTTCGCGGACGTTCATTTGTTCTCCTATTATAGTAATGTTGTAGCACGAAACCCAACCCAAAGATGTTGTTGGCGTTGATCTGGTTGGGTTTCCTAAAGACCTATCCTTCTGCTGATGTATCATCAACCGGGATACTTCCGATGAACTGATCTAACTGCTCCACTGTCAGCGCCATATCGAAAAGCTCATCTAGTTGCTCCACAGTACAAGAGGTGAGGCGACTCTGTAGCGACTCTGGCACCGAGTTAAACCTTAGTTGCAGCGCTCGCAACAAATGCCGCAGGGCACCTTGATGAAGGCCCTGCTCAAGACCTTGCTGAACGCCTTTCTCGATGCCAATTCTTTCCACACTGGTGATGTATTGCATCTGTTTTTCCTCCTGGAATTGATTTACTTCTTGCCAAAACTCTGTTTCCAGTTCTTTGGGCAGTTGTATTACCCAGTCAATGAACTTAAACAGGTTGATAATTTCTTCTCGTTCATATCCTCCCTGATACAACCGCCTGATTAAAGACAACTTCCAGCGTTTGCGTTCCTGTTGTTGTCCCTGTGTTTCTTGAGCTTTCAGATGGGCCATCACGACGATCGCAAAGGGGTTCCGGCTTTCTTCTAACTCTTGCCACCTCTGCTTATAGTCTAGCAACTTCGCGATCGGGAAGTTAAAGGTTATCTCACATCCTAGCAGTTGTTGGCTAAATTGAGTTGGTCTCCATCCAGCATCTGCGTCAGTGAGGACAGCAAAACTGGCTACTTGGCAGTTGTAAAGATCTCCGATGCGATGGTTGTAGGTGTACATCCGTTTAGCAAAGGCTGTTTTGCGCTGATTCTGGACTTCTATATGCACCATCCCCCACAGTTCGTCGCCATTTTTTAGCCAAACCTTGGCTAGTTTGTCGGCGACGCGCTTTCCTATCTCCGCTTTCGGTCGCACCTGCTGGAGTTCGGTCTCCTGAAATTCGTATTTTCTCGACCAGTCTATTTCCCCATAGGCCGAGGGGAAAAAGAATTCCATAAATTCGGGGAAATAGTTTCCTATGATATCCTTCCAAGGACTATCATATTCTGCTGTTATTTCATTCCGATCTGACATTTATCTCTTATCTTCGTTCTAACTATATATTATACATTATTCTCACCCTTTTGCAAATTTTTTCTGGTGCATCTCAATTTGGCCGCGAACTCTATTCATCAATAACCCAGAAACCCGGTTTCTCGGAGAAACCGGGTTTCTTAATTAAACTGCTAGGCGCTTTCGCGCTAAAGTGCTTACTACGAACCTGGCCTGGGAAGCACTTTAGTGCTTACTACGAACCTGGTTTCTTAATTGTTGCTAGGATTTCCTGATCGGGAGAGTATCTTCGATCGCCCCTTCCGCAAGATGGGCGATCGCGCGCAATTGATCTACCATCTTTCCATCTACATTTTGCCAGAAACCCCGCTGATGAGCTTCTAACAACCGTTCTGCCATATCCCGCAAGGCCCAAGGATTCTTTTCGTGGATAAATTCTTGTACTGCTGGGTCCAGCAAATAGGCATCAGCTACTCCCTGATACATGTAATCTTCTACGCAGTTAGCTGTCGCATCGTAGGCGAACAAATAATCCACCGTTGCGGCAATTTCAAAGGCACCTTTATAACCGTGACGCATCACCCCCGCAATCCATTTGGGATTTACCACCCGCGAACGATAGACTCGGGCGATTTCCGACCGCAACTGCCGCACTCGGGGATTTTGGGGCACGGAATTATCCCCAAAATAGGTTTGGGGATTCTTTCCAGTAAGCGATCGCACTGCCGCCGTTAACCCCCCCTGGAATTGGTAATAATCATCAGAGTCCAGCAAGTCATGTTCGCGGTTGTCCTGATTGTGCAGGACGATCTGCATCTGTTGCAGGCGCTGCTCAAAGGCTTCCGGCGCAGCATGACCCATGTTATTCTTAGTATAAGCGTAGCTACTCCAGTTAATGTAAGCCCGCGCTAAATCCCGATCGTCCGTCCAGTTTTGGGCTGCAATTAAACCTTGTAAACCAGCACCGTAGGCACCGGGTTTAGAACCAAACACCCGATAGCGCGATCGGGCCTCTGCCTGGGACTGAGTCAACCCTTCTGCCAACCAAAACTGAGTTTCTTGCTGCACTTGGGATGCCAAAGGATTGTCTTCTGGGGGTTCGTCCAAAGCGGCAACTGCTGCCACTGCGCGGTCAAATAAATCGATTAAATTAGCAAAAGCATCCCGGAAAAATCCCGAAATCCTCAAAGTCACATCTACCCGGGGGCGTCCTAAAAAGGAGATGGGCAGAATTTCAAAATCCACCACCCGCCGTCCGGGACCATCCCACACTGGTTGCACCCCTAGCAATGCTAACGCTTCTGCGATATCGTCCCCACCCGATCGCATGGTAGAAGTTCCCCAGACAGACAGTCCCAAAGTTTGAGGATATTCCCCATTTTCCTGAGTGTAACTTTCAATCAATGCCTCAGCGGCCTTGCGTCCAATATCCCAAGCTGTTTCTGTCGGAATTGCCCGGATATCTACAGAATAGAAATTACGACCCGTGGGTAAAACTTCCGGACGCCCCCTTGTCGGTGCCCCCGCCGGACCGCTGGGTACATACAGCCCGTCTAGTCCCCGCAACAGTTGGGTAATTTCCTCTTTAGTTTCTTGCAATGCCGGGAGAAGTTTCTTGCCGATCCAATTTAATTCTTCCTGGGTTTTTATGAATTGTACATTATTAATTGTACATTGATGACTTTCAATTAGCTGTTGGACTAATTCAGCGGCTTTTTCTTCTAATTCCGCAATGACATCCCCGACGGTGAAACAGGGTTTGGATAAATGCCCGTCCGCGTAGCGTGCGCGCAGCGCATTCGCCCTTTGGTTTAGGAAAGTTTGAGCTAGGTCTGCGGTCAGGGGGTCGAAGTCCAGACCCCAATCAACTGCTAAACTGCGGGTAATGCCGGTGGTGCGGCCACGGGAAATCGCCACCATCAAATCCCGCAACTGACGCCCTTGAGGACATTGCCCAAAGATATGCAAACCATCCCGAATTTGAGCCTCTTTTAATTCGCATAAATAACCATCCGCACTCTTCAGCAATTCGGTAAATTCTACTGACTTGACAAGTGCTAAATCTTGGTGTAAGTTTTCTTCCTGGAAGAGAGAAGTGATGCGATCGCGAATGGGGGGCAAGCGGGAAGGGTCTAGCATTTGGGCCTCGTAATACTCATCAATCAAACTTTCCAACTGCTGCAAAGGACCGTAAAGTTCCGCCCGAGTCATGGGGGGCGTCAGGTGGTCGATAATTACTGCCTGCGATCGCCGCTTAGCTTGAGAACCTTCCCCGGGGTCATTGACAATAAAAGGATAAAAATGGGGCATGGCACCCAAGGCGATCTCGGGATAACAAGTATCGGACAGGGCAACACTTTTACCGGGCAACCATTCTAAATTTCCGTGTTTGCCCAGATGCACGATCGCATGAGCCCCAAACCCTTGCCGCAACCAATAGTAGAAAGCTAAATAAGCATGAGTCGGTTCTAAATCTGGGGCATGATAATTCAAAGCTGGGTCGATGTCGTAGCCTCGCGCTGGTTGAATGCCGACAAAGATATTCCCCAACCTGATACCAGGAATAGGAATATTTTTCTCAGTACAATCTCTCCAGCGATCGCCGATTTCCTGCTGCACTTTGGGGGGCAAGTTGGCAAAATATTCCCGATATTCCTCTAGGGGCAAGCAATGTTCGATCGATCGTAACTCTTTTTCTTCCGGGTCATTGGTCGCCCCAGCAGTCAGACGTTGAATCAGTTCGTCCCCCTTAGCCGGAATATTCTCCACAAGATATCCCGCTGCTGACAAAGCTTTGAGAATTTCGACACAACTAGCGGGGGTATCTAAGCCAACGCCATTAGCCAAACGTCCGTCACGAGTGGGATAATTCGCTAAAATCAGAGCAATTTTCCTTGACCCTGCTGGTGTTTGCCCCAGTCGCACCCAATTAGCTGCTAGATCGGCAACGAAATTAATCCGCGATCGCTCTGGTTGATAAATTACAACATCTGTTTCCAAATCCTGATCGTGGTTTTGCACCGCCTTAAAAGAAACCGCACGGCTAATAATTCGCCCATCCACCTCTGGTAGGGCCACATTCATCGCCACATCCCGTGGCGTCAACCCCCCAGTTCCCGACTGCCACTGTGCCACCGTACCGCCGCTGAAAATTACCTGCAAAACTGGCACATCTAGACTTTTCCACAAATCTAACTCCGATGTCTCTCGGGTAGTGCGAGTAGCGCGCTGCGTCTCCTGGGTAGTGCGACTATGATGTCCCCCGGGTTTCGACGATGCCTGAGTGATGCCTTCCGGGTTTTCGCCGTGCGTCCGGAAGGCATCGTAGGTTTGTGCGATTTTTCGCGCAGCGTAGCATCCCGATTTTTCCGGAACGGTAGGCATCGAAGTGCGTCCGGGAGACATCAAGCTCCCAGGAGACGCAGCACCGAGAGACATCGAAGGCAATTCTAAATCTAATCGAGCAATAGAAAAACTCGTCGTATTCAGCAACAAGTCAATTTCCCGTGACTGGAAAAAGGAATTCACTTCAGCTTGGACCTCGCGATCGCGCAGAGAAGAGACAAACAGGGGCAGTGGTTCTAATTGCCGTTCTGCCAAAGCCGCAGATAGAGCATCGATCGGTGCAATATTGCCAGCCAGATAATGAGCGCGATAAAATAAAATACCTACTTTCTTAACTGCTTGCTGACTGTTATTATTCCACCGGATAAGTCCCACCAGGGGTACTGCTTGGGGAGGTGGTGGGTTATAGCTAGATCCCAAACAGGCGTCAGCAACGAATTTGAGCGCATTGGTAAAATTGACAATCCCACCTTCAGTGAAGTAGCGCCACAACTGGTTCGCAACTGCCAGGGAAATAGTCGAGTGACCGATTAAATCTGGATCCGGGCGATCGTCTCCTGGTAGCACAATCAAAGCAGCACCCGTGTTTTCTACCGTTTCTTTTAATACTTCTAACCCATAGGACCAGTAGGCCCGCCCTCCCAGCAGCCGCAAAATAATCACCTGGGCAGACCCCAGCACTTCTTCTGCATAAATATCAATACTCAATTGTTGCTGCAATTGCAAGAGATTAACCACTCGCACAGATGGAAACTCAACTGGTAACTGCTTTACAGCCGCTGCCAGGGTTTGAATGTCCGTATCAGCCGCACTCAAGCAGACGATCGGTGCGGAGGTCTGCTGAATAAAGATCGTGCCTATGTCTTGAAAATTCCACCCTCCAGGGGTTGCCGAAATTCGATGCATATTGTACAATAAATTACGATTTAATTACCATTTCTATCAATGTAGAGCGATTTCCAGAGAAAATCTAAAAGTTTTCCTATATTAGCTGAGGCTGGGGTAAAAGTACAATTACGATGCCGATTAATTCAGTAGCCCCAGCTGTCTATAAAGTATTGTCTCATGGCGATGTGCGATTTTATGCGCTGCGCGCACGCTACGCGGACGCGCAGCGTGAGGTAGTGCGACTAGCGCGCCCCGATAGCGCTGCGCGATGTGGGGCGCAGCCGTGTACATCGCAGCTCCGTTCCCAGGGGTCGCCAGGGAACGAGGCTCATGGCAATAAATAATTACGAACAATTAGCAATTAGCAAGATGAAAAAAATGCCGTCCGCGCAGCGTGCGCGCAGCGTATATCTGACAACAGGACTTCTCATCTTGAATATGAGAACTTTTGCTCGGCTGAGCGCTCTATTACGGCAGCAAGCCGCCCCCAACTGTGACCCAGGATATCTTCTGCTTACAGAAGATATCCTTGATCCCGTTGAAAATCTCAAAAATGCTCATAATGAACGGTTCTCGGTGTTACTTTCCGAGGAATTTAATGTATTGCTATTGGGGGAATTATCCCCAGATGAAAACCGCAACCTAGTCGATGAGCAAGTGTTTGTGAATCTCAGCTTCGACCCAGAGGCGATCGCCTCTTTTCTCAACCAACTGGCCGATCGCCTGACAAGCAAGCCGGAAGTTAAAAGTATCTTAGCGCAAGCGGGTGCCATTCTCAAACCTAATGATCCGAAGCGCCAGAGCGAGTTTACCCTGGCGCTAATGAAAATTATTGCCACTGACGATAATGAGTCGGGAGGAGAAGAAAATTATCCCTATGTTTGCGAACCAATGGCCGCAGCTTTGCGGCAACAGCTTGAACAGGAACGGCTGATAAATCAGGTAGCTACCCAGATTCGTCAGAGTCTGGAATTGCCGGTTATTTTGTCAACCGCTGTGGAGCAGGTACGACATTTCTTGCAAGTAGACAGATTGTTGATTTATCAGTTTGACCCTAATTCAAAAATTATTATAAATTCCTCCTTTACAGCTTATAAAGGTTGTGTAACATACGAAGCTAAGGCAACAGCTTCTCTAGTTTCAGCACTGCATTTGCGGGAAGCAAAAGACTGCTTTGTTGATACAGCCAATATTGAGGATAAATATCGTAATGGCTTTATTCATGGGGTGGAAGATATTGAAATAGCCTATGCATCATCCCCCTGCTTTTTAGAATTATTGCGCCGGATGCAAGTCCGAGCCAAATTAGTAGTGCCAATTGTGGTTCAAGACCAACTCTGGGGATTGCTGATCGCCCAGCAATGTTTCCAACCGCGCCAATGGTCTGAAAGTGAAAAAACTTTTCTCGGTAAAATTGCCGAACATCTGGCGATCGCCATTTGCCAAGCCCAGTTGTATGCTCAGCTACAGTTGCAAAAACAAAACTTGGAGCAGCGGGTGAGAGATCGGACCGCGGAACTCCGCGACGCCTTACTGGGTGCCGAATCTGCCAACCGCACTAAAAGTGAGTTTCTCGCTGCCATGAGTCACGAGTTACGCACGCCCCTTACTTGCGTTATTGGTATGTCTGCTACTCTGTTACGTTTGTTGTCTTTAGATCTGGAAAAAGCCAAGGGAGTCCTGACTATAGAAAAACAGCGTTCTTATTTGCAAACCATCCACGATAGCGGCAAGCATTTGCTAGACTTGATTAACGACATTCTGGAATTGTCTCAGGTGGAAGCGGGGAAAGCAGTATTGAATGTGAAAGAGTTTTCCCTGAGTAAACTGGCTTATAATTGTCGGGAAAGCATGCAGCAAATAGCAGCAGAACAGGGAGTGAAACTGGTTCTAGATATACAGATTCAGCCCGAGAGCGATCGCTTCCTAGGGGACCAACGCCGCATCCAACGGATTCTCTGGAATCTGTTGAGCAATGCGATCAAATTTACTCCCTCTGGGGGACGGGTGACTCTACGAGTTTCGTCCGATTTTTCCGGAACGGTAGGCGATACGGCTGTGTTTCAGGTAGAAGACACTGGTATCGGCATTCCTGAAGAGCAGATCGCGCTCCTGTTTGAGAAATTTCAGCAATTGGATACCTCATACGATCGCAACTACCAAGGGGCGGGTCTGGGTTTAGCCTTAACCAAACAGTTGGTAGAACTCCACGGCGGCGCGATCTCGGTAGAATCAACTGTAGATATCGGTTCAGTTTTCACCGTGCGGTTGCCCGCCCAGCCATTAGCCCCGGCCCCAGCACCAGCAGGACCGACTTATGCAGCCACTCCTGGCGGACGTGTGGTATTAATTGAGAACAATGAGGAAACCGCTTGGACGATCTGCGACCTGCTCACCGCCGCTGGCTATCAGGTCGTCTGGCTAGTTGAAGGCACTACAGCAGTCAAGCAAATCGAGATTTTACAACCCCTAGTCGCGATCGTCGCCGGGCAGCTACCAGGGATAGATGGCAGGGAAGTCATCCGCCAACTGCGATCGGAACCGACAACTGAGCAGATCAAAATTCTGATTCTCTGGGACGACTCTATAGACCCATCTAATTATCCCGACTCCTCGACTGATAATTATTTAACTAAACCCGTCCAACCAGAGCAGTTATTAGAAAAACTTAACAGTTTGCTGGTTGATTGTTGATTATTAATTTATAGGAAGTGCCCGTTAGCGCTAGAAAAACATGCTGAACATCAAAGGACTCATAGTTTCCTGTCAGGCCTACGGCGTCTTCCGCGTACTCTTGTCCTGAAGGACGCGGTACGCTCCAGACACCCCCGCTTCCTCGCCCCTGCACGATCCAGTAGTAATTGCCGCATTCCCCAGTTTCATCACGCTGCTGCTATTGCTCAAGCTGGTGCTGATATCATCGCTATTGATGCCACTCAAAGAGAACGACCAAACGGCGAAACCCTAGACTTGCTCGTAAAGCACATTCACGATCGATTAAGTAAGCCAGTCCTGGCAGATGTAGATAGTTTAGCAGCAGGAACCAATGCTGCGCGAGCTGGTGCTGATGCGATCGCCACAACTCTCTACGGCTATACCAAGCAAACCCAACATCTTTCTCCTCCAGGGTTTGAACTTCTCAGCCAACTCGTCAGCCATTTAGATATCCCAATTATCTGTGAAGGGGGCATTGCCTCACCAGCGATGGCGAAAACAGCCCTAGATTTGGGAGCTGCTGCTGTAGTTCTTGGCACCGATATCACTGGCATTGACCAGAAAGTTAAAGCTTATCAACAGTTGTTAGTGACTGAGGACTAACCGTCGCTGGAAAATCACCATCTTTGGTCCCACCACTGGAGAACGGGCTAATAGGGTGTCTTCAGTATCAGTGATTTCCAGTTTATAGAAGTCAAGTTCTTGAGATAGTTGCCGCATTGACTGGGCAAACTCGTTCTGGTTTTCTGGACTGATATAATACCAATTATAGCTGACTTTAACCACCAAAATATTATTGTTAAAGTCGGCTTTCAAAGACTGAATTAACCCCTCTGCATATTCTGCTTCTGGGATCTGGTCTGCGACTTGATTTTGAATTATCGCAACCAGGTTTTCTTCTGGCATTAATACTGGTGCTGGTACTATCTCCACTGGCACTGGACCACTAGGAATTTCAGGAGATTCTACGACCTCAGTTGCGGGTTCTTCTGCTTCGATAGTCGGAGATTCTACGACCTCAGTTGCGGGTTCTTCTGCTTCGACAGTCGGAGATTCTACCACCTCAGTTGCGGGCTTTTCTGCTTCGACAGTCGGAGACTCTACTACCTCAGTTGGAGATATCAAAATAGTTATCCACAAGGGTAGGATTAAAATAGCTACTGAAATCCCTAGGCTCAAAGCAAAATCAGATAAGACCTGGTTGAGTAATTTTGGCAGAACAGCGCGAATGTTCCTTAACACTACATTCCACCAACCACTGCTCGTAGGCGTTCTTCTTGGTAGATCGTCTGGTGGCAGTTTGGCCTCCAGTGTTTCCACAGTTCCTTCTAGTAGCCTAATCAAAAAGCGTAGAAGAGCGATCGCCTGTATTTTCAGGACTGGTTGAGCTTCTTTGGCATCCCGCCGATCGTCAATCTCATTTGTTTCTGGTTTTTGTGACATATATCTGGTAAACTGGCTGATCATCACCCAAACTCTTAAAGAGATGACTACTCTTAACAGCTTCTCTATAGCAATTATTGAGGTCCGAGTCAAAAACATTGGGCGGACCAAAGTAGATATGGAATACTGCTCTATCAATGCTGGAGAAATTGCCTCAGCAATTTCTTCACGCGATCGGATATACACTATTGGCACAGAACCTATTAAAGTAGATACAAAATACCCCACAAACAGAGCCTTCAGTCAACTAATATTCAATGAGCGAAAACGAATTGAACCAAATGAAGAGACCAGTGAATAAATTGCCCTTGTTTTAAGTAATCCAATTTTAGCTACAAGTAATACAAATTTATTTAGAGTAGACGTGGTATTTAAAGCCAAGGGAATAAAAAAAGACTGGACATCAGGTACAATTTACAAGCGATAACAGTAAACTATTGAGCTGTAGGTGGAAAGTTGCTGAGTGCATCTCAATTTTGCCGCCAACTCTATTCATTCCGAACCCAGAAACCTGGTTTCTTAATTAGACAACATTTTTGCTGCTGCTGTCCTCTGACTTTTCTTTCACCACTCCACCGGTGCCAGTGGGTGCATATCACTTTTGCTTAGCTACCACACCGGAACCCTAAAGAATGGGGCTAGACAAACAAACCGGCTCTCCTGCGTTTATGGTGGTAAATGTATCGCCGGATACAAATTGGGCGGATAAAAAAGGCTGAAACCCTTGATTATGCGTACATATACGTTTGACTTATCACTATAAGTAGAGGAGACCCAACAAATCCCGCCTGCGCGGGCTTGATGACATTCTTGAGATGCTCCCGTGCCAGTTCTCTGGTTTGGGGACTGCACCGGAGGTCTCTTTTGTAGCGATGGCCTCGGATTACCGGGCCTCGGCACCGATAACCGCGTATTTCACTAAAGTATGATAGAATGAGCAGTGACGTAGTTTTTATTAAATTTGAGGAAAAAATGACTCAGGGCGGTAAAGCAGTTACTTCTGGCAAGAGGTTCGAGGAGACTGTAGAAAAAATATTACAAGGACATGGTTATGTTCAAGTCGGACATGATTTGCCAAGAAAGCAGAAATTAGAATCCCTTCTCAGTTCCACTAACTTGCCAAAGCGCTATGCAACAAAGGTTCACGTTGGAGATGTAATTTACGGGACTGATATCTATGTAGACTTTTACGTTATTGGTTCTCCCTTATTTCATCGTGGTCTAATAATTCAATGTCAGTCGCAGCAAACCAGTGGTTCAGTTGATGAAAAATTGCCCTACCTCAACTTGAATATCCAGAATCGCTATCCGGCACCAACAGTTGTGTTGCTTGATGGTGAGGGTATGAAAGCAGGAGCTATTGATTGGTTAAAAGCATAAGTAGGCGTTAATCAAAAGCTCAAGGCAGTACACAATTTAATAGATTTTGTTGCCTTGGCTAACAACAATCTCTAGAGGCGACTAATATCTCTGAAACATTTCCCCGCTTTTTACCATTAGAGTTAATAAAGCGTGCTGCTGATATTTTGTGAATTTTGAACTGACTGTATAAGTCTCGAATAAAATCACAATCAGAATTAGACAGCATCACTTTTACACCGCGTCCAGCTAGTTCTACAAAAATTTCTCTGAGTTCAGTTTGGTCATTCTTACTAAAGAAATCGCGACTGTAGGCTGTGAAATTACTGGTAGAACTAACTGGATAATATGGCGGGTCAAAATAGACGAAATCCTCGCTGCTATTAGCAGATTCTAAGACATGTTCAAAGGATTTTTCCGAAATCTTAACATTTTCCAGGGTAGCTGATGCGGAACGGAGTAATTCCGGATTACAGATTTGCGGATTTTTGTATCTGCCGATCGGGACATTAAATTTCCCTTGAGAGTTTTCTCGGTAAAGACCATTAAAACAGGTTCTATTCAGATAAATAAAACGTGCAGCCCTTTCAAGTTCTGTCTTGGGGGTTAGCGATCGCATTTCATAATAGTAATCATTACTATGGTTAGTCTGATGTTCTTGCAGTCGTGAAATCAATTCCTCTACTCGATCCCTAACACAGCAATAGGCATTAATCAACTCCGGATTTATATCTGTCAAAACAGCAGACTGGGGTTGGAGATAAAAAAACACTGCACCTCCACCTAAAAATGGCTCGTAATAATTTTTGAATTCGGGGAAATAATCTTCATATTGCCGAATCAGCCTACTTTTGCCACCGGCCCATTTCAGGAATGGACGGGGTGGGACTTTTTCTAAATCTGGACTTGACATTTACCTCGACATGGAATATGTACTACGACTCGGAATTGGACTATACTGGATGGTGGTTTATGATTAAACTAAACAAGCGATACAGTTGAATTGACTGGGGACTGACAATGGAAGACTTCTTGAATAAGGTATCTAGCTACTTCCGCTACTTTATCACCTTTACTCTGGGGATATTCTTTTTCTTGTTTCAGCAGCTCAAACCCCTGCTGAAGAGGCCAGTAACGGCGATCGCCCTGATCGGTCTGGTGGTGAGTAGCTTGATCTTTGTGATTTTAACCCTCCGTGCCATGCTGGGGCTAACCCCAGTGTAAACTGAGAATCGTACAAGATTAGCCCCTACCTTAGCATGGTAGAGAAGTCCTATGGCTACAAGTCGTCGTATGGCTCGCGTGTCCTCCCTGATCAAGTGCGAAGTCAGCCAGATGTTGCTCCACGGTATCAAAGACGATCGTGTGGGCGCCGGGATGGTTAGTATCACAGATGTGGATGTCTCTGGCGACCTCCAACATGCCAAAATATTTGTCAGTATCTACGGGACGGAGGAGGCTAAAAAGGAAACGATGGCAGGTTTGCAGTCCGCTACCCCCTTTGTTCGCTCTCAACTGGGCGATCGCATTCGTCTGCGTCGTACCCCAGAAGTGGTTTTCCTGGAAGACCGCTCCCTGGAACGGGGCGATCGCATCCTGCACCTGCTCGACCAACTCAACCAAGATCGCCCAGCATCCCTAGATGAAGCGCCATAGGGGTAACTGTTGGCATATTTCCGTCGCGCTGCACTAGCAATTAGGATCAAGAAACCAGGTTTTCTGTAAAAATCTGGTTTCTTGATTCTTGCATTCAGATGCCAGGCGATCGCCTTGATATTGTATATTATAGTTAGGACAAGAAACTAGCAGGCAAGATGCCTGCCATACGGTATACTACTCTACACCTTCAATCCGATCTTCCACCTCCTGATACAACTCCCGCAACCGGTCCAAATTACTCTCCGATGTCTCCCAATAACCCCGTCCGTTCACCTCCAACAAGGTCGTGACCATCTTGCGGAAGGAATGGGGATTCATATTCATCAAACGCTGACGCATCCCTTCATCTTCAATGAAGGTACTATTCACGTCCTCGTACACCCAGTTATCTACTGCACCTGCTGTCGCACTCCATCCCATTGTATTCACCAAACGCTTCGACAGTTCCCGCACTCCTTCATATCCGTGTGACATCATCCCTTCGTACCATTTCGGATTTAACAACTTCGTCCGCGCATCTAAACGCACCGTTTCTGATAATGTCCGCACTTGCGCGTTCGCTGTGGTAGTATCCGCTATGTATGATGCCGGTTGCTTGCCATCCCCCCGCAAACTCGCGATCGTCTTTGTCGGGTCGCTATCGAAGTAATGGGATACATCCGTCAGGGAGATCTCCGAAGAATCCAAATTTTGGAAGGTAACATCCGCTGTCTTCAGCGCTGACTCGAAGATCCGCCGATTTTTCGGACCGTCTTCGGGCCGATCTTCTGCTATCATACCGGGATTATCCGAGTCGAAGGCAAAGGATTTGCGTTTCAGATACATTTCCTGCAACTCCGACTCCTCTTCCCAGGTACTGTTCTCTACCGCTAAGTTCACGTTCGCCGCATAGGAACCCGATGCATTGGAGAACACTCGCGTCGCGGCCTGGCGCAGGTGAATGCCCATTTCTTCTGCTTGCTGCAAGGCATGTTTGCGGACAAAATTCATCTCTATGGGTTCATCCGCCTCCGCTGCCATCTTCACTGCTTTGTCTAGCAGGTTCATCTGATTGATGAATAGGTCCCGGAAGACCCCAGAACAGTTGATCACTACATCAATGCGCGGACGCCCTAACTCTTCTAAGGGGATCAGTTCCAGTTTGTTCACCCGCCCTAAAGCATCCGGTACCGGTTTCACCCCTACCATCCACATCACTTGGGCGAGGGACTCTCCGTAGGTCTTGATGTTGTCCGTCCCCCACAAGACTACCGCGATCGTCTCTGGATAGGCCCCGCCATCCTGCCGCTGCCGCCCTAACAGGCGATCGACCACAATCTTAGCGGACTTAACTGCTGCTAAAGTGGGGATAGATTGGGGGTCCAGGGCGTGGATATTCTTACCCGTAGGCAAAACATCCGGGTTGCGAATGGGGTCGCCCCCGGGACCGGGCAAGATATATTCCCCTTCCAAGGCCCGCAACAAAGACCCCAGTTCTAAATCGGCACAAACCTGTTGCAGGCAGAATTCCAGATAGTTAAACAGAGGTTTGATTGGTTCGGGGTCAACCTTAGAGTAACCTGCATCATTTAATGCTGCGATCCAGGGAGTCTTCTTGCCCATATTCAAGAAGTTGAGTTGGGAAACCTTCGAGATCCGTCTCTCCGCGTCCGTCCGTTCCTTCACCAAGGCCGCCACAGCGGCGCGAGTTGCTTCCGTAATGTTTTGCAGCAACTCCACATCCTCTAAAATGCCCTTGTCATTGTTTTGATAGATTTCATCCAGGTCCCGCCCGATCGACTCCGCAATAATCCGAGGCAAACTCTTGATTCCTTCTTCCTCTCGGTCTAAACTAGCAATGTTCACCAAGGTCGCGATCGCCTCTTGGGCAGTCGGGGGTTTGCCAATCACGTGCAACCCGCAAGGTAACAGACGGGACTCAATCTCCATCAACTTGCCATAGACCTTACCCACCAAGGTATCCCGTTCTTCGGGACTCATGTCCTTGGCATCCTTTGAGGGCAAAGCGATATCATTCTCCAGATTCACCAACCTACATTTATCCATTATCGTATTGACGAGGGGCTGCGCCCGTCCAGTATCCTTGAGAGTTTGATAGGATCCGATCAACTCCGACAATTCCTGCAACCCCTTGTACAACCCCGCATTTTCCGCCGGGGGGGTTAAATAGGAAATGGTTTCGGCATAACTGCGGCGCTTGGCAATAGTTGCCTCAGAAGGATTATTAGCCGCATAGTAATAGAGATTGGGAATGCTACCAATCAGATTATCCGGGTAACAATCCCCCGACATGCCCATCTGCTTGCCGGGCATGAACTCCAGAGAACCGTGAGTGCCGAAATGCAAGACCGCATCCGCTTGCCAGAGATATTCCAAATAGCTGTAATAAGCAGCAAACCCGTGATGGGGACTGGCAGAACGGGAGAACAGCAAACGCATCGGGTCCCCTTCATAACCAAAAGTCGGTTGGACGCCAATAAACACATTGCCGAAATGCTTGCCGTAGATCAGCAAGTTCTGGCCATCGCTGTTCAGATGTCCCGGAGGCGGACCCCAGTTTTCCTGCAACCGTTCCGAGTAGGGCGTCAGTTTCTCGTACTCTTCCACCGACATCCGGTAAGCAATATTCAGTTCTGGAGTCGCATACTGGGCCTGGGCGTCGTGAATGACTTCCTGCATCAGGGCCTCAGGGGACTCCGGCAATTCTGGGATATCGTAACCATTACCCTGGAGTGCCTTCATCGCTTCATAGATGCTGCCAAATACGTCCAGGTACGCAGCAGTGCCCACGTTCCCCTTATCCGGCGGGAAGCTGAACACCGTGATGGCAATGCGTTTCTCTAACTTCGGTTTCCGGCGCAGGGTCGCCCACTTCACCGCCCTTTTCGCCACTGCTTCGATCCGGTCCTGAAGGGCGATCGCCTTCCCAGTATAGCTATCCCGTCCCGACATGATAATCGGTTCGATCGCCCCATCCAGTTCGGGAATAGCAATTTGCAGGGCCACTTGAATGGGATGCAGTCCCAAATCGCTATCTTCCCATTCTTCCGTAGTTTGGAACACCAGGGGCAAAGCGACCATGTAAGGGCGGTTCAGGCGCTTGAGAGACTCGATGGCCTTGGGATGGTCTTGTCGGGCCGGGCCTCCCACCAAAGCGAACCCAGTCAGAGAGACCACCGCATCCACCAAGGGGACTGCACTCTTACCCAACTTATCCCAGAAATAGGCATTCACGGGCTTAGAAAAATCCAAACCCCCGGCAAATACCGGAATTACCCGGGCTCCCATGGCTTCCAATTCCTGTACCATAGCCACATAATGGGCATCATCCCCCGTGACCAAGTGAGTCCGTTGCAGTACCAAACCCACGCAGGGGGCCAGAGGGTCTTTCAGATCCACTGTTCCGGAAAAATCGGAGATATCATCCCGGTTGCCGTGCCAAGTGAGATAGTCCTTCACATCCTCAAACATCTGGGGGGCCAGGGGATGCCAAACTCCCATATCCGGATAGACCACTGGCGGGGCGAAGGTCAACTGCTGTTGTTCTTTGAGAACGTAGTTATTCGCCAGCATCAGCAGGAAGTTTTCCAGGTTCTCCGCCGAACCCCCCAACCAGTATTGGAAGGAAAGCATGAAGTTGCGGGCATCCTGGGCCCTGTCCATAGGCATGTACTTGAGGATTTTCGGTAGGGTTTGCACCACCTTCAGCATCGAGTCCTGGAACGACGAACCCGACTTTTCCTTCTGCTTGCGCATGAACTGGGCGATCGCACCTTTACTTTGCCCCAGGTTTTCCATGGAGAAACTGCCCATTTTATTCAGGCGCATCACCTCCGGCATAGAGGGGAAGACGATCGCCACATCCAGGTTATCCCGATGGGGTTCTACCGCCGCCACCACCTTTTGAGCTAAATCTTCGATGAAAATCAGGGAAGCAATGAATATATTGGCATTCGCGACATCTGCTTGAAAAGCTGCGTAATTTTCCGGGTCGCGGAGTTCCTCGATCAGATAACCGCTCAGATTCACCGCCAGATTGGGGTTATACTCGTTAAGGTCGTTAACTGCTGCCGACAGAGCACTTTGGTACTGGGACTCTAGCACCACATATACCACCTTAACCAACTTGCGCTCCCCGAGGCGATCGGGGGCGACGTGACGAATGCGGGACTTGACTTGAGTAAACATGATCCTTATGATTGCGTGTTCTCTTCAACCGGTCCCCTAAAAGACCGAATCCTTTAATGGGCCTAAGAGTTCTTTTAACAGAAAAAGCTTCAACAAACAGCGGTTCGACTTCGCTCACCGCAAGTCGATTATTTTCTCTCTACTCTCCCACCGCAGCCCTGGCTGTCTGTATCTGGGAAACTCCCAACTGAGTTTAGATACCCTAGGGGATTACGATACAACGCGCCTAGGTGCAAGCTTAACGCGCAGGAGTGCAAGCTTAACCCAACCCAGGTGGAGCGACAACGGGCACGGGTCGCCACTCAACGCGCAGGGGTGGAGATCTAACGCCGACCCTAGACTACCCAACCCCGACCCTTCACTACCCAACCCCGACCCTTCACTACCCAACCCCGACCCTTCACTACCCAACCCCGACCCTTCACTACCCAACCCCGACCCTTCACTACCCAACCCCGACCCTTCACTACCCAACCCCGACCCTTCACTACCCAACGCCGAAGAGTCAATTTATTTTTGGCCGTTCCTCCTACATGGCCGTCTATCACCGGTAGTAAATCATTGATTTTTTACCACCGGTCATCGAAAAAATGCGCATTTTCTCTCTGCGACAAGGTTTTGGCCATACTCCCGATTTTTCCGGAACGGTAGGCATCGTTTCCCTCTCCTCGGTTCATCTATTTTTTCTCTAACCGATAACACAGCAAATAATTTTTGAAATTATCCGAAATATCCCGAACCCCATCTGAAGTATACATATATAAGGGAGCGACTCGTTCCTAAGCCATTCAAAATTCAGCAACCTTAAAATGAAGCATAATACCAATGCCAACACCATGGTAGTAGTGGATCCCTCCTTAGAAAACTACCAGCAGCTTATAGACGGCCTCCAGCCTGGGGCCAAACCCTTCCTCTTAGACCCTCAGTCCGATGGCATCGAACAGATCGGCGAACAACTCCTACAGCATCGGGAAACAGAGGTTCTTCACCTACTCTCCCACGGCAGCCCTGGCTGTCTGTATCTGGGGAACTCCCAACTGAGTTTAGATACCCTAGGGGATTACGCCTCTACCCTGCGGGGGTGGAAAATCAAAAAACTCCTACTCTACGGCTGTAACGTGGCCGCCGGAGATGCAGGAGAGGAGTTGATGGCTAAGCTACAGGCCCTGACCGCGGCTGATATTGCCGCCTCTACTACCCGGACAGGGGCAGCAGCCCGGGGCGGGAATTGGGAGTTGGAGTGGCGGACTCCCGGGATGGAAACTCCCTTAGCATTGTCCGCAGAAGCTCTTCTGGCCTATGGGGGCATATTGGCCCCCCTCAATCAGCAGGATTATGAGGCCTTAAGGCGTCTATATCAAGGCACGGGTGGGGCTACATCTTGGGATGACACGAATGGCTGGGAAGACTGGGATTTCAACAGTAACACTCTCCCCGATGAGTCTGTTGTTGCTAATTGGTCTGGGGTGACGGTAGATGACGCCAGGGTGACGGGACTCTATCTGGACGGGAACGGTCTGACTGGCAGCATCCCGAATGAATTAGGGAATCTTTCCAATTTGAGGGACCTCGATCTGGGGGAGAACGGTCTGACTGGCAGCATCCCTCCTCAGTTAGAAAATCTTTCCAATTTGGAAAAGCTCGACCTGTCCAACAACGACCTGACTGGCACCATCCCGAGTGAGTTAGGGAATCTTTCCAATTTGGAAGAAGATCTCAATCTGTCCAACAACGACCTGACTGGCACCATCCCGACTGAGTTAGGGAATCTTTCTAATTTGGAAAAGCTCGACCTGTCCAACAACGACCTGACTGGCACCATCCCGAGTGAGTTAGGGAATCTTTCTAATTTGCAAGAGCTCTGGCTGCAGTCGAACGAGCTGACTGGCACCATCCCTCCTCAGTTAGGGAATCTTTCCAATTTGGTAGAGCTCTACCTGGACAACAACGAGCTGACTGGCACCATCCCTCCTCAGTTAAGGAATCTTTCCAATTTGGTAGAGCTCTGGCTGGACAACAACCGACTGACTGGCACCATCCCTTCTCAGTTAGGGAATCTTTCCAATTTGAAAGATCTCTACCTGGACAACAACGAGCTGACTGGCACCATCCCTCCTCAGTTAGGGAATCTTTCCAATTTGGTAGAGTTCAACCTGCAGTCGAACGACCTGACTGGCACCATCCCTTCTCAGTTAGGGAATCTTTCCAATTTGGTAGAGCTCAACCTGCAGTCGAACGACCTGACTGGCACCATCCCTTCTCAGTTAGGGAATCTTTTCAATTTGGAAGTTCTCGACCTGTCCAACAACCAACTGAGTGGCACCATCCCGACGGAATTAGGGGATCTTTCCAATTTGGAAGCTCTCGACCTGTCCAACAACAACCTGAGTGTGAGTAGCAGCATCTTTCAAAAGTTAAATAATCTGAATTTGGAACAGCTCGACCTGTCCGGCAACAACCCCCTTGTTAACCCCCTTCTTAGCGACTATCAGGCACTGAGGGCCCTATACGACGCCACAAATGGGGATTCTTGGCAGAACAATGAAGGCTGGAATTTCAGCAGCCCAACTCCCCCTAATGATCTTAACGATTGGTTTGGGGTGACGGTAGAGAACGGCAGGGTGACGGTAATTGAGCTGGAGGAAAACGGCCTGACTGGCAGCATCCCGAGTGAGTTAGGGAATCTTTCCAATTTGGACGATCTCTTGCTGTCCAGCAACAACCTGACTGGCACCATCCCTCCTCAGTTAGGAAATCTTTCCAATTTGGAGGATCTCTACCTGGACAACAACGACCTGACTGGCACCATCCCTCCTCAGTTAGGGAATCTTTCCAATTTGGACGTTCTCGACCTGGACAACAACGACCTGACTGGCACCATCCCGAGTGAGTTAGGGAATCTTTCCAATTTGGAGGATCTCTACCTGTTCAACAACGACCTGACTGGCACCATCCCTCCTCAGTTAGGGAATCTTTCCAATTTGAAAGAGCTCTGGCTGTTCAACAACCGACTGACTGGTTCCATCCCTCCTCAGTTAGGAAATTTTTTTAATTTGGAAGAGCTCTGGCTGTTCGACAACCGACTAACTGGCACCATCCCCCAAGAGGTTCTAAATTTGCGGGCTAACAAGCTATTGGAAAACCCCCCTTATGTAAGAACCGAGATTCCCGACTTTGACTTTGATCTCTTGTCAGGGAATAACTTCAACGAAGACATTAGCGACAACTTCGGCGACATCAATGGCAACATCAACAACTACACAGCTATCGGTTTACCAGAGGGCTTAACCATCAACAGTCGGGGAGTTATCAGCGGTATCCCTACTACCGCAGGCAACTTTACCGTAACGGTAACCGCCATAGACGAAAATCTAGGTGAAGGGACAGATACCTTTAGCATTAATGTTGTAGGGAACTCTACTCCCACCGACCTAGTTCTCAGCAAAAGCAGCATCAATGAAAACTCCCCATTGGGTGCAGTCGTGGGGACTTTCTCTACTAGCGACGCCGACATTGGAGATAGCTTTACCTACCAGTTACTCTTCGGCAGCAACGCCTTCACCATAGTAGGAAACGAACTGCAAACTAACAGTTCTTTGGACTTTGAGACTCAGTCGAGTTACGAGATATTCGTCCGGACTACCGACGCTGCTGGGGCCAGTTACTCGGAGGCCTTGACTATTAACGTCACCGATGTTGCAGAGAATTCCTCTCCTACTGACATAGTTCTCAGCAACAGCAGCATCAATGAAAACTCCCCATTGGGTGCAGTCGTGGGGACTTTCTCTACTAGCGACGCCGACATTGGAGATAGCTTTACCTACCAGTTACTCTCCGGCAGCAACGCCTTCACCATAGTAGGGGACGAACTGCGAACTAACAGTTCTTTGGACTTTGAGACTCAGTCGAGTTACGAGATATTCGTCCGGACTACCGACGCTGCTGGGGCCAGTTACTCGGAGGTCTTGACTATTAACGTCACCGATGTTGCAGAGAACTCCTCTCCTACTGACATAGTTCTCAGCAACAGCAGCATTGATGAAAACTCCCCATCGGATACAGTCGTGGGCACTTTCTCGACTACCGACCCCGACGAGGGAGATACCTTTAGCTACCAGTTAATCTCCGACGTTGGTCCCGATGATAACGACGCCTTCACCATAGAAGGAGACCGACTGCGGATTAACAGTTCCCCGGACTTTGAGACCCAGTCGAGTTACAGCATCCTCGTCCAGACTACCGACGCTGCTGGGGACAGTTTCTCGAGGGTCTTGATTATTGAGGTTAACGATGTTGCCGAATCTCCTACCGACATCGAACTCAGCAGCAGCAGTATTGATGAAAACTCCCCATTGGGTGCAGTCGTGGGGACTTTCTCCACTACTGACCCCAACTCTGGAGATACCTTTACCTACCAGTTAGTCTCAGGCGTTGGTGACGATGATAACGCCGCCTTCACCATAGTAGGGGACCAACTGCGAATTAACAGTTCTTTGGACTTTGAGACTCAGTCGAGTTACAGCATCCGGGTCCAGACTACCGACGCTACTGGGGCCAGTTACGAGGAGGTCTTGACTATTAACGTCAACGATGTTGCTGAGAACTCCTCTCCTACTGACATAGTTCTCAGCAACAGCAGCATTGATGAAAACTCCCCATTGGGTGTAGTCGTGGGGACTTTCGGAACTACCGACGCCGACATTGGAGATAGCTTTACCTACCAGTTACTCTTCGGCAGCAACGCCTTCACGATAGTAGGGGACGAACTGCTAACTAACAGTTCTTTGGACTTTGAGACCCAGTCGAGTTACAACATCGGCGTCCGGACTACCGACCAGACTGGGGCCAGTTACGAGGAGGTCTTGACTATTAACGTCAACGATGTTGCCGAATCTCCTACCGACATCGAACTCAGCGGCAGCATCAATGTCAATGAAAACTCCCCAGCCAATACTGTTGTGGGGATTTTATCCACTACTGACCCCAACTCTGGAGATACCTTTACCTACGAGTTAGTCTCAGGCGTTGGTGACGATGATAACGCCGCCTTCACCATAGTAGGGAACCAACTGCGAATTAACAGTTCCCCTGACTTTGAGACTCAGTCGAGTTACAGCATCCGCGTCCAGACTACCGACCAGACTGGGGCCAGTTACTCGGAGGCCTTGACTATTAATGTCACCGACGTTGCAGAGAACTCCTCTCCTACCGATATAGTTCTCAGCAGCAGCATCATCAATGAAAACTCTCCATCGGGTGCAGTCGTGGGGACTTTCGGAACTAGCGATCCCGACGAGGGAGATACCTTTACCTATCGGTTAGTCTCCGGCTTTGGTGGCGATGATAACGCTGCTTTCACCATAGTAGGGGACCAACTGCGAATTAACAGTTCCCTGGACTTTGAGACTCAGTCGATTTACAGGATATTAGTCCAGACTACCGACCAGACAGGGGCCAGTTACTCGGAGGTCTTGACTATTAATGTCACCGACGTTGCAGAGAACTCCCCTCCTACCGACATAACCCTCAGCAACAACAGCATCACTGAAAACGCCCCATTGGGTAGCATCGTGGGGACTTTCTCCACTACCGACCCAGACGAAGGAGATAGCTTTACCTACCAGTTACTCGGAGTCGACAACACCTTCACCATAGTAGGGAACCAACTGCTAACTAACAGTTCTTTGGACTTTGAGACTCGATCGAGTTACAGCATCGGCGTCCGGACTACCGACGAGACTGGGGCCGGTTACTCGGAGGTCTTGACTATTAATGTCACCGATGTTGTAGAGAACTCCCCTCCTACCGACATAACCCTCAGCAACAGCAGCATCACTGAAAACGCCCCATTGGATAGCATCGTAGGAACTCTCTCCACTATCGACCCCGACATATCCGATACCTTTACCTATCGGCTAGTACCCGGCGTTGGTGACTTTGATAACGCTGCTTTCACCATAGTAGGGAACCAACTGCGAGTTAACAGTTTCCTGGGCATTGAGACCCAGCCGAGTTACAGCATCCGCGTCCAGACTACCGACGCTACTGGGGCCAGTTACGAGGAGGTCTTTACCATCGATATTGCAGAGAACTCCCCTCCTACCAACATAGTTCTCAGCGGCAACAGCATTGATGAAAACCCCGACCCAGTCAATAGCGTCGTGGGGACTCTCTTCACTATTGACCCCGACATATCCGATACCTTTACCTATCGGCTAGTCCCCGGCGTTGGTGACTTTGATAACGGCGCCTTCATGATAGTCAGTAACCTGCTAATTAAAAGTTCCCCGGACGTTGAGACCCGATCCAGTTACAACATCCGCGTCCAGACCACCGACGGTGCTGGGGCCAGTTACTCGGAGGTCTTCACGATTAACGTCAACGATGTTCTGGAGGTCGCCTCACTAATAGTCGGTCAGGACGATCGCCTCCAGGAGGACGACCCCCTCACCGGTGGAAATGGAAGCGATCGCGTCTACGGAAACGACGGTCTCATCGGCGGAGATGGAAACGATAGCCTCTACGGACGATCTCAGCAGGCCGATCTTTTTGTTCTGGAGTCGGGCGGCATGGGCTATACCATCATAGACTTTGAAGATGGCACGGACTCGATTGGGCTAACAGAAGGTTTGAGTTTCAACGATTTGGCGATCGTCAGGATGGGCCTCGATACCCGGATTAACTTTGAAGGGAAAACCCTGGCCACCCTGCAGGGGATTGATTCGACCCTGATTAATGTCGATGATTTCACTGTGGTTAATTGAAGTTTATCACGATGCCTGCGCGCGCAGCGTGCGCTGCGCGCATGGGGTTGGCAGCGTTGCATCCCACCGTTCCGGAAAAATCAGGCATCGGACCTTCTTGAAAAGCAACTTCCTTTACTATGCGCTGCGCGCACGCTACGCGGACGGCTAAACCCGGCTTTTTCCATGAGTACACCACTTAAGTTAGACAGGACAGAGGTTCATCCCTTGCTCACCCTAGGCGTTAACATCGACCATATTGCGACCATCCGGCAGGCCCGACGCACCGTAGAACCAGATCCAGTGACCGCAGCAGTGCAGGCAGAACTGGCCGGTGCCGATGGCATTACGGCCCATCTGCGGGAAGACCGCCGGCATATCCAAGACCGGGATGTCCGCTTGCTGCGCCAGACGATCCGCACTCATCTGAATTTGGAAATGGCTGCCACAGAAGAAATGGTGAACATTGCCCTGGACATTAAACCGGACTATGTCACCCTGGTGCCCGAAAAGCGGGAAGAGGTGACCACGGAAGGGGGACTGGATATAGTAGGTCAAGTTTCGCGCATCGCCTCAATAGTGGACAAGTTGCAAACTGCGGGAATTCCAGTTAGTCTATTTATTGACGCGGACCAGGCCCAGATTGCCGCTTCCGCCCGGGTAAAGGCAAAGTTTATCGAACTGCACACCGGCACCTACGCAGAAGCTAAGGACGAAGCAGGTCGCCAGGGGGAATTAGATATCTTAGCCAAAGGATGCGCCCAGGCGATCGCAGCTGGTTTGCGAGTCAACGCTGGACATGGACTGACTTACTGGAATGTCTACCCAGTAGCTTGCATTCGGGGGATAGAAGAACTCAACATCGGTCATAGTATCATTAGCAGAGCAGCCCTAGTAGGATTAGAAAGAGCGGTCCGGGAGATGAAGCAAGCCATGCGCGGACAATTATGACTTGTATTTTGTCAATCATTATGGTAAAACAGTAAAGCAGTCAAGTTCGAGATCGAGCATGCAAACGTATTACTACGTACTGGCTTCTCAAAAGTTTCTGACAGAGGAAGAACCCTTAGAGGAAGTTCTCAGAGAACGCACGAATAACTACAAATCCAAGGAAAAGGAGATCGATTTTTGGTTAATTGTACAACCAGCATTTCTGGAAGCGCCAGAAATGGCAGAAGCGAAGAAGAAATGTCCCCAACCAGCAGCGGCGATCGTTTCTACGAATGAGCAATTTATTACCTGGTTAAAATTGCGTTTGGAGTATGTCCTGACTGGGAATTTTTCCTCCCCCTCGGAGACGATACCCGATCCCCTAGCGTCCCTAGTTTCAGCATCCTAGAGCTAAATGTAGGGTATGTAGGATGTGTACTGCCCCACCCATGCACCAGCGGTACGGGAGAAGAATTTGCAGACTGTCATCGCTAGATAAAAAAATGGGCAGCGTAGCGTGTTGCACGCAGGCGGGAAGGCCCGCGACCGATGCAGAGCATAGTTTTAGGTGATCAGCTGTCGCGCATTTAAATTACATAGACCGAAAAGCTGAAACCATTGTGCTCAAAGGCTTTCTCAATTTTTAATTTTTAATTGCTTATATCTATATTAAGCTATATAAATCGTCTGATTCGTCTCTATGGCATCTGCTACGAGCATGGGTTTTTCTATTTGAAAGATCACGGCATCTCGGCCGATTTGGTTCGGCGAACGATCGCCGCATCCCGCAACTTTTTCCAGTTGCCAGAAGAGATCAAAAAAGCCTACGGCCAAGACAAGCAAACGGTTTATCCCAAGACATGTCGGGGCTACGTTCCCCTCTACGGTGAAACCCTTCACGAAGACGTTGGCCCCGATCCCAAGGAAATTTTTGATCTCGGCATAGAACGTCCACCATCGGACAAGCCTTTTACCGGTCCGACCGTGATTCCCGATGACACCGTAGCCTCCGATTTTGCAGTATCCCATTATCAGCTTCAAGGGGAGATCGTAACCAAAATTGTGCCCCACCTGCTCCGGGCGCTGGCCGTTGCTTTAAACCGGGAACCCGATTGGTTTGACCCTTATTTTGACGATCCGATCGTCATCCATCGGACTATTTACTATCCCCCTGAAGGTGGCGTGGCAGGGAAACACACGGATAATGGTATTTTCACCGTATTAATCCAAGAAGATTTCCCCAGTCCTTCCCTACGAGTTTATACCAAAAATGCCTGGATTGATGCTGACTGTTTGGAAGATGCTTTTGTCATCAACTTGGGCGATATGCTGCAACTCTGGACGAATGGCTTGTTTGTTAGCACTCCCCATGAAGTTATTCACAAACTCTCCAAGAGTATAATTTCGATTCCTTTCTTTATCTACCCTAATGTGAATGCAAGTTTTGAGAAGATAGGAAGCGATGAAAAGATAAATCCTACTGAAGTTATGCTGAAAAACTTTGATTCAATTTGGGTTGCTAAAACTGGGGCGGGTCTAGCTCGGGAATTAAAGTAATATGAAGGCGATAGAATGATTGTGCGATCGAGAGATTAATCTCACATGAGGACACCCCATATGACCTACCATCCGAAGTGTCATGCACCACCATTCATTTACCCACAGAAACAAAAAAATTGGAGGTTGACAACCCACAACCCACAACTAACAACTAACAATTAACATTCATGTTTGACTGTATTATAGTAGGTGCGGGACTGGCTGGAGGAACGGCTGCTTATCATTTAGCCAAGCGGGGATGTTCCGTGTTACTGCTGGAAAAAGCCGAGTTACCTCGCTACAAACCTTGTGGCGGTGGGGTTTCCCCCGCAGTGCAAGAGTGGTTTGATTTTGATTTGACTCCTGCTATCTCTCTCAAGGTTAACTCGGTATGCTATACTTGGAATCAAGGAGATCCGATAGAGGTAAATCTGGATGTTCCTCCTATTTGGATGGTGCTGCGAGAGGTATTTGACTACTTTCTGGTCAAGTAGGCGATCGCCCAAAGTGCCCAACTCCGAAACAAGACAGCAGTGACGGGAATAGAATGGCAGGGCACCTGCTGGCAGGTAAACACGGCTTCGGAACCAGTAACAGGTCGCTATCCGATCGCCACCGATGGTGCCAAAGGTCCGATGGCGCAATGGCTGGGTTTCTCATAACGTAAGTATACTATGGGCTCGGCTTTGGAAGCAGAAATTCCCACCGAATAGCAAAAATTAACTAGCGCCTATTTTGAATTAGGTGCGATCGAAAAAGGCTATGGTTGGAACTTTCCCAAAACTGATGGCTACTCCATCGGGGTGGGCCGTTTCTGGGGGAAAACTCCCGAAAAGTTCAAGCAGAAATTAGTGGAATATGCTAATATGTTTAATGTGGATGGGATAAATAAGCCCTATGGTCATCCCATATATTTGTGGAACGGGAATCAAAAGCTACACGCACAAAATCCAGTGTTGGCAGGAGAAGCCGCCTGCGTGGTAGACTCCTTTACCGCTGAAGGAATTCGTCCTTCTATCTTCAGTGGCATGCGTGCTGCGTATACCATTGCTAAGGTAGATTTATTTATTCATGTTCATGTCCATTTTCCCTTCATCATTCACCATTCGCAATTGGCAATTAGCCATAAATAAAAGTAGCAATAAAGGAAATTCCAACTCCCAGCAGGAAACCGACAATTACCTGAAAGGGAGTATGTCCGAGTAATTCCTTTAAGCGGTCTTCGTTGAACTCAGGTTTCTCTTGAAATAGCTCGTCAATGATCTGGTTGAGAATGCGGGCCTGCTTGCCAGCAGCTTGGCGAACACCAGCAGCATCGTACATGACGATAATAGCAAAAATAGTGGCGATCGCGAAATCAGGACTTTCCCAGCCAGTTTTCTGTCCTACTTCCGTAGCCAGGGCCGTCACCAGGGTCGAATGAGAACTCGGCATGCCACCAGTGGTGACTAAAGCGCGAACATTCAGCTTCTGATTTTTTACCAGATCGACTACTAGCTTTAGTGATTGAGCGATCGAACAGGCGATCAGCGATACCAACAGCACGCGATTGTTCAGGATATGGCCAAGGTCCTGCATAATGGTTTTTTAGTAACTGCGGGTGGTGATAAAATCGGCGATCGCCATCAGGGGTATCGCCTGTTCTCCAAAGGGTTCCAGTTGAGCCTTCGCCTGGTGTACTAGGGAATGGGCCTGATTTTTCGACTCATCAATTCCCCAGATACTAGGGAAGGTCACCTTTTGGGCTTGCAGGTCTTTACCAGCAGTTTTGCCCAATTCGGCTTGGGTTGCCGTAATATCCAAAATATCATCGATAATCTGAAAAGCTAAGCCAATATTTTTCGCATATTGGGAGAGGCGCTCTAAATCCGATGCCGGACAGCCAGCTAGCATCGCGCCCGAGACTACTGTAAATTCTAACAGCGCTCCAGTTTTGTGAGTATGAATATAATTGAGTGTTGACAAAGACACATCCGACTTGCCTTCATATTCCAGGTCCACCACTTGACCGCCCACCAACCCAGCAGCCCCAGAGGCTGTTGCTATCTGGGTAATTACTGCCAACACCCGATCGGCTGGGACCTGTTCAGTGGCCCGGGCAATATATTCAAAGGCATAGATCATCAAGCCATCCCCTGCTAGGATCGCCATGTTTTCCCCATAGACTTTATGGTTCGTCGGCTTACCTCTGCGGAAATCATCATTGTCCATTGCTGGCAAGTCATCATGGATCAATGACATGGTGTGAATCATCTCCAAGGCACAGGCTGTGGGCATGGCCATTTCCACGGTGCCTCCCGTTAACTCGCAGCTAGCAAGACAAAGGATGGGACGCAAACGCTTGCCACCAGCTAAGAGGGAGTAGCGCATCGCCTCGTAGATCTTTTCGGGATAGCTAACTGGTAGCGCCCGATCGAGGGCTGCATCCACCAGGGCCTTGCGTTTTTGCAGGTAAACTGCCAGGTCAAATGCCTCAGTGGCTTGTTGATTATCTTTCACTAACATCATTACTACTCAAAGGACCGCACTTAAATTCGCTGGATGTAGCTCCATACTGTATTTTCCAACAGCATGGCCACAGTCATCGGACCAACCCCGCCGGGAACGGGCGTGATATATTGCGCCACGGGCCGCACTTCCTCAAAATGAACGTCTCCCACCAAACGGACCTTCCCGTTTGCGTCGGTGACTCGGTTAATCCCCACATCCAGAACTACGACTCGGTCTTTAACCATGTCGCCTTTGATCATTTGAGGATTGCCTGTCGCCACAATTAGAATATCAGCTTTTCGAGTAATTTCTGATAAATTTGGGGTGAAGATATGGGCGATCGTCACCGTGGCATTGGCCGCCAACAGCATCAGGGCCGCTGGTTTACCTGCCAGGATACTGGCCCCCACCACCACTGCATGTTTGCCTTGGACTGGAATCTGGTATGCTTCTAACAGGCGCATCATGCCTGCCGGGGTGCAGCTGCGCAAGCTCGGTTCTCCCAGTACCAGTTTCCCCATATTAGTAGGGTGGAGTCCATCGACATCTTTGTCGGGGTGGATTTGAGCTAAAAGTGATTTAGCATCTAGGTGTTTCGGTAGCGGTAGCTGGAGGAGAATACCGTCTACCCGTAAGTCAAAATTTAGCTTGTCAATTATTGCTTCTAGTTCAGCTTGGCTAGTGGTGCCTGGCAAATGCTGACTAAAAGAGGCAATACCCACCTTAGCACAGGCTTCCTGCTTCTTGCGCACGTAGATAATGCTGGCGGGGTCGTCCCCCACCATCAGCACTGCTAACCCTGGAGGACGCTTGCTATCAGCTTGTAGGGTCTGCACGCGATCGAGCAATTCCGATTGCATCCGCTTGGCCAGGGCTTTACCATCTAAGATTTGAGCCATTTTAGTCATGAGTCCGATACAGTTGATGCCAGAGCCTCTTTGTTGTTGACCATTTTCCTGTCCCAAAGGATATCATGCTTGTATAGCAACACCTATCATCTTTGCATTCTGGGTCTTTTGACAAGCATGATAAAATCTCTCATTACAGGTGTCAAGAGATCGATCGGCACCGCCTTGCCGCTCCTGGGGCTGTGGGGTTGCGGTAACTCGGCACTGGATATCAAGCTCACCAATATCAGTGATATCCCGCAGATCCCCAAGGGCACAACTACAGTTTACTTAAGAGGCACAGTCATCAAGCAAGTCCCCTTGCTGGATGCTCAACTCTATCAGCTTGACGATGCTAGCGGTAAGATGTGGGTGTTCACTACCTCAAGTTTGCCTCAACTCGGAGATAAAATTACGATCGCTGGGGAGATCCGCTATGAAAGCATTCCTGTGGAAGGACTATATTTTTCCGAAGTCTATTTCTGGGAAACCCAAAAGCTAGAACAGCAACCAGATCGAGGGGATACAACAAGCAATGAGTAATCAACCTGTTGAGGTGGCGATTGCGATCTTATATCGTCAAGACCGATTTTTGATGCAACTGCGAGATAATATCCCCAGTATTACCCATCCAGGTCTCTGGGCTTTTTTCGGCTGTCACATAGAACCCGGAGAACCTTTAGAAGCAGCAATGCGGCGGGAATTATTAGAGGAAATTGGCTATTGTCCGCCGGCGATTTCTTTCTTTCGCTGCTATAAAACGGATGAAGTCGTTCGTCATATTTTTTCTGGGAGTATTGAGATGGAACTTGAATACTTAGTCTTGGGGGAAGGTTGGGATATGGGGTTCTTGACTATAGCAGATATTCGCAGGGGTGAGTGTTACTCGGAAAATGCAGGTGAAGTGCGACCTATAAGCAGCGTGCATCAAATAATTTTGTTAGAGTTTATAGAGAATCGCAATGATTGAGAATTGTCAATAGAAAATTCTCAATTGAGAATTAATGATTCGCGAGTGAGATGCTGTTGGGTATGCTACAGTTCTCGCTTGTCGATCTCGCCGCCAGTCATAATGATTTCTATCACAATATCTGGAACATCTTTATCGCTACTAATACAATAAGAGTCGTCAGGTGCGCCATAAGCATAACCATCTTCTATGGGAAACCTGCCACAGAGGTAGAACCGGATACCTTTTTCTTTCATGTAAGCTTTTAGCAGCAACCCCAGGGTAATTTTGATCTGTTCGTGCTTGCGACTCGGTGGAGAGATTATCTCTAATACTCCTGCTAAATAGAATAATCTTACTGCTTGCACACAGTCTAAACTGGCTTTTATGGCTTAGAAACGTTCCCAGGGGGTGTGGTCAAACATCAGGATACCGATTATGATAAAGTCTGTAGAAACCGATCGCCAAGTCTGACCCGTGAAGAAGCATTCCGACTCTGCATCTACATCATCTCCAACCGATCTGCTTCCCAACGCGGACTACCGGCTGCTGGACCGCAGCAAGCTGACGCCCATGTTGCAGCATTATGTGGAAGTCAAGGAGAAATACCCCCACGCCCTGCTGCTATATCGGGTGGGCGATTTCTTTGAGTGCTTTTTCCTAGATGCGGTGACCATCTCTCGGGAACTGGAACTGGTACTCACCAGCAAGGAGGGGGGTAAGGAAATTGGCCGCGTCCCTATGACCGGAGTTCCCCATCACGCCCTCGATCGTCACAGTACCAACATCGTCGAAAAGGGTTATCCCTTGGTGATCTGCGACCAAGCTGAAGATGCTGCTACCGCTGCTGCCGAACGCCGCATGGTCACGCGGGAGGTGACCCAAGTGCTTACCCCTGGTACTTTAACTGAGGAGGGCATGTTAAGTCCGCGTCGCAATAATTTCCTGGCAGCCGTTGTCATTGCTGGAGTAAATTGGGGGTTAGCTTATGCAGATATTTCTACGGGAGAATTTCTCACCACCCAAGGCAGTAACACGGAATATCTGACTCAAGAACTAATGCGTTTGCAACCTGCGGAAGTTCTGGTTCCTACTAATATGCCAGACTTGACGGGGATGATGGTGCGTCCGGGAGAAGCTTCCTCACATTTACATGAATGTCTGCCCTCGACCTTTTGCTACGCTTGGCGTCCCCAAAATGTCTTCAGTTTGGCTTCGGCCAAGGAACGACTTTTGGATAAGTTTAACGTGCGATCACTCGAAGGGATGGGTTGCGACCAGTTACCTTTGGGGCTGCGCGCTGCGGGGGGACTGCTGGAATATCTGGAGGAAACCCAAAAGCAAAGCCATGTTAATCTGCAACTGCTGCGCACCTATTCTACTACGGACTTTCTGATCCTCGATTACCAAACCCGCCGCAACCTGGAAATTGTTGAAACCGTTCGGGATGGCAGTTTTCACGGTTCTATGCTATGGGCGATCGATCGCACGACGACGCCAATGGGAGGCCGGGCCTTGCGCCGCTGGTTGCTGCAACCTTTGCTGAAGCTCAAAGGGATTCGATCGCGCCAAGATACGATTCAGGAATTAGTAGAAAATACAGAATTGCGCAAAAACCTACGGCAACTGTTGCGGCAAATTTACGATCTCGAAAGGTTAACAGGTCGGGCGGGTTCTGGTAGGGCCAATGCCAAGGATCTCTTCGCCCTGGCCTCATCCCTAGGCAAGTTACCGGATCTATCGACATTAACAACTAATGCCTATTCACCCTTCCTGAGAACCTTACAGCAAGTTCCGCCGGAATTAGAACAGTTGGCGCAAGAAATTAAAACCTATCTGGTAGAACCGCCTCCCCAGCAGTTAAAAGAAGGGGGTTTAATTCGACCAGGGGTAAACGAAATGCTGGATGAAATGCGGGCGGCGGCGGCAGATGACCAAAAGTGGCTGGCTAATTTAGAAAGCCAAGAGAGACAGCGGACGGGCATTGGCAATCTGAAAGTCGGCTATAACAAAACCTTCGGCTATTATATTAGCATCGCCCGGGCCAAAGCGGACCAGGTTCCCGATGATTACACTCGCAAGCAAACCCTAGTTAATGAAGAACGCTATATTACCCAAGAGTTGAAGGAACGGGAAGCGCGAATTCTCACGGCCCGGGAGGATCTCAATCAATTAGAGTACGATATATTCGTCAATCTCCGGACCGAAGTGGGAGAAAAAGCCCCAGTAATTAGAAATGTTTCCCGGGCCGTAGCCGCAATTGATGTCTTGTGCAGTTTAGCAGAAGTTGCGGTCATCCAGGGTTATTGCCGTCCCACTATCATGGAAAGTCGAGAGATCGCGATAGCAGAAGGTCGTCATCCCGTGGTCGAACAAACTTTATCCGCTAACTTCTTTGTCCCCAATTCCACTACCCTGGGCAAAGAAATCTCCAACGAATCTCCCGATTTAATCATCCTCACTGGTCCCAATGCTAGCGGGAAAAGTTGCTATTTGCGACAGGTAGGCTTAATTCAACTGATGGCCCAGGTGGGTAGTTTTGTGCCAGCAGAGTCCGCGACCCTGGGACTGTGCGATCGCATTTTCACGCGAGTGGGGGCGGTGGACGACCTGGCCACAGGTCAATCTACATTCATGGTCGAAATGAACGAAACTGCCAATATCCTCAATCACGCGACGGCCCAGTCTTTGGTGCTGCTGGATGAAATAGGCAGAGGGACGGCTACCTTTGACGGTCTTTCTATTGCTTGGGCGGTAGCAGAATACCTGGCGGGTGAAATCAAATCCCGAACCATATTTGCTACCCACTATCACGAACTGAACGAACTAGCTTCCATTTTATCTAATGTGGCAAACTTCCAGGTAACAGTCAAGGAAATGCCCAATGAGATTATCTTTTTGCATCAAGTACAACCCGGAGGCGCTTCTAAATCCTATGGCATAGAAGCAGGGCGTTTGGCAGGTTTGCCTCCAGTAGTGATTCAGCGGGCCAAGCAGGTCATGGGACAGATTGAAAAGCATAGCAAAATCGCGATCGGGCTACGTGAAGGAATGTAAGGTTAGGCCATTGGTCACTTACCCAACAGCGATGTAGTTTGAGAGGAAAGGTGTAGAATTGAGAGGAAAGGTGTAGAATAAAAATGGAGAATCTATCGGCGGATTATGACGGCCCCTGGAAACAGGCGCTAATTGACTATTTCCCGGCCTGTATGGAATTTTTTTATCCAGAAGCTTATGCAGACATAGACTGGGATCGCGGCTATGAAATTCTGAATACAGAACTGCAAAAAATCGTTCCCGAGGCGAAAGTGGGCAGGCGTTTGGCAGATATCCTAGTCAAGGTCTGGCGGCAGAACGGTTCTCCGATAAATGTGCTAGTGCATGTAGAAGTCCAAAGTGAGTACGAAGTAGACTTCCCCAAACGGATACATATTTACAACAGCCTCATCGAGTTGCGCTACGATGCGCCAGTGGCCAGCTTGGTAATATTAGGGGATGACAGACCGAGTTGGCGACCCCAAGAGTTTGTATCTACAATTTGGAAAAACAGCACATCCAGGTCCTATCCTATAGTCAAGCTACTGGACTACCAAAACCAATGGTCTGTGTTGGAAAATAGCACTAATCCCTTTGCGGTGATGGTGATGGCTCATCTGAAAACAATGGCCACGCGCCAGGACGCCCAGAAACGCTTGGAATGGAAAACCAGAGTAACCAAAGGGCTGTTGTCGGTAGGATATAGCGAACGGGAAATTCGCAACCTGTTACGGCTAGTATACTGGATGATGCGACTGCCAGAGAATTTAGAGCGGGAATTTCAACTTCAATTAGATCGTTTCTTGGAGGAAAAAGAGATGCCGTATGTAATGATGCCTTGCTCGCAAGATGCAATGGAACGGGGCTCCTTGCTTTCCCGTCGAGAGGATATAATCGATATCCTCGTTCTGAAATTTTCTTCTGTGCCCGAGCAAATAGCCGATCGCATCAATAAACTGAACGATGCTTCTCTGCTGCGGGAGCTTCACCAGCGATCGGTGACGGTAGCTTCCCTATCAGAGTTCGAGGTAGTGCTCGATTTCTCGCTACGCGATCGCCTGACTCCGACGGAAGAAAGTAGTGAAGATGGTAGTGGCCAGCAGTCTTCCTAACCGCCAGAAGTTTTCTCGTTCCCTGACTCTGGCAGGGAACGAGAGTAAAAATGTCGGTTGGGTAGAGGTACGAAACCCAACCGCGCTCGGGAAACAGTTGCACAAGCTCGCCAAAATATATGAGCATGTATATCATGTCCCTAAATATCCCAGAAAACAGGTACAACCCATGGAAACCTTGAACCTCAAACCGACTCACAAACCCGTTAAAGCCTATTACCAAGCATTGCAGCAATTTGCACGGCTAGGTGTTGACCACGAAATGGCAGTCAGAGATGCTTTTGCCGATCTCCTGAAAGCTTGCTGTCAGCAGTTTAATTGGACTTTGGTACTGGAAAAAACGGTTAAGTTGACCCACAAGCGCATCCAGGTGGATGGGGAACTGGTACGAGAGGATACCCTCCGCCACGGGTTCTGGGAAGCGAAAGATAGTCAGGATAATTTGGCAGCAGAGGTGAAAAAGAAGTTGGCATGGGGCTATCCTCATGATAATATTCTCTTTCAAGCACCCGCTCGGGCGATTCTCTGGCAAGGGGGAAAGCAAATATGCGATCGGGATATCAGGAAACCCCAGCATCTAGTCGAAACCCTGAAGCTGTTCTTTGAGTATCGGACCCCCGAGATCGAACAGTGGGAGGTAGCGGCGATGGAGTTTGGCAACCGGGTGCGAGACTTGGCGGGAAAACTGATCGATCTCATTGCGAAACAAAAGAAAACTAATCGTAATTTTATTCAAGCTTTCCATAATTTTGCCGAAATCTGTCGGGAAGCGATTAATCCGAATATAGCAGAAGCGGCCATAGAAGAAATGCTGATTCAGCATTTGCTGACGGAACGGATTTTTCGTCGCATCTTCGATAATCCCGATTTTACCCGCCGGAATATAATTGCCGTAGAAATAGAGAAGGTGATTAATGCCCTCACCTCCAAGTCCTTTAGTCGGGATCATTTCCTGGGAGATGTGGACTATTTCTACCGGGCCTTGGAGTCAACGGCGGCCACCATAGAAGATTATAGCGAAAAGCAGCATTTCCTGAATACAGTTTACGAGAAGTTTTTCCAAGGATTTGCAGTGAAGGTGGCGGATACCCATGGGATAGTCTACACGCCGCAACCGATCGTGAATTTTATGGTCAAGAGTGTGGAAGAGATTCTGCAACGGGAGTTTGGCAAATCTTTGAGTGACAAGGGAGTGCATATTCTCGATCCCTTTGTGGGTACGGGAAACTTTATCATGCGGGTGATGCGGGAAATCAGAAAAACTGCACTTCCCCATAAGTACGAGCATGAGTTACACTGCAATGAGGTGATGCTGCTGCCCTATTATATCGCGTCGATGAATATCGAGCATGAATATTTGCAGGCGACGGGAAGCTATAAACCCTTTGAAGGGATCTGCATGGTGGATACCTTTTCCGACCAGCAGGTACAGCAGTTATCCTTATTTACGCCGGAGAATACGGCCCGGGTGAAAAGGCAAAGACAATCTCCCATTTTTGTGGTCATTGGCAACCCGCCTTATAATAAAGCGCAAGTCAATGAGAACGATAATAATAAGAATCGCAAATATGAAGAGGTGGACAGCAGGGTGAGAGAAACATATTCTAAAGACTCGCAAGCGACATTAAGAAATTCTCTCTTCGATCCCTATGTCAAAGCAATTCGCTGGGCATCGGATAGAATAGGAGATGAAGGGATTGTGGCATTTGTTACTAATAACAGTTTTGTTACCGATATTTCTTTTGATGGGATGCGCAAACATCTCCAGAAAGAATTTAATCGTATCTATGTTTTGGATTTAAAGGGTAATGTCAGAAAATACTCAATGCGGGAAGGAATACCTATTGGTGAAAAACATACGGTATTTGGCTTGGCAGCGATGGTAGGCATCAGTGTAACCTTTCTGATCAAACGCAAAGATACAGATGAACATGAAATACTTTACAGTGCGGTAGATTGGAAAGCAACCCGTAAGGAAAAATTTGAATTAATTGAGAAATCTGGGAGTATATATCCGCTTGACTGGCAATTAATTAAGCCCGAGCGCAAATATACCTGGTTTACGGAAGGGTTGCAGGATGAATTTGAAACTTTTATACCGATGGGAGACAAGAAAATCAAATCGTCCCATATGGAGGAAGGAGTAATTTTTAAGTTATTTAGTCTAGGAGTTGTTACAAACCGCGATGCTTGGGCTTATAATTTTAATCGCGAGGAGTTAGCAGAAAAGATTAAATGCACGATGGCCACTTATAACGAACAGATGGTAAGATGGAGTCAGAAAAGCGATCTAAAATTCCTACTAGATAATTTTGTCACTGGCGATGATAGCAAAATTAACTGGTCGTCAACCTTGAAGAAATATTTAAATCGAGGAATTACACTGCAATACAATACTAATTGCATTAGAGCGTCACTTTATCGACCATTTATCACTTCATTTATTTATTTTGACGACTACTTAAACGATCGGCGCGGTCAATTTCCCTACATATTGCCCACTCCTGATACTGAACGCGAAAATCGTGTTATTTGTGTGAGGACAGCAGGAAATAATAAGATGTTTCATTGCTTGATAGTTCATATTATTGCAGATTTACATCTGACAGGTGATTCGCAATGCTTCCCCTTCTACACTTACGACGAAGACGGAAGCAACCGCCAAGAAAACATCACCGACTGGGCGCTAACGGAATATCGCCGCCACTACCAAGAAGATACAATTACCAAATGGGATATCTTCTACTACATCTACGGCATTCTCCACCATCCAATCTATCGCCAACGCTACGCAGCCAACCTAAAACGGGAATTACCCCGCATTCCCTACGCCCCTGACTTTCACGCCTTTGCCCAAGCAGGTAAACGTTTAGCAGAACTGCACCTCAACTACGAACAACAACCGGAATATCCCCTCAACTGGATCGAAAATAAGGACGTTCCCCTGAATTGGCGGGTGGAAAAAATGAGACTCAGCAAAGATAAAACCCAACTGATCTACAATGAGTTTCTCACCCTCAGCGGTATTCCTCCCGCAGCATTTGCATATCGTTTGGGGAACCGTTCTGCCTTAGACTGGATTATCGACCAATATCGGGTCAAAATAGATAAACGCAGCGGCATCGTCAACGACCCGAACCGCCTGGATGACGAACAATATATTGTGCGGTTAATTGGACAGGTCATTACCGTGAGTCTGGAAACTGTACAAATAGTTAATAGTTTGCCCAGTTTGGGCATTCCTCTCGTTCCCTGACTCTGGCAGGGAACGAACATCTTGAGACTCTGCCTCCGGTTCTAATGATAGTAGATATAAGATTTACCCAATGGTAAAATAGGAGGCAGAGCCTCCCCATGTCGTTCCCAGGTTCCACCTGGGAACGAGAAATGTAGGTTGGGTTTCCGCAACGTTACCCAACCGCGATCTAGTTGGAGAGGAAAGGTGTAGAATAAAAATGGAGAATCTATCGGCGGATTATGACGGCCCCTGGAAACAGGCAATGATTGACTATTTCCCGGCCTGCATGGAATTTTTTTATCCAGAAGCTTATGCAGACATAGACTGGGATCGCGGCTATGAAATTCTGAATACAGAACTGCAAAAAATCGTTCCCGAGGCGAAAGTGGGCAGGCGTTTGGCAGATATCCTAGTCAAGATCTGGCGGCAGAACGGTTCTCCGATAAATGTGCTAGTGCATGTAGAAGTCCAAAGTGAGTACGAAGTAGACTTCCCCAAACGGATACATATTTACAACAGCCTCATCGAGTTGCGCTACGATGCGCCAGTGGCCAGCTTGGTAATATTAGGGGATGACAGACCGAGTTGGCGACCCCAAGAGTTTGTATCTACAATTTGGAAAAACAGCACATCCAGGTCCTATCCTATAGTCAAGCTACTGGACTACCAAAACCAATGGTCTGTGTTGGAAAACAGCACTAATCCTTTTGCAGTAATGGTGATGGCCCATCTGAAAACAATGGCCACGCGTCAGGACGCCCGGAAACGCTTAGAATGGAAAACCAGGGTAACTAAAGGGCTGTTGTCGGTAGGATATAGCGAACGAAAAATTCGCAACCTGTTACGGCTAGTCTACTGGATGATGCGATTGCCAGAGAATTTAGAGCGGGAATTTCAACTTCAATTGGATCGTTTCTTGGAGGAAAAAGAGATGCCGTATGTAATGATGCCTTGCTCGCAAGATGCAATGGAACGAGGACTGGAAACGGGAGTGCTACGTTCTCGTCGAGAGGATATAATCGATATCCTCGTTCTGAAATTTTCTTCTGTGCCCGAGCAAATAGCCGATCGCATCAATAAACTGAACGATGCTTCTCTGCTGCGGGAGCTTCACCAGCGATCGGTGACGGTAGCCTCTTTATCAGAGTTCGAGGTGGTGCTCGATTTCTCGCTACGCGATCGCCTGACTCCGGCGGAAGAAAGTAGTGAAGATAGTAGTGGCCAGCAGTCTTCCTAACCGCCAGAAGTTTTCTCGTTCCCTGCCTCTGACAGGTAACGAACATCTTGAGGCTCTGCCTCCTGTTTTCTTATGAGGCTTTGCCTGCTGAAAATCGTTGCTAGGACCGAAACTAGCAACGAGGGTATTGTAGCCAACCTTTACAAAATGTGATTATCTCATTTTCCCGATCGGGCGATGCTTTGCTTTATCATTCGGTTATTCGACTTTATTTCTCTTCACCTCCGGGTTAGGATTATTGAGTCTAGTCTGTGGCTTACAAGTCAGAGAACCATCAGTGCCTCAAACAGAACAGGTACCGTTCCGGAAAAATCGGACATCGCAGCCGAAAGAGGACAAATTCTGGAGTAGGTTAAACAGTCAGAGCATCGGCATTCCTACTCTAGTGCTGTTCTTAGTAGGAGTGGTTTTTGCAGCCCGGGAAACCTTCGTTCCTTTATTTATTAAAGATCTAAATGTCGCTCTCAATTCCAGCTGGTTCTATACCGCCAGTTCGATCGCTAGCTTATGCAGTCGAAAAGCAATCGGTCCCTTGAGCGTTTGGTGTGGCACAGGGCTACTTATTAGCATTTCTCTGCTGCTGTACGGGGATGCTAACTTTGTGGATTGTCGTCGGTAATGCCATACACTTTACTTGGGTTAGGGTTTGGTATGATTATGCCCCTAATGTCTGCCACGAGCGCAGACCGCTGCTACCCTAACGAACGGGGGCGCGTGTTTAGTTTGTGCCTGGGGGGGTTGGATTTTGGCATGGCGATCGCAGGTCCAGCATTTGGCTTAGTTGCTTCTTCATGGGATTATCGCAGTATGTTCGCCCTTGCTACTGCGCTCTCCTTTGTCAATCTACTAATTTTTACCACCATGTGCAGCAAAAACTTATCTTATTCTCTCCGGTATGCGATCGGCAAGGGCCAAGATGTTTATGCCATAGATTAATTATTGTCAATGGCATAGAAGCAGGGCGTTTGGCAGGTTTGCCCCCAGTGGTGATTCAGTGGGCCAAGCCGGTGATGGGACAGATTGAAAAGCATAGCAAAATCGCGATCGGACTGCGTGAAGGAATTCAAGATTAACCCAACAGCGAGATGCTACCGTAATTTTCGCATTTCTCGCTGCACGCTCATGCCAATTTCTAATGCTTCATTCAGTAACCTCCCATATTCACTTGCTTGGTTGCTCACCTCTAATGCCATCAAGGCGGCTAGCTGATTTTCCAGATTAGCAAATAACTGATAGTGACTGCTAATAAAATCCTGGTTTTCTCTGAGAATTCTTTCTGTCTGCAACGCCGAAGTTAAACTGTCTCTAGTCACCAGCAGCGCATCCATTACCTCCTCGCGGTTAATCAAACTTGCTTCCAAGTTGCCCGCTGCTGTTAGTTTATCGATAATATCTACAGCTTTAATCACTTGGCAATATTTGTTAACTTCATCCAGCAGACGCGCCAGAGTTTTCAGAGGCTTGGCTTTCCTCCACATATAGATATTCCACCCCAAAGTGAGACCCAATGATAACCTCAAGGTGATGCTTAACAGCTGGGCGATCGCCTGAGAATCTTCCGGCCCATAACTGCTATTTTTAGTCAGGAGTAATGCCAGGGGCAGAGAAATAATTAAAGTGAGAGCAAATGCCAATAGCTGCTTTCCCAGGAGTGCTACCCCACCGCTGTATAAATTCCCGACTAACGCCTCCTCCCATGGTAGGCCACTTAACGATTCTACCTGTTTTTCTGTAATTTGTAAATCCGCCAAATCCTGTTGCATGATTTGCTGCTAAATAGAGATTTAAGTTAATACCCGAACAGAGAGTATATCGCTTTGATTATGGCAACATAAAAATTGCTTTCCAGTTCGCGAAAAAGCTGGAAAGGCGATCCCGGGGAGCCGAAAAAAGGTCTCAATATCCATTCTAATTGACAGCCTACAAAAGCATAAAGGAGCAACCATAAGAGCAAAATTTGAGAACCGAGTTCCCAACCCTCGCTATCTTGCTCGGCAAGAAATTTCATGCCTTGATAGAAAAAATCAACTCCCAAAAATCCCGTTAGTCCGAGAATTGCCACATTCAGCAACAGAAAAAATAGGTAATTGTCCGTACTCAGCAGGAAAAACAGCGCTACCGGGGCAAACCCAAACATTAAAACGCTAATTAATGACATCGCCGTCATCAGCAAAGTCAAATACTGCTCGAAAGTTCGCTTCGCCCCAAACATGACATTGAAAAAGTATAATGTCGGAAAGCAGATCAGGGCCGTCAGCAAGTAGAGGGCGGGCAACTTGATCGCTGAAACCAGTGCTTGATACCAACTACTGGATGCTCCCATTATCAGGCCATAGATGGCAAAAAATGTCGAACTAGAAATCAGCAGACCTAAGAATTTAGATTTAAGCTTTACCCCTTGGCTAATTTCTTCCAGAAACTGCTGCCGTTCCCGCAGCAGATACATCACAACTGCAAAATCTTTTTTCATGTCCTTTCTCTCCTTGTCAGTTGTTAGTTGTTAGTTGTCAGTTGTTAGTTTTTCAATTTTCAATTTTCAATTTTCAATTTGTCATGCTTTCTCAGAACGGGCTCTTTGAGCATAACATTATTCAACCAGCACTGCTGTTGACTTTATCGTCAAATAATGGCGATCGCCCGCCCGGTCTCCCTTGCCAACTGGCATAGCGGTCCCTAGCACCAGATAATCTCCTATACCATAACTTAAGCGAAACTAGCAAAAATGTTAGATACCATTATAAAAGTTAATAAAAGAGCAGCAAAAAGTTAAGCTTCATTAAGAACTAGTCCAGAGGGTCTCAGGGGCGTGATAACATCTATTGATGTTGGCAATGACGCCGCGTTAGGGAAGGAGAACACCTTGAATAGACATCAACTACAAACCCAAAACCCAATATCGAGTGAAGGCTTCAGCGAGTATGTAGCCCATCTTCAGCTTCACATGGCCCTACAATCTCGCAACCTGGTCCCCAGTCTCAAGCAAACCACAAATAGCCGAGAACAGCTCCTACAGCAAACTCAGGCCAATTTTGAAAAGCTGGCGTCTCGTCAAGGCATCTAGGGCTACACCGGTGCAACGTATCGGACGTTGCGGGCAGGAAAATTAAGGGGCACTCGACACAGCCCCTCCTCTGGTCTGGGCACCAAATTCTAGATGCAAACAGAGTTGCGACCAAGTGCTCAAAAACTTACAGATCTGGGCATATTTGGGGTAATCGGACCCTGCGAGAGTTCCATTTTGCGGGTTACTTGCATACTCTCGGGAGTTCCGTATTATGGCGCCAAGCAGGCGCTCGTCTTACTTGAGAGCGGCAAATCCGATATATTACTTGCTTTTTGCGAGGCAAGTCCACTAAGCTAGAAAAAAGCAGACCGATGGCTAGCCCTGGCTGCTAACTATAAGCGCTCGCAGGACCAGTAGCCCGGTAGCGTGTTACGCCAAGAGCTTTGCTGGCTGTGGCCTTCAGCGTCGAAAGATGCTGATGTTATACTAGTCGGGGTCGAGCTAGGGGTCACCCCCTAACCCTCCCATTCGGAACCGGACGTGCGACTTTCACCGCATCCGGCTACTGGCAAGTAGGGCATTGTCACTACTAGGATTACTACGGATTGCTCCACTTGTCCCTCATCTCATGCGATTTCACTCCTTTCCTGGTTGGTAAGCGGCGCTGCCAGATAACCTTTAGTATTACCATTTCCAAGTCTGTTTTACCAGTCATCCAACCTTCGAGAGGCCTCCGGCGTCTTAGAGATACTCTTACCCAAGATTTCCTACTTTAACCAACCCGCGTCAGCTGGATGAGGAACACCCCATCATATCCATAGGCGTTACCCTAGGCATTAGCTTCTCGGGCTATCTCTCCCCTCGCGGCTTGCGCTTTACATCTAACTTGTCCAATCTAGACAGCACACGAGAAGTTACTTCGTTCCCTAGTATCATTTCACGATGCTTTTAGGCCCCTGCTATACCCCGGGAGTTCTTAGAGTGCGATACTGGCCAAGTGCAAGAACCAGCACAAACTACCATTTCCCTTTTGGGCCAGCGCTTTAAGCCTTATTTCGCTGGTTCTAGATAACGAGGCGTACACAGGTTCGCTTGTTCTAGCCATTAGCATCTTTCCTAGCGGCGTCACTAGCTTAGGCTGCTAGCTATCCTACATTTAAGTCCTTGCTCCGCACCACCGTGATGTGACTCAGCAGCACTAAGGACCGGTGTTACTCCCACACTTGGAGAGAGGGAATCTAACCCCCATGAATACCAGAGTTACCAGTTTGGACCTGGCCTAGCGTTCCGTAGTTGCCCACGTTAGACTAGAACGAATCGCACTGCACGGATCTACTTGTTGGATTTGTGAGGGTTAAACGCAGCACTAGATAAATTGTTGTTCTACTCCATGTTTGCAATAATCAGGGCGTTGTCGCCCTGATTTTTTTACCTCTAAGCCGAGCGGGTCTGGCCAGCACCGGCGATGCGCAGCAGGATGGTAAAACAGCATAATAGGATAGATAAGCTGTTTCTGCGTGTGCGACAGAGCAGTAGAAGTTCTTTCAGTCTGGGGAAATTCAGTTTTGAAGGTTTTTAGCACCCTCAGTCCCAAGTTACGCAACGACCTGCTGAGACTGTTCATGGCAGCTTTGCTGTTTTGGTGCAGTATCGGTTCTCTGCTGGGCACCCTGCCTCTGTATATCCAGCATGTGGGGGGCACTCCTCAAGATGTGGGCATTGTCATAGGATCATTTTCCATTGGACTGCTGCTGTCTCGCAGGCCTCTGGGGCAGATGGCGGACATACGTAGTCGCAAAATTGTTCTGTTGATTGGGATCTCGGTGGTGGCGATCGCCCCCCTGGGCTATCTAGTTGGTGTGTCTATTCCGGTGCTGATAGCAGTCCGGGCGTTCCACGGCATCAGTATTTCTGCCTTGACCACAGCCTATCTGGCCCTAGTGGCAGACATTTCTCCCCCCCAACATCGGGGAGAAATTATTGGCTACATGCTGTTGGTGGCTCCCTTGGGTCTGGCGATCGGGCCAGCTGTGGAGGGTGTTGTGACCGAATCATTCGGTTATGGGCCTTTATTTCTCTTGACCTCCTCTTTAGGAGTATTGAGTCTAGTCTTTTGCTTACAAATCAGAGAACCATCGGTGCAGAAAACCCCACAGGATCTCCCAGAGAAGCCCAAATCAGACAAATTCTGGAGTTTGTTAAACAGTCATCCCATCCGCATTCCTACCCTGGTGCTGTTCCTAGTAGCACTGGTTTTTGCAGCCCGGACAACATTCGTGCCTTTATTTATTAAAGATATGAATGTCGATCTTAATCCCGGCTGGTTCTATACTGCCAGTGCGATCGCTAGCTTCTGCACTCGCGTAGCAGTCGGTCCCTTGAGCGTGCGGTTTGGCAGAGGGTTGTTTATTAGCATTGCTATCCTGCTGCAAGCCTTGGGGATGCTAATTTTGTGGACTTTCATCCAGGATGCCAGAGGCTTTTTAATCGCAGGCATTATAGAAGGGTCGGGGTTTGGTATACTTATTCCTTCCCTGTCTGCGATGATGGCAGACCGCTGCCACCCTCAAGAACGGGGGCGGATTTTTAGTTTGTTCCTGGGCGGATTTGATTTGGGTATCGCGATCGCAGGTCCAGCATTTGGCACCGTTGCGGATTTATTTAATTATCATACTCTGTTCGCCCTTGCTGCTGCGATCGCCTTTATCAATCTCATAATTTTCACTACCATGTCCAGTAAAAACTTATCTCATTCTCTCCGGTATGCGATCGGCTGGGGCAAAGATGTTTATGCTATAGATTAATTATTGGGCGTTGCACATTTTTGGGATGATAGCAGTCAATGGTTGCAAATTGAAAATTGAAAATTGAAAATTGAATAAGCTAATATAGTCTATTCTAGAACATTTATGACTATTTCAATTGACCATTCACAATTTTCAATTTTCAACCCTTATCATCCCGTAGTTGTGCAACGCCAATTATTGTTAGTTGTCAGGTTAATTGAAATAACTCACTGCGATCGGGTGGATAGACAACCGCTGTTTTCATGTTGTCCAGCAGATAACAACTCGCTTGATGCAAGGGGGTACCGGCTTCTCCAGAGGGTTTGGGGAAAAATTGAGTTCGCCACAATAGCAAGTCAGGACCCAGGAGTTGAGCACAGCGTTCGGTGAGGGCAGGATGTTTGAATAAGTTGAGCAATGTATCCACTTCTAAATGGCGATCGCGATAGTTCATCGCCAGAATATTGGTCTCGTACTTGCTTCTGACCCCGTCTTGAGATGATGCTCGATCTTGAACTTCGATGACATAGGCACCCTGAGAATAGGGATACACGCGGGATTCTGTCGCCAGACTCTGCTCCATATCTTTCCATAGTGATTCAGCCTCTGCAGGAGACATCAACGTGAAGGGACCGAGATAGCCATTCTCATAGAAGAATTGGATATCTGCTTCAGTCAGTCGGTAGGCATCTTCCACATCTGCTTTGGGCCTATAGCTCTCTGGCTGTCTTAACTGGCAGGGAATGTCCACATAGACTCGCTGTCCTCCTGATTTTAAGACGGTCCAATACATTTCGTCGGTCCACCCCAGCGGTAGCTTTTTCACCAGTCCCTGGGGCAGCAGACCTTGTAAAAACTTGCTCTTGCTCAATAGGAGGCTGAGGGCAACCACCAGACAAAGTAAAAATTTGTTCTCTGTTCTTGTTTCCTTTTTGAGGGTGAATGGGAGAAATCATGAGTGGCCCTGTAGGGCATAACCAAACTCTGAGAAGGCAAATCGCCAACGCTGCTCGACCTGCTGTTGTGCCTCAGCATCAAGCTGATGTTCGTTCTTTTTATAGGACTTCTGAGAATCTATGTAAGTCTTGAAGGCCGACGACGATGCCTCATAGCTTGGTAAATTCAGTGCTGCATAAATCCGCTGTATTTCTCTCAAGGGATTTCGCTCCAGATCCTCAAAACGAACTTCAACTAGATTCCCTGCTGGAATCAGAGAGCGCTCCTCTAAATATCGCTGCATCATTTCTTCATACACCGTCAGGAGCCTTTCCTCTCTCTCAGGGCTAGTAAAATCCAAGGCTTGTAAGGTCGTAATGGGAGTCAAGGTTTCGTTCATGTTTTTGTTTGACCGAAAGACATGGTAAGGAGAGCGATGAATGTGGATAAACTTGGCATCGGGAAACATTTCCAGCAGTAGCTCGATCCGTGCGGTGTTGACCGGATTTTTCAAAATCAGGGGCTTGCCTTGGGCGTGGATGGTAGCAATTTGTAGCAGTCGGTAATATTTGCCCTTCAATTCTGCCATTGTTCCTTTAGATGCCCCGTCCATGAGGACATACCTGCGGAACAAATCCAGGGACTTTTTCGGAAACATGAAACTGGTGTACAAGGAGGTGGCCATGGTTTTGCAGAGGGCTATTTCGTCCTCCTGAGCGGTATCCAGCGGCCAGGTCACGTTATCCATAGGCCGTTTATTCAGCACAGTTCTATCCAAGAGTTGCTTCAGCCAACCTTGACCGACAAGGGAACAGTCCGGGACTATAGCCTGATACATGGACAGGTAGCCAAAGCTTGAGTCTTGAGTCATCAGGTTGTGCAGATAGGTGGTGCCACTGCGCCAATAACCGATGATAAAAATAGGTGGATGCTCGATCTGAGTCTGGGCAATTCTTCGGCCATAGACAACTCGTTCCCAGAGTGCCAAAGGTAAGCCAATCAGACTTGAGCTTACAACTAACAGGAGACGCAAGAGATAGCGCGGATGGATCTCAATGGCATAGTGGCACAGCCTCAGGATATTGCTGAATCGGGTGAAGCCAATTAAGCCGATCTGATAGCGTAGATTAGTGAGCAGAGTGGTTGGCATCTTCACGAGTTGGAGAAGTTGGGACGAGGAAAAACTTTTTCATTCACACTGTTGAAGACGAAGCCTTTGAGGGCATTGGGCAGCATAGCTATGAAGTTGACGAGTTGATATTGCCATAGGGGAAAGCAGTATAGTCGGCGCTTTTGGGCGATCGCCCGTGTAATCTTCTCAATGGCCCTATTTGCCTCCAGACACATGTACGCGGGCACCGGCTGTCCTCCCGTTATTTCTGTTTTGATAAAGCCAGGACAAATCGTTGTGACATGGATGCCATGGGGCTTGAGGGTAAAGTAGAGCCCTTCCAGCTGGTAGTTAAGGGCAGCCTTAGACGCACAGTAGGTGCTTATGCGAGGCCCGGAGTAAAAGGCAGCCAGACTGGAAATAGCCACCACTTGTCCTCGTCCTCGCTCCATCATAGCATTTATCCCAGGCACAAGGGTATAAAAAACCCCCATGACGTTAGTTTCCATGATTTGCTCAAATGCTTCTAGGTCAAGATTGGCCGCGAGCTGCTGAGTTGCAATACCCGCACTGGCGATCGCCAGATCCAGCGGACCTAAGTCCCGTTCGGTGGCCGTAATGACCCCTGCCATAGCTTGCTTGTCGGTGACATCGGCAGGATAAATCTTCAGGGTGCCGTTTTGGGACTGGGGTGCTTGATAGAGTTCTGCCAGCTTCTCCTCCCGCCGGGCCACAGCAGCCACAGCATGACCCTGGTTGAGATAGTGCAAAACGAGCTGGCGCCCAATGCCTGAAGATGCGCCCGTAATCAGAATAACCATGTTTCACCCCTCCTGAGGCTGTTGCTGTTGGGACTCAAAACGGTCCAAATATGGATGTACAATGCGCTGAAAGAGAGGGGGAACTAAGGCCAGCAAATACATGATTGAGTAATTATAGGGGTATTCGGGAACATTGTCGTCATGTCTTAGGGACTGATAATGGCGTTGTGGATTGGCGTGATGGTCTCCGTGCCTCATCAGATTAAAGAGAGCGAGATCCCGGAGGAATATTCCCGAGGACCAGGCATGATGAACTTGCACGGGCTCGTATCGACCCCTGGCGTCTTGCTTTCGAGTTAAGCCGTAATGTTGCAAATAGTTGGTCCAGTCCAGGGTGAGAATGGCGATGAGGGCCTGTATTCCCCAAAATACGCCCCCTTTCCACCCCCCTAGCACCATGTCAATGGCGAGCCAAAGCAGACTTAAAAGATACCAGAGGAGCAGTTCGCTATGCCAAAAGGCTTGGCCCCTCCTTGCCAGTTCTTCCCGTTCGCAGCGAATTGCCTCACTCACATTACTAATCAGATTTTTCCACCAAAATGCATAAATACTCTGCCCTCGTTGGGCGGTGGCAAAATCCAGGGGCGTACCCACATATCGATGGTGAATGCGCAGATGAACGATTTTGAACGATCCAAAACCCACGGTGGAGAGGAGGAATCCTCCCAAGGCTCGATCCAAAGGTTCTCGGACTACAAGTTCGGCAAAAACTTGCAAAATATCAGCAGCATTTCCCTCGCCCCCGCAAGAGATAATCAGCCTTCCACCAGGACGCAAAACGCAATTTGCACCTTGAAGGAATGCTTGGTGATTATCTACCCAGTGCAGAATTGCATTTGAGAACAGGACATCCAATACTTCTCGGTTAAGGATCTTATCTGTCATTGCGGCTGTCGGGTATTTGTCTGTGGCATAATCAATCATCTGAGGGGACTTGTCTACATACTCGGTTTTGTGGTAAAGCTGCTGCAAAATCAGCAGTAATTTTTCCATCTTCACAGCCGACATCTAGAATAGATTCGTTACTTGTTAGATCCAGGTGAGATCTTAACTCTCGTGCCCACTTCAATTGAGCGTCGGAATTCTTAGCGATAGCGTGTAGTCTTCTGGATTCCACATGATGTTAAGGTAGATAATCTGTTATACTGGTCCGATGGGAGATTGCTGCCGATCGCTTAACTGATCGTTAACCAAGCAAAAACCTGCTCGACCGTTAATGATAATGTAATTTCGCTCAGAATCGGCAAGCGATCGGTCCCCCCGAATATTTGCACCCGTTGATCTGAGAACACCACCAGAATGTTCTCCGACTCTGGGTCAATCAACCAACCCAACTCGGTTCCCTGTTGGGAACAATAGAGGAGATTGCCTAACACCCTTGTTTGTCTTTGGTCGGGAGAAAGAATTTCAATTGACCAATCCGGATGAATGTGAAAACGGTTGGCAATCCTCCCAGCAGCATTAACCGGAATTCTCTCCCACCGAAACACGGAAATGTCAGGAACGATAGAGTTACCCCCAAAGGTACAGCGTAACTCTGGAAATGCCATAGCAATTTTTTTGGGTTTAGCTGCTTTGTTTATGGCTGCGTATAGTTCCCCTTGCAGCACACTATGTTCACCTTGAGGCATCTTTTTTTGGATAATTTCTCCATCAATAAACTCGGACGCAGGTTTTGTTTCTGGGAGTTGTAAAAACTCCTCTAGAGTTTGGGTTGGCGCGACTATACTAATCATAAGCTAATTAAAAATTGTGAATTGAAAATTGCGAAGGCTGACTGTCTCAACACGGCTACGCGCTATTTTATCTCGCAATCTGGTGGAATTAGCAGGCGATCGAGCCTCTCTTTATTATACCTGATATCTTGCACTAGCGCAGCGTTGTCAAGAGACCCGATCGCCCGCTAGTCCGATAACCCGCCTTCGCGGTCTCCTGGTGCTGCATGTCCTGGGAGGGCTACAGTTAATGCCAAAAAGATAGCCGATGCCTTATCGGTGTCACTTGACAGGCATGATCTACTATATTATCATGCCTGTCAAGTGACACCGTCGGTAAGTTTAGCGGATCTCGTTAATGACAATGACTGAGGAATCTCTAGATAAGATTTTAGAAAGATATCAAAGGTCTTTTAGTGATAAAGTTTATTCTCAAGAGAATGACGAACTGGATCCCCTCATGAATGTGTTTGGCTTATCTCCTCAATTGAAAAGGGAGAACAGGCAGTATTGGGGACGGGAACTTGGTAGGTGTTGGCAGTTATTAGTGGTTGAAGTTTGCAAAACATATTGCAGTGATTTTCAACCGGCATTTAAGTTGGGAAATGATGAACCATGTGATTTAGTTGTTGGCAATTATGCAATAGATACTAAGTATCGAATTGGCTCCGGAGATTCAGGCACGCTGAAAAAAATTAAGTCTTATGGTCCTTTACTCCGCGATCGGGGTTATGAGCCAGTCTTCCTAATACTTAGAAAGGATAATTTACCTGCTGCAATTACAGCCTGTAACAGTGAAAATTGGAATGTATACATTGGCGATGAGTCATTTGAATTTATTCAAAATTTGAGCGGTTTCGATCTCAAGAGTTTTCTTACTGAAAGAGCGGGAGAGTTCCCTGTGAACCGTTAAACCCTTCAAGACGCTTATCGATTATATCTACATACTCGGGCACAATCTCAATACCTATAAAATTGATATTGAACTCCTGGGCAGCAACTAATGTAGTTCCCGATCCTGCAAAAGGATCCATCAAGATAGTCCTTGGGGTACGGGGTACAAAGATCTCAACTAATTTCTTCATCAGTTTCAAAGGTTTAATGGTACAGTGAACGTTAAAATCTTCACTTTTATCTTTGGAAATATTTTCTAAGATATTAGATTGAAATCCACCCAACGGATCTTTAGTGTAGAAAAGACCCGTACCATGCTGCAATAATGTCTCTAAGTAATTCTTGACCAGAGGCTTTTGCAAAACACAAATTGCTTCCCATTCATTCCTCAAGCAACTATGCCAGCCATCCCATTCTTCTGGACGATCGTAACCTCTTTTCTCTAGCTGTCGTCTGATATTGACTCCTTTGGGAATGCCGCTAGAACGCCGATAAACGACAATGTCTCTCGCGTAAAAGCCAGCATCCTCAAGTGCTACCTGTACGTGGGCAACTGTACGAGTGCTGTTAAAAACTAGAACTGTGGCCCCAGGCTTGCAGATTCGGAAAATTTCTTTTCCCCATTCAAGACACCAGTTTTGATAATCTAGAATGTTCTCTCGGTTCCGCTGATACCATCTCTCATTTCTAACTCCACCGGCCAAACCGCTCCCATAAGGAATATTTTTGACAAGTGTCTTACTCTCCTTAGTATTAATCCTGTCAATACGCCTGTTAATTTCTGAATCATCCCATTTGTGACCGATGAATTCATAGTTATAAGGGGGGTCGGTTATGCAGGCAGATATGTAATTGTTCGGGATTGACTTCATGACTTCGCGGCAGTCACCAAGCAGTACTTCATTTAAAGGTTTTTTTTCCACAGGCTTTCTGCTGAAGTTTCTTTACATCCTTTCGGACTGAACATTCCCAGGGAGACCCTGAAAATGAGATTAAAACGCACTCGACAAGGGAGATTGGACTCAGGCAATTTGCAGCGTACTGGGTTCTGGGATGGACTCACCTTCTGCCTGCCAAGCCTCCAAATACATTTCTATCACTTCTTCGCTGTTCTGAATTGCTCGATAACGAGTTTTGCCGTGAGTGCAAGGCATCATTACCCGATCGGCAAATTCTGGAATTGTGACCAGGAAAAGCCGATCTTCATCAGACCATTCAATAATCATACTGTACTGATTCATGAATTATCTCGCTTGATCGCCCGCTACCACCAACTAAGACCCCTGGGTTTCAGTCTATAATACCTAATCTTTGCTTGACTTCTGCGAGTGGAATTGTTTCTGTTTGCTTTGCGCGTTCATCTAATAACGCCATCAATTTTGGGTTTTGGCGAGTTCTAGCGACTTCAATAGCAAAATCATCAACTGCACTCAACATAAATTTTCTGCCATCAACCAGTTGCAAAATAATGTCTTCATCGTTAGCTTGCTCTAACAGCGAACGAATCTCAACATCATCAGATGCGATCGCAATTCTCTTCATGACTTGTACTCCTATTCGTGGGCGATCGGGCAATTACGCTCGTTCCCAGTGTCTCGCTGGGAACGTCGTTTGGAGGCAGAGCCTCCTGTGACTAGAATAGGAGGCTCTGCCTCCAACTAACGCTCCCAGGCAGAGCCTAGGAGCGAGAAATCATCATACTCTTCATAACTCGTACTCCTCTTTTGAACGACCAATTTTACCATGTCCTGTACCAATGACAATAAGGTGCCATCTCATATAAGCAAAAAGAGTTTTTTTCGCTCGATATGAGGGCATAAAATTAACCTATAGTTACTTTTTTTATACTAGGTCTTGTTACTTTTTTTTAAGTTACATTCAGTACATAAAAGTTGGAAATTTTCCCAGACAGTCAATCTTCCTTTTGAAAATGGGTGGATGTGATCGCCTTTCAGTTGATCAAATCCGCTTGGGCCACAAAATATTCTTTGACAATTAGGACATACATACCCTCCTAAATCATCTCTGAAATACATTCTGAATTAAGCATGCTTCCAGCCAAGAGGAAAACTCCTCTGATTGGGATCGCAATCTTCTAAACCTTTGGGAATGCTAGTCATTTGGATTCTAAAATTTTTCTTACTATTTCAACAGCTTTATCACACTGTGCTTTTTGCCCTTTTCTACCAGTCCAACGTCCTTTTGGTTCTGGATAACCATCTTTGTTAGATACTTATTCTACCACATAATTCCACTAATTGCCACCACTTTCAGCAACATCAAGGAAATTCTCTGGAAAACTGGCGCTGAGACCATTGTCAACTACACCAACAAACACTAAATATCACACTGATTAACCTGTCACTTTGCGGTTTAACAAGGATCGCCCCTTATTAGACGCTTAATATCCTACCACAGAATCCTACTAGCTGCCCACATAATCCTACTAGCTGCCACCGGTAGCGATAAAGCGCCAGAGAGTGCTTACCCTACGAGTCTACCACAGAATCCTATGAAAAAAGAGCGACGCTCATCCCTCATTGGATACTTACAATCCTACCAAACCATTCTACTACATAGGTCAAGTATCCCCAGAAACCGAGTTTCTCGTGTGTGTTATCAAAGAAATAAAGAAACCCGGTTTCACCGGTCAACGATCTAGCTATCACCGGTAGCGGTAAGACACGATCCACTGCCCACGCTACGAGTCTACCACAGATCCTGATTTTTCCGGAACGGTAGCCCGCGCAGGCGGGCTTTGTTCATGTAGCCCCACCCTTTAGGGTGAGGCGGGGTGGCGGGAAGCGAGGTTATTCTAACTACCACCAATGCGAGCCACATCACGAGCATTTTGTTCAAAAGCGGCGCTCAAAGCATCGTCCCCACTCAAACCAGACTCCAGTGCGTTCTTCAATGCTTGGATCACCCGCTTGTAGTCTCGCGGCATCACCTTCACAAACTTCGGCACTATCTCTGTCCAGTTGGCGAGAATTGAAAGGGCTTTCTGACTCTTAGTATACTCCGCATGCTTGCCGATCGCCTGACGTACAGTTTCAATATCTTTTGCATCCAGGGTTTCGATATCAACCATCTGGGTATTGCAACGGGTAGCAAAGTCGCCCTGTTCGTCCAGAACATAGGCCACACCACCACTCATTCCAGCAGCAAAGTTGCGCCCCGTCGGACCGATGACCACAACTTGACCCCCAGTCATATATTCGCAGCCATGATCCCCGATCGCCTCAACAACAGCATGTACTCCGGAGTTCCGGACGCAGAAACGTTCTCCTGCCACGCCATGAATGTAAGCTTCACCAGAAGTAGCACCGTAGAAAGCCACGTTACCGATGATAATGTTTTCCTCGGGCACAAAGCTAGAGTTAGCAGGGGGGTAAACTATAATCTTGCCACCACTCAAGCCTTTGCCGAAGTAGTCATTAGCGTCGCCTTCCAGTTCCAGGGTGACTCCCTTGGGCACAAAGGCACCGAAACTCTGACCCGCACTACCTTGGAAATGCAAATACACGGTATCTTCAGGCAGTCCATCCGGGTGGCGCTTGGTGAGTTCGTTGCCTAGTATTGTCCCCACAACTCGATTGGTATTCTTAATCGGTAGGGTGGCGCGTACCTTCTCGCCTTTTTCAATGGCAGGTTTGCACATATCCAGCAGCACGGTCATGTCCAAGGATTTCTCTAAGCTGTGGTCTTGGGGTATCTGACAGTAGCGGCCCACTTCCGGTCCCACTTCTGGCTGGTATAGTATCTTGGACAGGTCAATATTTTTGGCTTTCCAGTGATCGACGGCCTTCTTCGCTTCCAGTACGTCAGTCCGTCCGACCATTTCATTCAGACTGCGGAAACCCAGCTGGGCCATGATTTCCCGAATTTCCTGGGCCACGAACTTCATGAAGTTGACCGTATATTGAGGGTCGCCGATAAAACTCTTGCGCAGTTCCGGGTTCTGGGTAGCTATCCCTGCCGGACAGGTGTTCTTTTGGCAGACCCGCATCATGATGCAGCCTAGCGTTACCAGAGGGGCCGTGGAAAAGCCGAATTCCTCTGCTCCCAGCAAGGCCGCGATCGCCACATCCCGGCCCGTCTTCAGTTGGCCGTCAGTCTCCACGACGATGCGACTGCGGAGGTTATTCAGCACTAGGGTTTGGTGAGTTTCCGCCACACCCAGTTCCCAAGGCAAACCTGCATGTTTAATGGAAGTCTGGGGCGACGCACCCGTACCCCCATCGAAGCCAGAAATTAGCACTACGTCCGCATGGGCTTTTGCCACCCCAGCGGCCACGGTTCCCACTCCCACTTCCGACACGAGTTTGACGTTAATACGGGCCTCGCGGTTGGCATTTTTCAGGTCGTGGATCAACTCTGCCAAGTCTTCGATGGAATAGATATCGTGGTGAGGCGGGGGGGATATTAAACCGACACCAGGGGTAGAGTGACGCACCTTGGCGATCCAGGGATAGACCTTGCGACCGGGCAGTTGACCCCCTTCACCGGGCTTCGCACCCTGGGCCATCTTAATTTGCAATTCCTTCGCCTTGGACAGGTACAGACTCGTTACCCCGAAGCGACCGGAAGCTACCTGCTTGATGGCACTATTCTTCGAGTCTTTAAGATCGTTCGTCCAAGTATAGCGTTCTGGATCTTCCCCACCTTCTCCAGTATTGGACTTGCCGCCGATCCGGTTCATGGCGATCGCCAGGGTTTCGTTAGCCTCCTTAGAAATCGATCCATAGCTCATGGCCCCGGTTTTGAACCGCTTCATAATGGCCTCGATGGGCTCCACTTCTTCTAGGGGCACCGGTTCCCGCTGCTTAAATTCCAACAGTCCCCGCAGAGTAAAGTGCTTCTGACTCTGCTCGTTAATCAGCTTTGCATATTGCTTGTACAGATCGTAACTGTCTTCCCGCACTGCCTGTTGCAAAGCATGGATGGTCTCGGGACTGAACAGATGTCGTTCCCCATCCTTGCGCCACTGATATTCTCCCCCCACATCCAGGGTATGGCCGTAGCGCTGCGCGCACTTCGTATAAGCAGGCCGATCGGGGAAAGCATGGGTGTGGCGTAAAATCGTTTCTTGAGCGATTACATCTAGACCTACCCCTTCGATCCGCGAAGCCGTCCAAGTGAAGTACTTATCTATGACTAATTTGTTCAGCCCGATCGCCTCAAAAATCTGCGCACCTCGATAGCTTTGAATAGTCGAGATGCCAATCTTAGAAGCAATCTTCACCACGCCCTTGGTGACAGCTTTGATATAATTCTTGCAAGCGGTTTTATAATCGATATCCGTTACTCTGCGATCTTGAATCATCTCATCGATGGTCTCGAAAGCCAGATAGGGATTAATCGTCCCACAGCCATAACCAATCAATACAGCAAAATGATGTACTTCCCGGGGTTCTCCTGATTCTAACACCAGACCCACTCGCGTCCGCGTTCCTTCTCGGATCAAGTGATGATGCAGACCTGCAACTGCTAGCAGGGCCGGGATAGGTGCTTTTTCAGGACTTACCCCCCGATCGCTGAGAATGATAATATTTACCCCCTCCGCGATCGCCCGATCGGCTTGTTGGCAAATGGAGTCCATCACCGTTTCCAGACCCTTGACCGCCTGCTTTGTCGGAATGCGCTGCGCGCCCAGCGCAGCGCCATCGAACAGAATAGGTATAGTGCTCGACTTAAACTCACCGAAATCTACATGCTTCAGCTTAGCCAGATCGGCATTAGTAATAATCGGAGTTTTCAGCCCGATCAGATGGCAGCTTTCCGGTTCCGGTTTGAGTAAATTGCGTTCCGAACCAATGGTCGTCTCCGCCGAAGTAATAATTTCCTCCCGGATCGAATCGATCGGCGGGTTCGTCACCTGGGCGAACAATTGCTTAAAGTAATTGTACAGCAATTTCGGGCGATCGGACAGCACGGCCAGGGGCGTATCCGTACCCATGGAACCCACAGCTTCCACCCCATTCTGGGCCATCGGGGTCAACAGCATCCGCAGTTCCTCGAAGGTATAACCGAAGGCCATCTGGCGCTGGATCCGGGTTGCAGTCTAGTCGGGGTCGAGCTAGGGGTCACCCCCTAACTCTCCCATTCGGAACCGGACGTGCGACTTTCACCGCATCCGGCTACTGGCAAGTAGGGCATTGTCACTACTAGGATTACTACGGATTGCTCCACTTGTCCCTCATCTCATGCGATTTCACTCCTTTCCTGGTTGGTAAGCGGCGCTGCCAGATAACCTTTAGTATTACCATTTCCAAGTCTGTTTTACCAGTCATCCAACCTTCGAGAGGCCTCCGGCGTCTTAGAGATACTCTTACCCAAGATTTCCTACTTTAACCAACCCGCGTCAGCTGGATGAGGAACACCCCATCATATCCATAGGCGTTACCCTAGGCATTAGCTTCTCGGGCTATCTCTCCCCTCGCGGCTTGCGCTTTACATCTAACTTGTCCAATCTAGACAGCACACGAGAAGTTACTTCGTTCCCTAGTATCATTTCACGATGCTTTTAGGCCCCTGCTATACCCCGGGAGTTCTTAGAGTGCGATACTGGCCAAGTGCAAGAACCAGCACAAACTACCATTTCCCTTTTGGGCCAGCGCTTTAAGCCTTATTTCGCTGGTTCTAGATAACGAGGCGTACACAGGTTCGCTTGTTCTAGCCATTAGCATCTTTCCTAGCGGCGTCACTAGCTTAGGCTGCTAGCTATCCTACATTTAAGTCCTTGCTCCGCACCACCGTGATGTGACTCAGCAGCACTAAGGACCGGTGTTACTCCCACACTTGGAGAGAGGGAATCTAACCCCCATGAATACCAGAGTTACCAGTTTGGACCTGGCCTAGCGTTCCGTAGTTGCCCACGTTAGACTAGAACGAATCGCACCAAACTCTTCTAATTTCGATGTCTTCGGGACGCTAGCAGCTGCGCAGCTGCTGCGCTGACGCGAAAACCCCGATTTTTCCGGAACGGTAGACATCGCTGGTCCATCCTTGAGTTTATCCAGAGAGACCAGATATTTTTCCAACCACTCGCCGTAGGGATGGGCCGTGGCGATCTGCTGTTTCAGTTCTTCATCCGCAACGATCCGACCCTCTTCCATATTTACCAGGAACATCCGCCCCGGTTGCAAGCGACCTTTCAGGGCCACTCGTTCCGGTTCTATGGGCAAGACCCCCGCTTCCGATGCCATAATTACTAGGTCGTCCTTGGTCACGTAATAGCGGGAGGGACGCAAACCATTGCGATCCAGTACCGCCCCGATGGTCGTCCCATCCGTGAAGGCCACTGACGCCGGGCCATCCCAGGGTTCCATCAGACAGGAGTGATATCTGTAGAATGCCTTCTTCTCCTCGCTCATGGACTCGTGGCCCGTCCAAGGTTCCGGAATCATCATCATCATCGCATGGGGGAGCGATCGCCCAGCCAGGACGAGCAGTTTCAGGGTATTATCGAAAATACCAGAGTCGCTGCCTAAGATGTTGATCAAATTCGGGACTTTGCTCAGGTCATCTCCGAACAACTCTGAGGAGAACATGGACTGCCGAGCGTGCATCCAATTAATATTGCCCCGCAGGGAGTTAATTTCCCCATTATGGGCGATGTAGCGATAGGGGTGAGAGCGTTCCCAACTGGGGAAGGTATTCGTGCTGAACCGGGAATGGACCAGGGCCAAAGCGCTTTCCATATCCTCATCGTGCAGTTCTGGATAATACTGCCCCACCTGCACGGGCATCAGCATGCCTTTATATATCAGCGTGCGGCAAGAGAGACTGACCCCATACCAATAAGGATCTACCACCTTGCGGATCGCAACGTGAGTGCGCATGCGGATGACATATAGTTTCCGCTCAAAAGCTAAGTCGTCAGGGATGTCCGGGGCCCGTTTAATGAAAACCTGGCGCACAAACGGTTCGCTTGCTTGCGCCGTCTTGCCGATCTCGGAATTGTCCGTCGGTACATCGCGCCACCCGAGCATCTCCTGCCCCTCTTCTGCTACTACTTTCTCAAAAATCCGTTGGCTCTTGGCGCGCGTGGCCGGATCTGGCGAGCAGTAGATCGTCCCCACCCCATATTGACCCAGTTCTGGCAGAGTGATATTTTCCGCAGCAGTCACCTTCTTCAGGAACTTGTGCGGCACTTGCATCAAAATCCCCGCTCCATCACCGGTGTTCTTTTCGCAACCGCAGGCACCCCGATGGTCTAGGTTTAAAAGGATCGTCAGGGCCTGCTCCACGATATCATGGGACTTCTTTCCTTTCATATGGACTATGAACCCGACACCGCAGGCGTCATGTTCAAATTGTGGATCGTAGAGTCCCTGCTTTGCTGGCAGTTCTGTGTTGTACATGTTCTATCTATAATTGCGCGTGACTTCAATGGCGATCTAGGTTCGCTCTTTAGTAGCCCTAAACCGTGGTGTGGGCATAGCGCAACAACACGCTACGCTGGAGATCCTATGGTCACTTAACGTAATCAATGATTTTATATACGGGTATACTTTTATGGCTTCTGTCTTAATAAAGTTTTCATAGCGGGTCAAGAGCAATTTTCTCAGGCAAAAAGCTGCTCAAACCCTTACGGAGTGAGGATTTTACGTCGTGTCGTATTGCTGCGCTCCCGCAAGGGATACGGGGTTTTCGCACGTCCCGATTTTTCCGGAACGGTAGACATCGAAGAAGGCTATTAAATGGCTGAAACCCGCTCGCCTGCGTCCAAGGAGACCCTACGATGTCTGAGGGATGCATGGCAAAAACCCCACCGTTCCGGAAAAATCAGACATCGCGACCTAAAAATGGCTCTGTGAAAGGGTTTGATGCCCAAGCCACGCCTATTTTTTCGCTCTTGTCCCGATAGGATCGCATCTGCGAGACTCCCCACTCCAGGCGTGACGGCCAGAAACCGAGTTGATTCTACCGGCGATCGATGTCTTCGGGGTTTTCGCGCTAGCGCAGCAGCTAGCGTCCCGATTTTTCCGGAACGGTAGACATCGAAGCGGAACGCTCTTCATCTCATAGCTCGTCCAGTCCTTAGTAGGGTGGGCACCGCTTACCATCCTTCTCTTCCAGTTCAAGGTCGAGTTGTCTCAACGATCTGGGTTAAAATCCCCAGCAGGGACTCGATGTTGCCGATAAAATGTTCTCCCGCTTCAATAGCCGCTGTATTCTCAACTAATTTCATAAACTTCCAGTTACTTCCAGTGGTCACGCCGCCGTAAATACAAGGGATGGGGTTGTTTTTCTTTTGATTGAATAGTTGTGCAGCCACCATTTCTGCCAGACATTGGGGAATGCCAGATGGGATATTCTCATTTTTGGCTTCCACTAATACGGCAACGGGAGCAGCGACATTTAACTGTTTGGGAGACTGGCTGATAATATAATCACATCTGCCATTGAGTCCTCTCTCTTTGTCCACATTAAACTCTCGACCTGAAAACAAACCGATCTGTCGGTTGAAGTTTTTCCGGATTTCAATTAAGATGGGAGTCACAATCATCTTGGAGCGAGCTTTCTCGGTATTAATGTCTAAAGCTAAGGGAATATTCTCTGCTAAGGTTTCTTGTAACCAAGCACTAGGAGGGACCGGTTCGACATCCGGAAACAAGACAGATCGTTCCCGAACAATTAAATTAAATTCCGTTTCGAGCTGGTCAAGGGTAAAATCGCTGTATGACATAATTTTTTACCGTAGGGTGGGCCCAATGTGCCCTTGGCAACATCAACTGTTGCTGAGATTGAGATGGGGTAGTATAATAATAGCATAGGCGCTCCACCTGTGGCGCGACCCCAACAGGACAACGTACTTTCTATGACCAAAGAACAATGAATCAATTTTTTGACTTGGAGAATCTCTCGAACGATAACCTCTTGCGGTCAACTGCCTTGGAGTTGCTGTCTTAGGCGATCGCCCGTTGGGTTGGGTAGGATCTACCCAACCTTAACAGCTCCGGTGGCCATCAACCGCTCCCGAGAAATCGGGTGGGATGACAATTAATGCGATCGGGGCTATATAATAATAGCAGATGGTTTTGAATAACGCGAAGCCCCGAAGAGGCGACATTCGAGAAATGAGCAAGCAAAGATGACCAGATTACTGTTCGACAAATTCGCCAAAGACTACTTAGATAGGTTTCTAGGACCATATGGGGAATTCATAGCGGCCCGTGAAATTATATCAGAGGTACTGGAAATAGATGGGTGGTTCATTCCGAACCCAGAAAAGCTCGCGGAGCTACATCGCGACCTAGGTTTATTAGGGCGGATGGCAGCGAACCGGTCTCTATTTGAGTCATTCCGCAATCCAGTCACGGTTGACGAAATCCGCTCTTGTAGACTAAAATTGTTAGTGGCAATTACAGAAGCTAAGCGAGAAGCAGCGCGGAATGAGATCAAACTTTCTGAGGATGACTTACAAATATTATGGCTCCTGACGCCGACAGCATCGGAGAGGATATTGTCTGGATTTGGCGCTAAAGAAGATGCTGACTGGTTGCCGGGAATGTACTTTCTGCCAGCTTATGGGAGAACTGCGATCGTGGTCATTCATCAGCTACCCCGCACACAAGAAACCCTTTGGTTGAGGCTGCTGGGACGAGGAGGGGTGCAAAAACAGGCCATTGATGAATTGGAGAGTCTATCTCCAGACAACCCCTTGCGGTCAACAGCCTTGGAGTTACTGTATAACTTGCAGAAAAATTTGCGACTGAGGCAAAATTTAGAGTCATCGGACCTGGAGTTAGTTATGCGATTAGAACCACTTTATCAGCAAGAGCGGGAACAAACGCTCCGCGAAGGAATTCAACAGGGAATTCAACAGGGAATTCAACAGGGAATTCAACAAGGAATTCAACAGGAACGTCGCGCGATAATAGAAGATTTGCTCGGGGTGCGCTTTGGAGAGTTAGATGAAGAAATAACAGCAATTATTCAACCGTTGTTGGCTTTACCATCAGGAGAGTTAATGCCATTACTGCTGAGATTATCCCGCGAGGAACTCTTGCAGCGGTTTGGTCTTGCTGATTAGGCGATCGCCAGTTGGGTTGATGTGGGGTCAATACTTCTCGGTTAAGGATATAAGTTGTCATTGCGAGGGGGGGTTACGTAGGGATTAACTTATGGGCAATTGAAGAGACCCCCGTAGCGCTACGCGCACTTCGTAAAAGCGCAGCGGTGCGACGCAGGAGCACTAGCAATCTCCCGCCCCCCTGCTTAACCGAGAGGTATTGGATGTGGGGTGGCCAGTGCGATCGCCCCATCGTCCGATTTTTCCGGAACGGTAACAATTTGCAATATCTTCAAACCGGGTTTCTCAGAGAAACCCGGTTTGTTATCGCCAGCTATATGCTGCACAAATCAAATCAGTTAACGGATGTCAGGCCATAATAGTGGAACGAGTGCTGGGGGAGTGGAACGAGTGCTGGGGGAGTGGAACGAGTGCGGGTTGGATAGTGGACTGTGCGGGTTGGATAGTGACTGTCGCGGGTTGGATAGTGGACTGTGCGGGTTGGATAGTGACTGTCGCGGGTTGGATAGTGACTGTCGCGGGTTTGGTAGTGGACTGTGCGGGTTGGATAGTGGACTGTGCGGGTTGGATAGTGGACTGTGCGGGTTGGATAGTGGACTGTGCGGGTTGAGTAACGACCGGAGTTCAGAAAGTAGTGACTGTCGCGCCTTGAGTAGCGACCGGAGTTCGGCAAGTAGCACAACTGGTTCGGATTACTCGACTTTTTTTCTCTTAAGCAATTTTGATTGCGCATTGGATGTCGTGCTGATAGAATTCGATACAGTAACACATAAAATAAGATAATCATGACGGACTTTATCCCACGCTCTGACGCAGAGTTCCAAAGCTGGGAAGCCAACTTCGTCAACTACCTGACTGCTAATCTGAGCGAGTTAGGATTGACCCAAGATAACTTGACCATGCTGACCAACAAGCAAGGTAAGTGGCAAAATACCTATAGCGATCATATTGCCAAGCAAGCTGCTGCTGAGAGTGTCCGCCAGGATAAAATTGATTCTCGCAAGGATTATGAGTCACTTCTGCGCAGTCTCACCAAGCAATTGCAGGCCAACCCCAAGGTAACCGATGGCCACAAGGCAGCCTTGAAAATACGGGTGCCCCAGACAGTTCGCACCCGAACTGCTGTGCCGACAACTCGACCTATGGGATGGGTGGATGCGAACTCGCGCCTGCGGCACTCGATTCGTTTTGTGGATGAGCAAACCCCCAACCGTCGGGCGAAACCATCTGGGGTGATGGGTTGTGAAATTTGGGTGAAGGTAGGAGGATCTGCGCCCACTGGACCCAGTGAGTTAAAGTTTTTGAGAATAGATACAGCGACCCCTTACATTGCCTCCTATGGGGAAGAACATGCCGGTCAAATTGCTTATTATATGTTGCGCTGGGTGAATAAGCGAGGCGAACCCGGTCCTTGGAGTCAGACTGTCAGTGCAGTTATTCAAGGATAAACTCTCCCTCTTTTTTCACAATTGTACTATCTTGCAAACCCGGTTTCTGACAAAAGCCGGGTTTTTTAGCCCCCACCCGGTGCATTACGGGTCGGTGTCTCTCTTTTTGTGCGAACCGAAGGGTGACTGATTTTTTTCGTTACGAGACGGAAAACGATCGCACCCGTGCGTGTGCGGATCGCTACGCACCTTACGCAATACTACTACTCTTCACTCCCTAACCGAGAAATCTTAAGGGTGACGGTGATTGACCACCGGCACAGGCTGAATATTTTTTACAGCGAGACCCCATAGTTGCCAGGTGATGTATAATGAGGTAGGCGATGCCCGCCCGACAGTTGGTCAAGGAAACCTGCCATAAACCGTTCCGGAAAAATCGGACAAATTTTAGATGGACGTTACAGAGTCACGGCCCCCCTGGGTTCAGGTAGCTTTGGGCAAACCTATCTAGCAGAAGATACTAAGCGCCCCGGTCACCCCAAATGCGTGGTTAAGCAACTACACCTTGCTGACCCCAATCCTGAAATTATGCAGACGGCCCGACGCTTGTTTACAACAGAGGCGGAAACTTTAGAAAAGCTGGGAGAACATTTGCAAATTCCTCGGCTACTGGCTTATTTTGAGAAAAAGGGCGAGTTCTCTATTGTTCAAGAATTTATTGACGGACATCCTTTGAGTGATGAATTGCTTCCCGATCGCAGGCTGCCATTCGAACAAGCGCTCGGGCTAGTATCGGAAATATTAGCCGTGCTAGAATTTGTCCACCGTCACAATGTAGTGCATCGGGACATTAAGCCGAGTAATATCATCCGCCGCCATGAAGATCGGAGGTTGGTGTTGATTGATTTTGGGGCGGTAAAGCAAGTTACAGCTGGGGGGATTAATGGTCGGGGGTCTCCCACCGTGATGATCGGTACTCCGGGCTATATGCCCAGCGAACAAATTGAGGGTTACCCCCATTTAAGCAGCGATGTCTATGCCGTGGGCACGTTCGGGCTCCAAGCCTTGACCGGTCTGGAGCCCGAACGGCTGCCAAGAGACCGGGATATCGATGAAATTATGTGGCGGCAGAAAGCGCAGGTCTCCGATAATGTAGCCAAGGTATTAGATCGCATGGTGCGTCGCGATCGCCGTCAGCGCTATCAGTCAGCAACCGAGGCTCTGCAAGCTGTCAGATCCTTGCAAAATAATACCGGAACTACGGTCGTCTTGTCGCCCAGTTCATCAACCAACCCTCCTCCTACCCCTGGGCAGACAACCTCTAAAGTAGGGATTAATACAATTGCTGCTGCGATCGGGCTGGGCATTGCGATCGTCTCGGCCATGGCATTTGTGCCCGCAATGATAGAACAGTTGGGCAATAATTCGCCATCAGTAAAGGTTGAAGAGGATGAGAAAGATCGCCAGGCGATCGATAAGGCAAAAGACCAAGCTGAGTCAGCTAGGACTCTATTTGAGAATGCCCAAACATTACCAGAATTATATCGGGAACGCAAGCGCATGGAAGAGGCGATCGGCCAGTTGCAAAAGATTCCAGGAAGTTCCCGACTCTACTCAGAGGCCCAGAGTTTATTAACAAATTACCAGAGTCAGCGGAGAATAATGAATGGGCATCTGGATAAGGAGAAGTATGCACAGCAACTCTTGGATAACGCAGAAGCGATCGCCGCTGCTGCTAAAAATATACCCCAACTTTCCGATGCTAGAGCTAAATGGATTGAGGCGATCGAGAAACTGAGGCAGATTCCTAAAGATAGCCTAGCATATAAGGTGGATGGGGTCGAGCCGGGAATCGCTTCCCGACCCTCCCTTTCGGAACCGGACTTGCGATTTTCACCGCATCCGGCTACTAGGTACTAGGCCCTTTTCATAGGTAGACTTAATAGGAATTACTTCTGTTAGCCCTTGCCGCCTGTCTTTTCTTCCCTTTCCTGGTTTAGCGAGTGGTTGTTCTGATAACCGTTAGTATCACCATTTTCAAGTCAGTTTTACCAGTTATCCATACCTTATCCTCCACTTGCGTTTCGGATTAGTTCCGTGGCTTTTTAGGATTACTCATTCCAGCAGCTTCCTAGTATCACCGACCCACGTCAGCGCTGGCTACCCAGCATCATCTACATTACTGTAGATGTTATCCCAGGAATTACCCCGGGCATTCGCTTCTTGGGCCATCCCTGCCCCCGTGGCTTGCGCTTAACATCTAACTTGTCCTGATGAACAGCACACGAGAGGTTACTTCGTTCCCTAACAACATTTCGCGATACCTTTAGGTCCACACTATACCCCGGGAGCTATTTGAGTACTATATTAGCCAGAGTCTAAAACTAATACTAGCTACCATTTCCTTTTTAGGCCAGCGCATATAGCCTTATTTCGCTGGTTCCTTATAACGAGGCTTGCACATGTTTGCCTGCTCTAACCTTGGATATCTTTCCTAGCGGCGTCACCGGCTTAGGCTGCCAGTTATCCTACATTTGAGTCCTCGCTTAGCACCACGATGATGTCGCTTCGTAGCACCGAGGACCGGTGTCACCCCCGTACCTGGGGGGAGGGGAATTTAACCCCCATGCGGTCAGAGTTCCCGGCTAATGAAACCGGGCTAGCGTTCCGTGTTTGACCACGTTAGGCTAGAACGAATCGCACAAAATCCAATAAGGTTGTGCAATACAATCGGGAACTAGATAGCATAAATGGGGAGATCGAGAGGAGGCGATCGCCAGGGCCACCAAGCAACCAGGATTTACCGCCCTGTACCTTGACCCTCTGGGGTGAGTGCAGAGAATAGCCAGAGGAAGTAGGGTGGGCACCGCCCACCAGGAGATGCAAAAGCACTGATAACTGATAACTGACACTAGGGAGGTGAGGGAAGTTGATTCCACAAGGTAAATGGATCTGCGATGGGAAACCAAAAGACGGAAAACAATACCCTTATTGCTCCGGTCCCCACCAACCACAGGAAAACTCGGAACCAGACTGTATTATATGCGGTTTGCCGCGAGAGGCAATAGACGGGTCGCAGTCCCCAACCGTCATCATAGCGCCTGGAGTTCTGGATCCTCGGCATCATCGGCATGGGTGAAAACTTTATTAGCAATAGCAATAACCTGCTTTTTGCTGGCGGCTGTGTTTGCTATAATTGTCAGTATCCTCCCTAAATCCCAACCGGTCACTGACAGGAAACCAAAGAATTATCCGACTCCGGAAAGAACATCGCCGGTGCCAGAAGAGTTGGTTGTATGGGAAGATTATCAGAACAGTGAATATGGAATAGAAATAAAAGTGCGATTCGTTCAGGCGTAAATCGGTAACGGTGAAAGTCTGTCTGGTTTCATTTGCCAGAAACTCTGGTTATCATGGGGGTTAAATTCCCCTTCCCTAGGCGCGGGGGTAACACCGGTCCTTAGTGCTACGGAGTTATATCGCTGTGGTGCGAAGCAAGGACTTAAATGTAGGATAGCTGGCAGTTTAAGCCAGTGATGCCGCATGGCTGCGCCACGCTGCGCGATAGGAAAGATGCTGATAGTTAGAATAAGCGAACCTATGTAAACCTCGTCACTATTGACCAGCGGAATAAGGCTTATACGCTGGCCGAAAAGGGAAATGGTAGTTAGTGCTGGTTGTTTTTGGCTGGATGATATTAGTGAGCAAGTAATACAAACTTTTACCGAGGTCTTTGACCGAATCAGCGCCGATCAAATACGAGACCTGACCAAACAGCGCCAAGAGCTAGAACGTCAGTTGTTGCGTCAACCGTAGGTTGGGTCGGCCCACAAAATCCAATCATCGGCTGTTAGCTTTCCCTGACTACCGGTTTTCATCTGTAGGTTGGGTTGACCCACGAAACCCATCCACCGGCTGTTAGCTTTCCTTGACTACCGGTTTTCGTCAATTGTGAGTAATTACCTGGCAAACGCGCTTTGCGTTTACTACGAACGGCAAACGCGCTTTGCGTTTACTACGAACGATCGCCGGAGAAACGGGCTAGGAGGGATTCGAACCCCCGACACCGTGGTCCGTAGCCACGTGCTCTAGTCCACTGAGCTACAAGCCCTTGTCCAAATGAAATGGGAGTTTTGGGTGTTCCCTAACCTCCACTTAAACTATACTAACACATTTTCACAGAATGACAACTAGACCAACAAATTTTTCCGATTTTTCCGGAACGGTAAAATTTTTCAGCCATTTGGACCAGCAGGGACAAGCCCAGATGGTGGATGTTTCCGCCAAGCCCCAGACTGTCCGACAAGCCGTAGCTGCCAGTCAGGTGCGGATGTTGCCAGAAACCTTGGCTGCAATACAATCGGGTAACGCCCCCAAGGGGGATCTGTTAGCCACTGCTAGGATAGCAGGAATTATGGCAGCAAAGCAAACAGCACAGTTGATTCCCTTGTGTCACCCCCTGCCCCTGCAGAAAATTGAGGTGCAGCTGACCCCAGACCCCCAGTTGCCTGGTTATCAGATTCGAGCTACAGTCAAAACTCAAGCCGAAACCGGTGTGGAAATGGAAGCCCTGACCGCAGTCTCCGTGGCCGCCCTGACTCTCTATGATATGGCCAAAGCCTTGGAAAAGTCGATCCAGATTGAATCGATTCGTCTTTTGAGCAAAACCGGCGGCAAGTCCGGAGATTATCAGGCCATCTAGAGTCTTCTGGGAGTAGAGTATTGGCTGAGAACTTCCTTTCCCCGGCGGACGATCTTTTCTGGTCCCTCGATCATTAACAAGTACCGACCTTGACGCAGCTGATGGCGATAAAAACTGGCAGTGTTGCCTTCTCCGAAGAAACCGATTAAAGCTCCGATCGCTGCTCCACAGAAGCCTAAGAACAGACTAACAGCTGGAACGAACAGCAACCAATTGATATCTTCAAAAGGAATTAGTCCTAGCTGATAGGCCACCGCTAGGGTACCGGTAAGTACCAAGCCAGAGATTCCAGTAAAGATGGCCAGACGGTAGGCTTGACCCAGGGCAATTTGGGTCGGTTTGAACAGACCTACCCATTCCGGACTGTTGTATTCAGTGCCCACAAGGGCTAAATACTCAGGTGACATGCCGTGGTGTTGCAGTAGCCGGTAGGCCGAAAAGCCGCATCGGCATCGGGCAAAACGGCGATCGCCAGGTGAGAGCGGCGTTTTAGCTTGGGCTTGCGAAAATAGTGCCTGTTCTTCACATACCTGTTCTTCAGTGTACAGCTCCGTTTCATCTTACTGAATTCTAACTTTATTTAACGACAACCTGTGTATATTAGAACTACTCCCGATTTTGCTTGTACTGCTTATGCCTCCGAAATGGCCTCGTCAACCCGATCGCCGCGACCCAGACTACCGACGTTTGGACGATCGGATGAATTTTGCCTTCCATGTAGCGGTTTTTGCCGTTAGCAATTCTGGTTTGTGGTTCTTCCACATTTTGCGACCTCAAACCCTGCTGTGGGTACACTGGTTTACCCTCACCTGGCTACTGCTGCTGTTGGGCCATGGAGTCTATGTCTTTGCGATCGCCTCCTACTCCCAAACATCATCTGCGGACAGTCCGCCCAAATCTTCTTCAGGATAAAGGTTAATGGTTCATTGTTAATGGCCCGATATCAATTAAGCCAATAATTCATCGACGGCTACATTGAAACCAAGCAGGACTTTCTGAGTACTGACAACGTCACCGGAAACAAATACCTGTCGTGATTCGGTAGTAGTCACAATTATCCAACGACTTTCAGGAAACACTAGCCATACTTCCTGACAACCAGACTGTAAATACTCTTGAGATTTGCCAATGACTTCTTCGGCAAAATCCGTAGGGGAAATTATTTCAGCGATCAAGGGGAAACTCTGAGGAAGCACTGCCTCATTGCCAAACTGGGCCAGCAGATCCGGGGTGAGGTAGGCAACATCAGGCTTACGTCCCCTGCCAATAGTGCGACAGGGCGCATCTGTATAAACTTCTCTTCCTTGTTCATTAGATTCCTTGTAAATTTTTCAGTAAGAGCCTAACCTTAACTGAATCTGTGCGATTCGTTCTAGCCTAACGTGGTCAAACACGGAACGCTAGCCCGGTTTCATTAGCCAGGAACTCTGACCGCATGGGGGTTAAATTCCCCTCCCCCCAGGTACGGGGGTGACACCGGTCCTCGGTGCTACGAAGCGACATCATCGTGGTGCTAAGCGAGGACTCAAATGTAGGATAACTGGCAGCCTAAGCCGGTGACGCCGCTAGGAAAGATATCCAAGGTTAGAGCAGGCAAACATGTGCAAGCCTCGTTATAAGGAACCAGCGAAATAAGGCTATATGCGCTGGCCTAAAAAGGAAATGGTAGCTAGTATTAGTTTTAGACTCTGGCTAATATAGTACTCAAATAGCTCCCGGGGTATAGTGTGGACCTAAAGGTATCGCGAAATGTTGTTAGGGAACGAAGTAACCTCTCGTGTGCTGTCCATCAGGACAAGTTAGATGTTAAGCGCAAGCCACGGGGGGAGGGATGGCCCAAGAAGCGAATGCCCGGGGTAATTCCTGGGATAACATCTACAGTAATGTAGATGATGCTGGGTAGCCAGCGCTGACGTGGGTCGGTGATACTAGGAAGCTGCTGGAATGAGTAATCCTAAAAAGCCACGGAACTAATCCGAAACGCAAGTGGAGGATAAGGTATGGATAACTGGTAAAACTGACTTGAAAATGGTGATACTAACGGTTATCAGAACAACCACTCGCTAAACCAGGAAAGGGAAGAAAAGACAGGCGGCAAGGGCTAACAAAAGTAATTCCTATTAAGTCTACCTATGAAAAGGGCCTAGTACCCAGTAGCCGGATGCGGTGAAAATCGCAAGTCCGGTTCCTCAAGGGAGGGTCGGGAAGCGATTCCCGGCTCGACCCCATCCGACCGTGCTTGAGTGTCATGTCATTTTTCTCCAATAATTGTCCATCCACCCACTCCATCTCTGGGGGGTTGCGCATATAGTCATCTAGCGTGATGACTTCTGATTCTTTTGAGACAATTGTAGAGGTTACCATTGCCATATCTTCTCCTTGGTAGTATAATCCTTAGAAGGACTAAAGTCCTTACTACAAACCAGCAGTTTAGTGCTATATTGGGATAAGGGGCGGATTTGCTCCTATAATTAGGATATCATACTAGAGCAATTATGTGTGCTAACTGGAACACGACAGAAGCAATTGAATCACTGGCCGCCGAAATTGGCGACAAAGTCTACATAGACATCGCTAAATGGCATCTCTACTTAAATGATGCCCATTTGCATACCGTCCTGGCAGAGCAATTCTATCCCATGCTTGCCGATAATACTCTACAGGAAGGCCAGGTGCTACAAATCCTGCAAAATATTCCTGTTAAGCTAGGCGGCGGCAAACGGGAAATCCCTCTAGCTGAACTCATTCCCATGCAGGCACAAATGAATCTGATGGATCTACTCGAAGAGTTTCAGCGCCAGATGTAGCTAATTCTAATGGCTAATTGATTATTGCGATTAGCCATTAGTAATTGACTGCTACTTAATGAACTTCTGCCGCAGGCGGGACATAAATATGTCAACTTCTGGTAATTTTAACTGGGTGGCAAATAGGGCAAATACCCCTAAGCCGACAGTTGCTGATACAATCAGTTGCAAAATTTGGGTTACCAAGCCTTCTATCCCGAAAATTTGCTCCCAATGTTCAGAAGTGGCGAAGCTGGCCAAACCAGCTAATATGCTGCCGACGATCAGAGAGGCGATCGGCAAACTCCATTTCAATAAGGGCAAACTATGCAGCTTGCGATGTAGTAACCATAACATGGCCACTATTGAAATCACATTCACGCCGACCGTGGCGAGGACTAAACCGGGTGCCCCGAAGCTATTAATCAGCAGATAATCTAGCAGGACATTCAATGCTATATTAATTACACTGACTCTAAAGGGCGTCTGTCCGTCACCCAAGGCATAAAACACTCTCACTAAAACGTCACGCCCTAAATAGACAAACATTCCTAGGCCGTAAGTCATCAGCATCGGTGCGACAAATTGGGAAGCACCCAGATCGAAGGCACCGCGTTCGTATACTACCCTCACGATCGGGACTGCCAGGACGATCGTCATCGCCCCCAGGGGCAAGGTAGTTAAAGCTGTGACGATCAACCCTTGGCGAATTCTCAATTTCAGTTCTGGCCAGTCATTGGGGTCTGCTAACCGTGATAACATTGGTAACAATGGCACCAAGATCGTATTGGAAAGAATTCCCAAGGGCGTTTGCACTAATAAACCAGCATAAGCTAAGCCAGCAGCAGTTTGGGGAATGAAAGAAGCAAAGAATAAATCGATCCAGACATTAATCTGCATCATGCCAGAGGAAAAGATGGCTGGCCCCATGACCTTGAGCACTTCGGTGACCCCAGGCTGGCGAAAATTAAACCTGGGACGTAAGCTGCCTAAGCCCGATCTCCATTGGGCAATAAGCTGCATTAACCATTGTAAGATAGCACCTGCCAGAGTAGACCAGGCTAAGACAACTCCCCCTAATAGGGCATATTCGGGCTGGATAATTTTCTCCCCCAGGTGCAGGGCTAAGATCCCTAAGCCTGCAATTAATGCTACACTGGAAAATAAGGGACTGATGGAGGGCAGCCAATATCGATCTGCGGCAGTGAGAGTGCCAAAACCCAGGCCAATTAAACCCGCAAGTAGGGCCAGCGATGCCATGATCCGGAATTGCTGGATCGCGATCGCCCGAATTTCCATCCCTTCTGGGGTCTCAGTTAAGCCTGGTGCCACCAGATCGATGGCGGGATGGGCAAAGAAGATCAAAGCAATGGTAACGGGCAGTAAAATACAGCTAACTAAGGTAGTGATGGTTTCTACCAGGGGGGCAGCTTCTACAGGCTTGCGCTTGGCTAAGGCGCTGACGATCGCGCTGTGGAAGGGTCCATTGATGCCTCCTAGCAACACTAACAGAAAGCCAGGGATAACATAAGCGTAGGTGTAGGCATCCACGGCGGGACCGACGCCAAAAGCAGCCGCGATCGCTTGCTGGCGTACCAACCCAAAGATTTTACTAATCAGCGTGGCAGCAGCCACAATACTGGCAATGGAAACCAGAGAACGTTTGGCTTGGTGTTGTTCTTCCACTAGTTAAGCATAGATAATGGCTAATGGCTAATAATTGTATCCTGCAGGGCAAAGGCAAGAAAAATTGTGCCAAAATGTGGTTCGAGCCACCACAAAATCATTCTCACGCTTTGTGCAATATTGGCAATAATATGGCAATCATTATCATGATAGTTGAGAATAGATGCCCCAAGCATGATTCTTGCGCTTACCCTGTTGTATCCTGGTAAGCTGTTCACAGTAATGTGGGCACAGCCCACATTACCCTTAGAGATGATAACAAACCACCAACCATGAGTTCATCTACTGACATCCTAATTATCGGCGGTGGCTGGATCGGTCTCTCGATCGCGATCGAGTTAAAATTGCGTGGGATGCGCGAGGTACGAGTCTTAAGTCGCAACTTCACCGAAGCCGCCGCCCATGTCGCAGCGGGTATGCTTGCGGCCCAAGGTGAAGGCATTCCTCCAGGTCCCATGCTTGACCTTTGTTTGCGCAGCCGGGCTATGTATCCCGACTGGACTAGCAAGTTAACAGCAATTACTGGCTTAGACACTGGCTACTGGTCCTGCGGCATTCTCGCCCCAGTCTACGAGATTCCTGATGACATTACTACCACCGTTCCGGAAAAATCGGATGGCAAATGGCTAGATTCCGAGGAGATTCATCAATATCAGGATGGTTTAGGAGCAGATGTGGTCGGTGGCTGGTGGTTCCCTAATGATGCACAGGTTGATAATCGCAGGGCGCTAGCTAAAGTGCTGCAAGTGGCGGCACAATTATTGGGGGTGGAACTGCGCGAGGGAATAGAAGTAAAAGAAATCCAGCAGCAGCAAGGAAAAGTTATTAGTCTCCAGACCAACATGGGAGAAATGCGCGGGTCGCACTACATCCTGGCAACGGGTGCGTGGTCGGGTCAGTTACTGTCCGTGCCAGTGTATCCCAAAAAGGGGCAAATGCTATCAGTGCGAGTCCCAGAATCATACCACGATGCGCGACAAGGGGTACGGCGAATAGCGCGACACCCGGACGGCATCGAAGAACTGCCCCTGCAACGGGTGTTATTTGGTCCCAATACTGGTATCGTGCCCCGCCGGGATGGTTTGATTGTAATTGGTGCTACTGTTGAGGATGTAGGTTTCACTCCCCACAATACCCCAGAGGGAATGCAAGCATTGTTAGGGCGGGCAATTCGTCTTTACCCAGCGATCAAAGATTTTCCGATCCAAGAGTTTTGGTGGGGATATCGACCTGCAACTCCAGATGAATTGCCAATTCTTGGTCCCAGTCCTTGGCAAAATTTAACCCTTGCAGTCGGTCATTACCGCAATGGCATTCTTCTCGCACCCGTGACCGCAAACTTAATTGCCGATTTTGTTTGCCAGCAAAAGTCAGATCCTCTGCTGTCACATTTTCGCTGGAATAGGGTTGCTCTCCGTTCGTAGTCAGCACGTTTCGCGTAGCAGCGTCAGCGCTAGCGTGCTTGCCATCGCAATTTGTTAATAGCGCTACGCGCACTAGCTGCTGCGTAGCAGTTCGTATACATAGTAGTAAGCACGCTTCGTGCTTACCTTGGGCAAGGAAGAAAGTGCTTTCCGTTTGTAGTAAGCACGCTTCGTGCTTCCGGAGGGCAAGGACTAAAGTCCTTACTACGAACATAGGAACAATGGTCTACCTGCTTACTGCTGCCAGGGAGTGACCTCCAAGGCTCCAAAAGGCGAGAACACTACCTTGAATTGAGCCTTATGTCGATTCGATATCTCTGCCAGAGCTCTTGTCCCAGGGGACATGGCTGCGCCACGCTGCGCGCACAGCACACAGGAGACATCGCGGTGGCATTTTGGGAAACTAATTGGGGGAGGGGAATTTCTATGCGCTGCGCGCACGCTACGCGAACGACAAAGTCAGAGGCCAGTTGAATTTTGGGTTCGTAGGAGACGATCGCCCCCCGATTTTTCCGGAACGGTACGTCCACCCTCACCTGGTAGACTAAATTTTGATTGAAACTGGGGACGATGCGCCAAGTATGCGCTGCGCGCACGCTGCGCGCACGCTACGCGAACGCGGTCAATTTCATCAAAAAGCTTTACCCTCAAAGCTTCTATTTTAGCTGGATCTTCAGTAATTGTTTTTACCTGAGGGGTTTCCGATTTTTCCGGCCGTGCCCCCCGGGTTTTCGCCGTGCGTCCGGGGGGCATGGTAGGTGGGCTCTGCTAGAGATTTGGACTCCTCTGACAAGGGGTTGACATTAAAGGAACCGTCAGGAGAAAACACTACTTGGAATATAGCCAGAGCATCTTGGGTAGCATTTGACTCTAACAAGGCAAATAGGGGAGTATATTGGACTCCATCAGATGCCAGTTTATTCGTCGGCTCCAAGGCGATGACATCCCCTCCTGCGCCCACAGTTACCCAGTAGACTAAATTGCCATTGATAAAGGCGCGTTTGTCATGAGGAACGAGCGCATGCTGAATTTTTTCTGACAGCTTCTGCCCCAAAGCTTCTATTTGAGCAGGATCGGTCAGTGCTGTTAGTGGTTTCTTCACAGCCAATGCCCGACAATACTCATTAAATTCCACGGGCAGTTTGTCCAGACCCGTGACGATCAAAGTTGTGTCGATGCAGTCTGCCATTATACCTTCATCCTGAACCAACCGTTTGTATTCATTTAAGGTTTCCGGACGGGCTAGCATCCGGCACTCTCTCAAGTTCATCTGTCGCTGTTGCTTATCTCCCTGAATTTTGTATAGCTTCGCTAGCAGACACTCAGAAATGGCCGAGCCGAGCTGCAATTCGGGGGTCTGATTGTCAAATTCAATTGCCTTTTTCAGTGCCGACTCTGCTTCTGGATATTTTTTTTGCTCCAACAGCGCCCAGCCCAGGTTCCTATACAATTCATATTTAATATTATTGGGATTATTGGAATCGGGATCCTCATTCAAATCTGGCTCCTCCCGGGTGCCCTTGGCACGCTGCAAGCCTATCCGTAGGTAGGTCTCAGCGAGGAGAAAGTTTTCCTTCTTAGGATGGGGTCAATTCTGTCAATATACACGCGCCCCAGGTTGTTAAAGGCTTTGGGATTGCCCGATGATAATGCCTGCTTGTACTGGGCGATCGCCTTTTCGAGATCGCCTATAGATTCGTAAACTTCTCCCAGAGCAATGTTGCTCCTCTCATCATCGGGTTTCAGTTCGAGCGCCTGTAAGAAATTTTCCTCTGCATCGGACAACTCCCCCTGCCGATAACTTGAGAGCCCATTTTCGTATAAACGACCGGGCAAGAAATTGTACAGGCTGTAGACACCTCCCAACACCATTAATGAGACAATCAGAGTGGCCTCGCTCTGGAAACGCTCGGGCACGCCGGTCTTCTTAAGAATGTTCCTCACCTTTTGCTGTCCTTCTGACGTCAGTGCGCTGGATCCGATCGCCGCCAACCCGGCTCCCTGAAGAATGGCTCCAAAGGACTGTTGCCAGGTCAATCCTTTGATCGCCAAAGACTGTAGAGTAGTCATGATCAAGCTAGCAGACAATGCTAAGGCGCTAATCGTCAAGGCATTCCACAACCAGTCGAATCGCATCTACCGGTCGATCGGCGGTTAGAAAAACCACCACCAAGCTGACTCTGGTGGCTGCAAGCTCTCGCGCCATTCCGGCAACGGACCAGCGCTGGCGATCGCCTTTTCCTGTTTTTTCAACCTGCTATCCAACTCACAGACAGTTGCTCTACTCTTGGCGGAGTCTGTGCGATTCGTTCTAGCCTAACGTGGTCAAACACGGAACGCTAGCCCGGTTTCATTAGCCGGGAACTCTGACCGCATGGGGGTTAAATTCCCCTCCCCCCAGGTACGGGGGTGACACCGGTCCTCGGTGCTACGAAGCGACATCATCGTGGTGCTAAGCGAGGACTCAAATGTAGGATAACTGGCAGCCTAAGCCGGTGACGCCGCTAGGAAAGATATCCAAGGTTAGAGCAGGCAAACATGTGCAAGCCTCGTTATAAGGAACCAGCGAAATAAGGCTATATGCGCTGGCCTAAAAAGGAAATGGTAGCTAGTATTAGTTTTAGACTCTGGCTAATATAGTACTCAAATAGCTCCCGGGGTATAGTGTGGACCTAAAGGTATCGCGAAATGTTGTTAGGGAACGAAGTAACCTCTCGTGTGCTGTCCATCAGGACAAGTTAGATGTTAAGCGCAAGCCACGGGGGGAGGGATGGCCCAAGAAGCGAATGCCCGGGGTAATTCCTGGGATAACATCTACAGTAATGTAGATGATGCTGGGTAGCCAGCGCTGACGTGGGTCGGTGATACTAGGAAGCTGCTGGAATGAGTAATCCTAAAAAGCCACGGAACTAATCCGAAACGCAAGTGGAGGATAAGGTATGGATAACTGGTAAAACTGACTTGAAAATGGTGATACTAACGGTTATCAGAACAACCACTCGCTAAACCAGGAAAGGGAAGAAAAGACAGGCGGCAAGGGCTAACGGAAGTAATTCCTATTAAGTCTACCTATGAAAAGGGCCTAGTACCCAGTAGCCGGATGCGGTGAAAATCGCAAATCCGGTTCCGAAAGGGAGGGTCGGGAAGCGATTCCCGGCTCGACCCCATCCAATGGTTCTTCATTGAGGGCGGCCTGAACTGCATCCCGGGCCGCGATCACTTCCATTGCTTGTGCTTTTGACGGCCCTAGTTTTGCTGACTCAATGGTCTCTAGTGCTGTCTGATAAAGCGCGATCGCTCGCTCTAACTCAGAGAGGTTTGTCTCACCTTTAGATATTGTCATTGTGTTACACCTAGTTTTCGGTTCTGATGGTGGAATCACTTCCCATCCATCTTACCGCTATATGTGACTCCCCACCAGCTCGTCTCGTATACAAATACATCCCCACCCTCTGCACAGTACTCTCGATCGGGCACCTGTTGTTCTGGCCGTACCATAAGCAACCGGTCTGAGTAAATGGTCTCACCTTTACATAATTTTAGTAGTTAGTGTTATATTTACTAACATACATTAATTAATTTATTGTGGTTAAATTTGCATATGGCTAGCACTAATACTGGGATCGAATGGACGGACAGAACCTGGAACCCGACGACTGGTTGTGACAAGGTAAGTCCTGGTTGTACGCACTGCTATGCAGAAGCACTCACCAAACGGTTCTATACAAATTTTCCGAATGGGTTTGCATTGACAGTCTATAAAGACCGTTTGGCACAACCAAAGCGGTGGCGCAAACCAAGTCGAATATTTGTTAACTCGATGAGTGACCTCTTCCACGAAGAAGTACCTGTGTGGTTCCTGAAGAAAGTTTTTGAGGTAATGGGTGAAACACCTTGGCATATATATCAAATTCTTACCAAACGGCACGATCGTCTGCTTGAGTTAGCTTCTGAACTAGACTGGCATAAAAATGTTTGGATGGGGGTGTCTGTGGAGAATCAAAACTACATTCACCGCGTTGACTGTCTGCGGCAAGTTTTCTCTGCAGTGCGCTTTCTTTCATGCGAACCTCTGTTAAGTCCTTTACAACTGGATCTAACGGGAATTGACTGGGTGATTGTTGGTGGCGAGTCGGGACCAAAATACCGTCCGATGGAAATAGAGTGGGCCCAGGATATCCGCGATCGATGTCAGGATGCTGGGGTAGCATTTTTCTTCAAGCAGGTTGGCGGTATCACCCCCAAAGCTGGAGGGCGGCTTTTGGATGGGCAAATTTGGGACCAAATGCCAGCCGCCTGGGAACAGCATCGGAAACGATGGGAAAAGTATCGAGCAAAACCTAACCGAAAACCAATAAATAGAGGTGCTACTGCTTTGCTGGGAATGTAACTTTTACCTCGTCTGCAAATGTGATTTTTCCTTCTCTTTTGGGTCGTTGGCTAGCAGACGGATCGGCTATTATTTTGCCTTTCTCCTCTAGCTTCCGGAGAGCATCTTTGTAGTTTTTCTTGATATAGGACGTATCAACGTAGTGCTCGTTATAAACATCGATCATAGTCATGGTTCTACCCGCAAATTTATCCAACAACATATCTTCAAGTTCGTCAAGTGGTTTAGGGTCAAACAGTGAAAGCTGACGAAGTCCGGACTGGGTATTGTAGTCATAAGACGGTACATTCTGAAAGAAAGTAGAGCTTTTTTTAGCCATGATATCTTTCATGATTGAGAGACCACGCCGATTCTTGGAGACAAAAATTAAATAATGGCTAGTGCGGCTACCACTAGCATTTTTAAAGTTAAACTCCTGAACGTGCGTTCCACCTACTTCTTTCAAACCCTGACAAATAGCTTCTACAATAGTTGACTCTCGTTCTTCAGGTTGCATGGGTTTTATTTTTTCTCGAAGGGTATCTGCTCGCTCTTTGCCGAACAAAGAATTCATGTGCTTCTCTTCAGATGGATTATGTAATACCATATTAATCCGGTTGTAGTTGAAGAAAAATATACAATCACAACCCCAACTCTCGATTAATGTTCCGAACAGACTTAGTGACAACCCCTTGTAACCCCAAGGATCTAGAAAAGAGAGTGTAGGATATAATTTAACTTTATCCCACTCTTCTGCAATTTCCTCTCCCATCTCAGTGTTGATAATTATTGGTCTGTGTTTTAAGCTGTTTATATCGGGTAGAGATTTGATAGCTTGCTGAAGCGACTGAGTGTGGCCCGAGTCTACATCGTTAAAGATGGTTACTAACATATCTCGCATATCGGGCTCGGCAATAGCACGCTTCAAAATCAGCAATGGTGTAGACTGAGAACCATCTTCATAAATACCAGGACCAGAAAACAGATCGATATAGGCGATGTTTGTCCGTTTTTTCTTTGCCTTCGGGATAATCACCTTTGCCCAAGCCCAAAAGTATTTAGCGACTATTTCTGCTTTGACGCGGGACTGTTCTGTAGGCTTCTCGAAAAAAGAATTGTTGGTCATTACCTCTCCTATGCTCCACAGTTGGTATGAACTTACTCTGAGAATATATTTGACAAGTTAGCAGTTGTGGTGGGTGACGGCGCCAAAAATCATAATTTATCTCCCCCGCGCCTGCCAGATGATTGTGCGCCTCACCCGCCTTACTAATCTTACGTCTGGTTTGTGCAGGCAGCGGCGCTATGGTTGCAGGCAACGGCGCTATGGTTGCAACGTGAGAAGTGATAGTTACTCAAATCTTCAGCCGCTATCCGACGGTGCTATTTGGTTGATTGACTGGCGCTAGATTTGGGTATGCAGGCGATCGCGCGATCTCTCGGTTTCCGTGGGACTAAGGTTGCTTTCCTCGAACTGCTTTAAAAATTGTTTAATTTTTCGTCAATTTTGAGGTTTGGGACCTCAGCAGCCATGTTTTAAACGTCAATTTTGAAGTTTGGGACCTCAGCAGCCATGTTTTAAACGTCAATTTTGAGGTTTGGGACCTCAGCAGTCATGTTTTAAACGTTAATTTTGAGGTTTGGGACCTCAGCAGTCATGTTTTAAACGTCAATTTTGAGGTTTGGGACCTCAGCAGTCATGTTTTAAACGTTAATTTTGATGTTTGGGACCTCAGCAGTCATGTTTTAAACGTCAATTTTGAGGTTTGGGACCTCAGCAGTCATGTTTTAAACGTCAATTTTGAGGTTTGGGACCTCAGCAGTCATGTTTTAAACGTCAATTTTGAGGTTTGGGATTTCAATAGCGATTTATAAACACATGTTTAATCATGTTTAGGGGCTGGGAGACGAATGCGCTGCGCGCACGCTACGCGGACGCCCATAGGGACCGGTCATCTGCGACGGTTGGCGATCGCCCATAAAGACCGGTCATCTGCGACTCGTCGAAAAAAGAATTGTCGGTCATGACCTCTCCTCCACAGTCAACACGGTGAAATAAATTGGTATCAACTTAATCTAATTAGTCGGTTTTAACTCATATTTTGCACCATTTGCAACTAGAAGCGGAGCCTCCATAAATCGTTCCCCGGCGGAGCCAGGGAACGAGGGTAAACCGGGTTTTCTGTAAAAACCGGGTTTCTTAATTTACTCTAGGATACCATATCCACCACCACCAGGGGTTTCAATGACAAATTCATCTCCAATTTCCATTTCTACAGTCGCGGTACTGCCCAATTCTACCACAGTCCCATCACTGCGCTGCACGTAATTCTTTCCCAAAGCACCCGCTGCACCACCCTGCAACCCAAAAGGTGCAATTACACGCCGACTGGAAAGTATTCCAGCAGTCATCGGTTCCAGAAAACGCAGGCGACGTACCACTCCATTCCCGCCAGCATGACGCCCTTTCCCACCACTATTTTCACGAATGGCAAAGCTGGTCAAAAGTACGGGAAATCGCCATTCTAATACTTCTGGATCTGTCAGGCGAGAATTGGTCATGTGAGTATGGACTGCATCGGTGCCATGGAAGTTGGCACTCGCACCCGCACCTCCACAAATTGTTTCATAATATTGATAGCGATCGTTCCCAAAGGTGAAGTTATTCATGGTCCCTTGAGAGGCGGCCATTACCCCCAGGGCCCCATACAAAGCATCGGTAATTGCTTGGGAAGTTTCTACATTTCCCGCTACTACCGCCGCTGGGTAACGGGGATTTAAAATCGATCCTGCCGGGATAATTACTTGTAAAGGTTTCAGACATCCCGCATTCAGGGGAATATCGTCATTTACTAGGGTGCGGAAGACGTAGAGAACTGCTGCTTTACAGACCGCAGATGGGGCATTAAAATTATTCTCCAGTTGGGGCGAAGTGCCGGTAAAATCTATCTTGGCACTGCGACTCGCCCGATCGATCTCGATTGTAACTTGAATCTGACTGCCATTATCCAGTAGAAGAGTGAAACTGCCATCCTTTAAGGTCTCGATCGCCCTACGCACTGATTCTTCAGCATTATCCTGAACGAAGGCCATATAAGCTTGCACGGTGGCCTTACCATAGGATGCTACCATCCGTTCGAGTTCCTGCAAACCCTTTTCATTAGCAGCAATTTGGGCCTGCAAGTCGGCGAGATTCTGGACCGGGTTGCGGACCGGATATTTACCAGCACCGAGAATTTCTCGCAGTTCCTTTTCCCGGAATTTTCCTCCATCCACCAGGTGAAAATTGTCCAACAGCACTCCTTCTTCTGCTACTGTCTTGCTATTAGGTGGCATGGAACCGGGAGTGATACCGCCAATATCGGCATGATGTCCCCGGGAAACCACATAAAAGAGAGGAGAAGATTTATTTTCGAGATCGAACATGGGAGTAATTACTGTCACGTCGGGGAGATGGGTACCCCCATTATAAGGATTGTTGAGAATGTAAACATCTCCCGGTTTCAGGCGATCGCCGCACTCCGAGATCAGACTGTTGACACTCTCACTCATGGAACCCAGATGTACGGGGATATGGGGTGCATTGGCAACTAATTGTCCCTTTTGGTCGAAGATGGCACAAGAGAAATCTAACCTTTCCTTGATATTTACGGAATAGCTGGTGTTTTGCAGGGTAGTTCCCATTTGTTCGGCGATCGAACGAAATAGATTATTGAAAATTTCCAGTATGACTGGATCTGGGGAGGCGAGATTTTGGATGGCAGATGGGGAATTGACAGATGCTGAATTCTGAGTCTTCTGCAAAATCAGATGATTGCGGGGGGTTAATTCTGCTTGCCATCCCGGTTCGATGATATTCGTGCCCGTGGGTTCGATAATAATAGCTGCACCTGTAATGCAGTCTCCCGGTTGTAAGTCCGACCGCTGAAATACGGGGGTTTCCCGCCAGCTATTACCACTATACATTGGTACAGTGGCGACTGGTTGGGGTGCTGCATCCGTGCGCCGTGGGACGATCGGTTCTTCGGGAATATCCGAGGACTGCACCAGTTCGACGGCAACTGCTTCGACAATCAACTGTTTATTCTCCATGACGAAGCCGTAACGCTGGCGATGCTGGACCTCAAACTGCGATCGCATCTCTGCTGCATTGCTGAAATCCACCATCAAGGATGAATCCGTGCCTTGATATTTTAAGTGAATCTTGCGCAGCACGGAGATATCATTTTTTGAGTCGAGTTCGGCCAAAGCTGACGCTGCTAATTTTTCCAACTGCTGTTCTAAGTCTGGCACTAATTCAGCGGTTAATTGCGCTTCCACTGTCTGTTCGCGCAATACCCGAATATCCGCTAAACCCATGCCATAAGCTGACAATACTCCCGCAAAAGGATGGAAAAAGACTTGCTGCATTCTCAAGGCATCCGCAATTAAGCAGGCGTGTTGTCCCCCCGCGCCCCCAAAGCAGCAGAGGGTGTATTTGGAAACGTCATATCCTCGCTGGAGGGAGATTTTCTTGATGGCGTTGGCCATGTTTTCGACGGCGATCGCCACAAATCCTGCTGCTACTCGTTCCGGCGGGCGCTCGTCCCCTATTTCCGCTGCTAACTGAGCAAATTTTTCCTTGACTATTTCCCCATCTAAGGGCAAATTACCCTGGGGACCGAACACCTTGGGAAAAAACTCCGGTTGCAACTTACCCAGCATTACGTTGGCATCGGTTACTGTTAGCGGACCGCCCTGGCGATAGCAAGCAGGACCGGGATTTGCCCCTGCTGATTCGGGACCGACGCGATAGCGCCCATTATCGAATTGGAGAAGGGAACCGCCACCCGCTGCGACAGTGTGAATTGCCATCATGGGGGTGCGCAAACGGACCCCAGCAATTTCCGTTTCCAAGCTGCGTTCCAATTCCCCATTGTAATGGGCCACATCGGTAGAAGTCCCCCCCATATCAAAGGTGATAATTTTGTCAAATCCCGCGATCGCGCTGGTCTGGACTGCCCCGACAATTCCCCCTGCTGGACCTGATAAAATACTGTCTTTACCCTGGAACAATTGGGCGTTTACTAACCCGCCATTCGATTGCATGAACATCAGGTTTGTTTCCTCCCCCAAGCGACCATAAACTAGATCGACATAGCGGCGCAAAATTGGAGATAAATAGGCATCAACTACCGTAGTATCCCCCCGACTGACAAGTTTCATCAAGGGACTGACTGCATGGGATGGGGAAACCTGGGTAAACCCGATCGCCCGTGCTAAGTCAGCTACTTTTTGCTCGTGTTCGGGATAGCGATAACCGTGCATGAAGACAATGGCGCAACTGCGGATCCCGTCATCGTAAGCAGCTTGCAATGCTGGGGCGATCGCATCGATATTGACATCAATTAACTCTTCTCCCTGGGGGCTGTAGCGTTCGGCAACTTCGATGACTCGTTCGTAGAGCATTTCTGGTAAAATAATCTGACGGGCGAAGAGGTCGGGACGGTTTTGATAGCCAATTCTGAGGGCGTCTCGAAAACCTTTGGTGATTAGCAAAACCGCGCGATCGCCCTTGCGTTCCAGCAAAGCATTGGTCGCCACCGTCGTCCCCATTTTCACCACTTCTATCAGATCGCGGGGAATGGGGCGAACCGTTCCAGAAAAATCGGGACTCAGCCCCAAGATATCGCGAATTCCTTGTACGGGGGCATCGGGGTAGCGATCGGGATTTTCTGAGAGCAACTTATGAGTTACCAGTTTACCGTCCGGACCTTTAGCTACGATATCAGTAAAGGTGCCGCCCCTGTCAATCCAGAATTGCCATTTTTGATTCGTCATTTGTCCTTTTGCAGTATAATTGTTCTCAGAGATAGCGGATGCTAGCTGCCAAACCGCGACAGACACCGGTGAGGAAATCTAAATCCAAAGTGTCAAGACTGTCGCTGCCTTGATGATAATGGGGATTGCGCAAATTAGCTGTATCAGTCACCATGATCGATCGATAACCCGCATCCCAGAAAGGGGAATGGTCGCTGCGTCGCGTATCGGGCAGAATTAAACCCCGATCGGGTACTGGCAACCATCGACAATTAATGCCCCCTTTACTAATTATATGGGAAATGCGGATCGTGTCAAACAATGTGGGCAAATTGACAATCAGGGCGATAAAGTTCCCCTGATGGGGGTAAAAGTATTTTAACACCTCTACTGGGTAGTCTTGGGAATTGGGAGAATGGTCGCAATAACCCAGCATTTCCAGAGAAATCATTAAACGGAGTGGTTGCTGCTGTTGCTGGAGTTGGGTAGCATAATGGCTACTACCCAATAAACCGAATTCTTCCAGGTCGAAGGCCACCAGTTGCAGGGGATGTTTCCCGGGTTCCGCAGCGAATATTCTTGCCAATTATAATAGGACTGCTACTCCCGTGGCATTATCATCAGCTTCAGGGGTTCCCGGTACGGTATCATAATGGGCGCCAATTAAGATGGGGGGTTTGTGCTTGTTGGTAGCAGTTTCCAGGTGGAGGATGAGATTTTGATGAGTCCTGCCATTGACTAGAAATTCATCTGTTTCTACAGTTCCCCATTCTGATAGCTGTTCCCGGATGTATTCCTGCACGAAGAAATGTCCGGCGGTGGCCAAGTAAGGATCCCGCGATCGCACCAGATGTAGCAAATGGGTATGCAACTGTTCTTTTAAGTCCACTTTTTCTGACTCCCGATCTTCTTCCCACCGCTGGAACCATCGAACATTTGAATCATAAAATCAGATCCATACACTGATATATTTGATATATTTGCCGTTAAATCTGGTAAAAGATCAAAACACTTGAGAGTCCGATTTCCACTGAAGAGTAAAACTTCCAGTTCGGTGAGGATAGCTGTAAGGTCCTCGACAATCAGGATTTGAAAAATTGGCATGATTAGGGATAACGAGATGCAAACGTGACCTTGCTGTAGATCGATCGCGGCCAAGCGTCGATCGACTCCGATCCAGAGAGTCCGCTGGTCTGTCGATCGCTCAATAACTGGCTGAATATGGGAGGAACTTTCCCAACTGAGTCCATAGCACCCTAGAGGTTCGCCCAAATCTAGCATAGCAAATTGACGGGGGTAGTCGTGGACAATTAGCTGCCTCGCTGGATTTGCTTGAACTCTGATTTACTAATGGATTTGAGAAGCATAATTATTACTGATTGATATCGCCGCAATCCGATTTATACCCGATCGCCCTTAGGGCGGTTGGGTTTCGTACTTCAACCCAACTTACAGTTGCTACCCGAACGCCAACTCACCTATGCGCTTCAAAATCTTCAGGACAGTATACAAATCATCTCAGCGTCGCATCACAAACTCATCAGAGTTCGCATATTGCGGCGTCCCTTGTTTCTTCACTTTGAGGAAAATAAAATTCACTCCATTGGTGACCATGCCAAACATCGGTCTTTCAGAATGAGGATTAGCTAGCATATAAGCTAACACCTGGGGAATTCCTGGTTCTAAAGACAAGCTATTACGTTTCGACTCGATAACTAAAACCCAAAAATTGTTATGTAGAACCAGCAGATCAAGTTCTCCCTTGATAATTATCTCTTCATCCTCGACTGCAATTTGCACCTGCTTTTCTGTTGTGATTCTAAACGGCGGCAGATAAAATCCTGCTAAATCCAGCAACGGTGAAAGCACGACCATTTTTACGCTTTCTTCCAACATGAGATATTTGGAGATGTGCAAATAGCAGGCTTTCACCCGGTCTAACCGTTGCCTTTCTATATCGGTAAGTTTCGGCAGATCGTCCAGCCATTCCCGGAAGAAGCGATCGTCATCCACCAATTGCAGACCAAATTTTTCTTCTACTTCATGCAGTTCCAGATTCTTGGCTTGAATTGTCTCCACCATAACTTCACCTCTGGTTAATCTCAATCTCTCTCTTTATATACTATTATAGCCTAACATAAAAAGTTTGTGCAGTTGATAAAAATTCTTGGCGATATAACGCAGCTGATTGTGGCTGCGTTATATCGCCACTATTATAATACCATATCTGTAGGTTGGGTAGCACTGCGCTTAACCAAACCTACAGATATAACTAAACCCATTCTCCCTTGGCCCATTCTCCCTTGGCAACCATTACTACCTTACCTCCCACATTAACCTCAATTTCTGACTGGTTTTTCTGCGCTTTGAGCAACAGTAAAGACGGTCGGTTAATCTCATATCCCTGTTTAACTCGCACGTTAATTGAGTATTCACCAAAATACTGATATTTTACCAAATATCCCGCTAAACAACCATTGGCACTCCCGGTTGCTGGATCTTCAGGAATGCCCAAATATTCCGCAAATACCCTCACGCTCAGATTGTTTTGAGTCGAGTAAGTCTCCCGACAAAATACTAGCATTTCCTTCGCTTCCGTCTTCTCCACTAATTCAAAGTATTTCGCCCGATCGGTCCGACAAGCTTTCAGGGCTTTGTGGGTCCGCAAGGGTACAATAATAAACGGAATTCCCGTGTCAACTTCTTGAATTGGAAACCGAGTATCTATGTCATCTACCGCTATATTCAGTACGGGGGCGATCGCCTCTGCTGGCAATTCCCGGTGAAATGTCGGCTGATTTTGCCGCATCCAGAGAAATTCCCCTTCCCAGGTAACGGGAATTTGCCCAACCTTCAGATTCAAGTTGACTCGAATGACTGGCTTTTTAATCAGGGCTTGCTGTATAATGAAGGCAGTACCTAAAGTGGGATGACCCGCAAACGGGAGTTCCTTGTTCGGGGTGAAAATTCGCACGTCGTATCCCCCCCCCGATCGCAGTTCATTTGAGGTGATAAATGTAGTTTCAGAATAATTCATTTCCAGAGCAATTTGTTGCATTTCGGCATCAGATATTGCTCCCGCATCCAGAAACACAGCCAGTTGGTTACCAGTATATTTGCCGATAGCAAACACATCCACGATGTAAAAAGTCATATTTTTCATAAACGTAGGGCTATCGGAAGCTTGTCCGGAGAAAACCAGCAGAGAAGGACTAAAGTCCTTACTACGAACCAGCAGAGAAGGACTAAAGTCCGCCACGATCGAGCCTGTCCCTCTCAATCTGTTATATAATACTATCAATTTGTAAAACATAGTTCATCAAAGTATCCTATGCGACATTTGTGGCGATCGCGTTTAATATTGATTCTGTTGTTTGCTGGCCTTCTGCTAGCTGTAGTTCGTCCTACCCTGTTTCAGTCCAGACAGTTTACCCTGCGGCTGCTACACACAAATGACCACCATGCTTATCTGCAACCTGTTAAAATGGGTGCGCACCAACTGGGTGGCATTGCCCAGCGGCAAACCCTCGTCAACCAGTTGCGTCGGGAAAGTGCTAGCGCTGACGAACCCCTACTGCTGCTGAGTGCTGGCGACATCTTTCAAGGCACTTTGTATTTTAACCACTATCTGGGTCAGGCAGACCTGGACTTCTACAATGCCATGCAATACAATGCTGCTACTATTGGCAACCATGAATTCGATCGCGGACAACAAGTGCTAGCTGATTTCATCGCCGGGGCTGAGTTTCCCATGGTCTCAGCTAATATTGAAGTAGATGAAAGTTCGCCCCTGGCAGGGAAAATCAAACCCTGGGTTATCCTCAAGCTTAAGGGTGAAAAAGTCGGCATCTTCGGACTGACAACTGAAGAAACATCCATTCTCTCTAACCCGGGTGCGAGTGTTCGCTTCACCAACCATATCCAGGCCGCCAAACAAGCTGTCCGAGAATTAACCTCCCAAGGAGTGAATAAAATTATTGCCCTGACTCATATCGGTTTCCCCAGGGATTTAGAATTGGCCAGTCAGCTAGATGGCATTGATGTCGTGGTGGGCGGACATTCCCATACCCCTCTGGGCAATATTTCTGGCGCTACTAATCCTTACCCAGTGGTGGCAAAAACTCCCGATGGTAGCCCGGTATTGATAGTAACAGATTGGGAATGGGGCAAGTATTTGAGCGATTTACATTTGACCTTCGATCGGGCGGGGACGCTAACTGACTGGGCGGGAAAACCCCATATTGTTGATGCTACCATTCCCCCAGATCCAGCATTTCAAGCTAAGTTGGTAACCTATGCAGAACCCCTTCAAGAACTTCAGCAGCAGGTAATTGGCCAGACCTTGGTCAAGCTGGAAGGCGATCGGGCGCGTCTCCGCAGTGGTGAGACAAATCTCGGCAATTTGGTCGCCGATGCAATCCTGGCCAAAACTCGCCCCGACGGTTGCCAAATCGCCATCGTCAACAGCGGCGGGATCCGCACCAGCATTTCCCCAGGTGCAGTCACAGTCGGACAAGTATTGGAAATGCTACCCTTTGGCAATACGATCGCCCGACTGGACTTGATCGGAGAGCAAATCAAAGCAGCCTTAGAACATGGAGTCAGTCAGGTAGAATCAGGTATGGGGAGTTTTCCCCAAGTTGCTGGGTTGCGCTTTGTCTGGAACCCCCATGCACCGGCGGGCGATCGCATCGTCCAGATCCAAATTAAACAGCAAGATGGTTCATTTAAACCTCTCCAAACCGATGCTACTTACCGCGTCGTTACTCAGGATTTTCTGATCAAAGGTGGCGATGGTTACAGCATGTTTGCCCGGGGCAATAATCAACTGAATACCGGTTATCTGCTAGTCGATGTCGTGGGCGACTACATTCGCGAGCGATCGCCTGTCAGTCCGCAAATGGAAAGCCGCATTGTCCGAGGCGCATAAATAATCGAGATGGGCAATGCTTAAATTAAGAAACCAGGTTTTTTGTCAAAACCTGGTTTCTGGGCTACAATGATTTATTGCCATTAGCCATTGGCAATTCGCAATTCACAATTATCTACAACTTCGTGCCGCACTCGGGGCAGAACTTATTAGTTACCTGGTTTTCGGCACCGCAACTGGGGCAAGAAATTAGATCCGCTGCTTCTGACTGGGGAGGTTCGGGCAAACCTATCATTTGAGCATTGTTCTTACCCGGGGCTACCATTGGATAGCAGTTTTCATCCTTCCTGACATGAACATCCATCAACACGGGACCGTCGTGGGCCAACATTTCGGCGATCGCCCCTTGCAACTCCGATCGTTCCCGCACCACCATGCCTTTGACACCAAAAGCATTTGCCAGCATGACAAAATCTGGCATTCCCGCTTCCATATTAGAAGCAGAATAACGCTCTCCAAAGAAAGTCTGCTGCCACTGACGCACCATTCCCTGCCAACCATTATTGATAATCACGGTTTTGACATTGATGCCGTACTGTGCCAGGGTTGCCAATTCCTGAATATTCATCTGGATGCTAGCATCCCCAGCCACGCAGATGACTTCTTTATCGGGCAAAGCCACTTTCACGCCCATCGCCGCTGGCATCCCGTAACCCATCGTACCTAAACCAGAACTGGACATCCACCGACGGGGACCATTCTTCAGAAATTGCGCTGCCCACATCTGATGCTGACCCACATCTGTAGTGTAATAAGCATCAGGTGCTTGCCGCCCCAGTTCCACAATTACCTCTTGGGGAGATAGACTATCCTCATATTGAGGCACCACTAAGGGATAATCTGAACGCCAGCGAGCGATCCGTTTCAACCACTCAGTGGTCCGATCCGGTTTTCCTGACAGACCCAACTCCTGACAGCGACGCAACATATCAATTAACACCTGACGCACGTCCCCCACAATGGGTACTTGCGGGGGGCGGTTTTTGCCCACCTCTGCTGGATCGATATCGATGTGAATTACTTTGGCATGGGAAGCGAACTCGTCTAACTTACTCGTCACCCGATCGTCAAACCTTGCCCCCACAGCGATCAGCAAGTCGCACTCACTGACAGCAAAGTTAGCATAAGCCGTGCCGTGCATTCCCAACATCCCCACGGACAGAGGATGGTTCTCATCAAAAGCACCCTTACCCATCAATGTCGTACTCACAGGTATTACAAAATGCTCTGCCAGTTCCAGAACTTCTGCATGAGCGCCAGCAGAGATCGCTCCGCCACCGACATACAGCAAAGGACAGTTGGCTTGCCCAATTAAATTTAACGCTTGGTTGATCTGCCGAAGGTTGCCCTTAACCGTAGGACGATACCCGGGCAGCTTCACCGCACCCGGTTCCACAGGCACATAGTCAAACTCTTCTAACCCCACATCTTTAGGTACATCAATCAATACCGGCCCGGGACGCCCGGTGCTAGCAATGTGAAAAGCTTCTGCTACAACTCGGGCCATATCCTTAGCGTGACGCACTACATAGGAATGCTTGACAATAGGCAGAGTAATACCATAAATATCTGTTTCCTGAAATGCATCAGAGCCAATGGCGGGGCGAGGCACCTGACCAGTGACCACTACCATCGGTATTGAGTCCATATGGGCCGTCGCAATCCCCGTTACTAAATTCGTAGCACCCGGACCTGAAGTCGCAAAGCAGACTCCCACCTTACCCGTAGCCCGGGCATAGCCATCCGCCGCGTGGGAAGCCCCTTGTTCATGTCTGACCATAATATGTTGGACATCGCCCCGTTCTTCCGCTCGGTACACCTCATCGTATATCGGCAAGATCGCTCCGCCAGGATAGCCAAATATATGCATGACTCCATGACGTCTCAAACTGTCCATCAGGGCAAATGCCCCCGTTTGTCGGGTTGGGGCCATCTTGGTCGTCACCTGCATCGCGTTCTCTATCGCCTTGTCTGCTGTTGGCTTGCTCATCTATCTCCTTCTCTCTGACGAGTCTGTATTTTACATATGCTACATTTAGTTAACCGTTTTGAGCCTGCCATTTACCTTATCTTTATTTCTCCTTTACACTGCTGACTGCTCGCCACAATCGGTCCACTAGCGGGACTTAAACAAAATCTAAGCCCACACATCGCGCCCGACTCGCGCAAGTGAGCGGCAAATACATCAACATTGTTACCTAGCCAACGCACAAACCGCGCTTGAGACGGCTGTACGAAAAGCTAAGAACGCGCCCAACTTATGTTTTTAATGGTCGATTAGCCCATTCTCGTGCTAGACCACCGGTTAACCAATGCCAGAGAATAAAAGTATCCGCACAAAATACCAATATCCAATGACGTTCAATGCTTTTTCCCCCTCGGATTTGGTATTTTAAAAAATACAACCAACCTTTGATTGTTCGGTAAAAAGCTTCAATCCAATTGAGTTGTCAATAGGTAGTAACTATCCATTGTGCTGTTGCTTTTTCAGCAGGAGCATTAGTGATTAAATAATCAATTCCCGCTGTGTCCCCCGGGAGCACTACTCGCACTACCCGGGGGACACAGGTCGCCGATTCAAGGTTTCTAAGTTCGTGACGCACTGTACGTTGACCTGACGTAAATTTCTACTTTTATTGCTGCCACCCAAACTGTCCGAGTTTTTTGTAATTCGAGATTAATAGAACTAAAAGATTCTTCTGGTAATATTGCTGCCAGTTCATCTAATCTCCGGAACTTTTTTTTGACCGCTTCTATTTCTACCTCTACATTTCTATTTTTCGCAGACAATATAAATTAACCCTCTTTTTTCTAGTTCTGTTAAAAAAAGACCATTATTTCCATAACCTCCATCTATTAACGTTACTCCCGGACGATACCCTCTATTTAAACATTTATCAATTAGTTCTCAAGCTAATTCTGGTTTTTTTCTTGAATTCTGGAGCTTATGCATCCTTTCTCTAAAGAATCAGCGTGTACACCGGCTATTGAGCTACATCTAATGGTAAACTTCTTACTCCAACGCATGTGATGAGTTGTTACCATAACAATCCCGTACTTGGCCAATTTACCCAATTGTCGCCCAATTCCTTCAGTTAATGTTCCACTTCTTCGATGACCCGTGTCGTCAACTATTAAATTAAAATACTTATTAGATGGCTTGGTTTGACGACAAGAATTCATTATCTCTCTAATCGCCTTTCATTTACATAATCAGCATCCCAAGGAGAGTCAGTTATAAAGTGATGCAATTTGTGCTCTTGAACCCGGACAGGATTTCTAGCTATTTGAGAAATATTTTTGCGCTCGCTTTCTCCTAATAGTCCCGCTAAATAATGACGGAACTCTCTTCCTTGGGCTTTATGGGTAAATAAATCGTCTTTCGCGACGGCACCATCTGTCAAAACAAGGTGGCATGGCCTGAGCAGTTGTTTCTTTCATTTTTTTGTCCATTAAGTAAATGTCCAACAACAGGTAGCAAATAAAATATTACTATCAGTAGTTACCCGGAGAAACAAGAGCCAACAAACTCCATACATTTGTATGATATCATAAAACCGTGCGCGTTGACGTATAATGCCAATTATACATGGATTTGAGCTGCTTTAGTCAGAATTTTTGTTTAAGTCCCGCTAGGGTTTGATTTGTTCTATTGTGATGCTCGCGGTTCCCGACTGCCTTCGATGTCTCCGGAGAGCTTTCCGTGTCCCCCGGGAGCGCTAGGAGCACAAAAGGGGGGACACCGAACTCGCACTACTCCCGATGTGCTCTGCGCGCGCTATTCGCACTACGCAGAGCACATCGCCTCGATCACTCCGTAGCCGTCTAGTCCGGGCATCATGATGTCGCACAGGATCAAGTCTGGCAGCTGGGATCTCGCCATCTGGATGCCCATGGCACCATCTTTGGCACCAATGCCGATCATATCTTCCGCTTCCAACATATCCAGAATGTTGGCTCTGACTGGCTCTTTGTCTTCAATTACTAAAATTTTAGTCATCTGTTCTTTCCTGCTATCCTCATATTATCAACTGTATCAACTTCAGCTATTATTAATAATATCGAGCCAATTTTACAGTAAATATATGCAAATATATGTATAAAATATAAGAGATTTATCCGTTCTGGACAGCTGGTGGAGAAGGTTGGCTATGAATGAGCCGGGATCTGGGAGCCGGGAAAGCGGTGGGAGAAAATTTGTAGCAGGATTTGAGCTTCTTGGTATAAGATAGTCTATAGGGGGCCAGAAGATGTCGCCAAAGCCAGGGTCAGTATTGGGCTATAGCAGTCAGAGTCAAGTCAATGACTAGGGTCTGCCTCTGTCTAAAGTAGGACTCTGGTGATTTTTAATTTAAGCAGTTTAAGGCGTGAGACAATGGTTAGCGATTGTTGACTATAAGCTAGATAATAGAGAAGGTAAGCAATTTTTGTCCTTATGCAATTTAAATGCGCGACAGCTTAGTTTCCTCAATGAAAAATTAAAAATAACAAATCAAAGATAACAAATCATCGAACAAATTGCAGTAAACCTGAGAACATTCGTCCCGGGTATCGATGACAACCACTAACGAGGCCAACAAACTAACCTACCAGGAATTATTAGCCGCAGAACTGCCCCCCAATCCACCGCCAAAATCAGCACCTTTAACTATAGATTTATTTGCTGGATGCGGCGGTATGGCACTTGGCTTTGAAGCCGCTGGGTTGAGAACTGTCGGTTATGAAATGCTGCCGGATGCCAGCTCCACATACCGTCACAACTTACAGGGAATTTGCTACCAAGTCACTCTATCACCAAACTCTGATTTAGAAACAGAAGCCGCCGCTATTATCGGCGGACCCCCTTGCCAACCTTTTAGCGTCAGCGGCCACCAGCGGGGACTCAAAGACAGCCGCGACGGTTTCCCCATTTTTATCAGCGCCGTAGAACGCTATCAACCCCCGATCGCCATCTTTGAAAATGTCCGGGGAATGCTGTATAAAAATAAAACATATTTTGCCGAAATTGTCGCGGCCTTAAAAAATATCGGTTATCATGTAGAATGGGAAATACTCAAGGCCGCTCATTACGGTGTACCCCAGCGACGAGAGCGACTGTTTTGCATTGCCCACAAAGGCGGTTGGCAATGGCCACCAAAAACCCATTTTCACTCGACCTACACCGCCGGGGAAGCCCTCGGAGATCTAGCCTTTACTGTACCTCCTGATGCCAAATTTCTCACCCCCAGCATGGATAAATATATCCAAAAATACGAGCGTGCTTCCAAATGCGTCACCCCCAGAGACTTGCACTTGCATGCTCCCGCCAGAACCGTCACCTGTCGCAACCTCGCCGCCGCTACGGGAGATATGCTCCGCATTCGCTTGCCCGATGGCAGGAGGCGACGGTTAACTGTCAGGGAGGGAGCACGCCTGCAAAGTTTTCCTGACTGGTTTGAGTTTTGTGGTAATTTTGACAGTCAGTGCTATCAAATTGGCAATGCCGTGCCGCCTTTGTTGGCAAAAGCGATCGCTGATTCTGTTAAACAATATTTAGAGGGTAAGCCAACACCCACAGCAGCATCCCAAGAACCAATACAGCTATCTTTTGACTTCATGAAGGAGTATTAGAGTTTCATGTCTGGGCAGCAGAAATCTGACAAAACAGTACAGAAAATAGAAGAGGCAAAATTTATCCTGAAAGCGCTTGGTTTGCCGGAGCGACAGCAAAACGATAGATCGGCTCTGACATTACTTGCCCTCCTCGCTCTCAAGTCAGATAGTTTTTGGTCTCAAGCAAGTAATCCGCTCATGGGAATTACGCCTATTATGCAATTCATCAAACAAAATTATGGCAGAGAATATGCACCTAACACTCGCGAAACAATTCGTCGCCACACCGTACACCAGTTTTTAGATGCTAGTATTATTAAGATCAACCCAGATAAGCCAACAAGACCAACTAATAGTCCGGACACAGTTTATAGTGTTGACGAAAGGATCCTGAAGTTGCTGCGTATTTATGGCACAGAAGAATGGATGCCAAATTTAAAAACATATTTTTCATCTATAGAGACACTGAAAAAAAGGTATGCGCGTGAGCGGGAAATGAAACGAATTCCTGTCACGCTGGCTTCAGGGAAAACAATATCTTTGTCTCCTGGCGGGCAAAACAAACTGATAAAGCTTATTATTGAAGATTTTTGTGAGCTGTTCACTCCGGGCGGAAAAGTAATCTTAATAGGTGATGCCGATAATAAGTGGCAACTATGTAATCAAGAGTACCTTGAAAATATAGGAGTTAACCTTAATACTTACGGGAAAATACCGGATGTTGCGGTTCATTATCTAAAACGTAATTGGTTGGTTTTAATTGAAGCTGTAACAAGTCATGGTCCTGTAGATGCAAAGCGCCGAAATGAACTGGAAGCAGTATTTAAAAATTCAACTGCTGGCCTTGTATTCGTGACGGCTTTCCTGACCCGTAGTGACATGGCAAAATATATCCATCAAATCTCTTGGGAAACAGAAGTATGGGTAGCAGAGGAACCGATTCACATGATTCACTTTAATGGAGAACGATTTCTTGGTCCTTATTAAGGTTTCGTTCAAATGAATAATGAAGCAGATGTGGTGTGTGCTAGAAGATGATAAAAAGTTGTTCCCTATCTATAAAGTTGCCCTGATGGTGCGTCAGGAGACGCTGGAGAAATATCCGGGTATTCGCGATGCAGGAGACGCTGTCGCCTCTCTGTTGACAAATGAAGTCATACAACAAACTATAGCTAGTCTAAATCATTTGTGTAAACATTCTGGGGGATCGCCGCTGAAGCCATTGCATGGTAATGATTTCAGCAAAAGCCAGTTGCACAACTCCCGCACGGCTTGCTATATGAGGTACGTGGTCAGCAGGGGGAACCGGCTGAGGTGGCTAGGGAATTTCTGCACAGATTTTGACTATAAGCTATATAATAGAGCAGGTTGTTTATCCAATTGGCTACAAGAGGAGATCGCCCCCGCAGGTTCTGCCTCGTGGCCCTGTAGAAGGCGCAGCTAAGGAGGTTATATGAAACAGTTTCGTCGCTTAATGACCTTGTCTTTACTGGCTTTACTCATGGCTATTATAGTAGTAGCCTGTCATAATGATGGTAAGAGTAATGCTGACCTGACTATTAAAGTGGGTTCCAAAGATTTCACAGAACAGTTTATTTTGGGTCAAATGTATGCTCTAATATTAGAAGAACAGGGATTTAAGGTGGAACGGAAGCTGAATTTAGGTAGTACGCCAGTATTACAAGCGGGTTTGAAGAGTGAAGAAATAGATTTGTATCCAGAGTACACGGGAACAGCATTGGTAGCTGTACTCAAACGGCCTCCGAGTAGCGACGCGAAGCAGGTGTTCGATACGGTTGCTAAAGCCTACAAGGAAAAATATAATTTGGTTTGGCTGGAACCGGCACCGATGAATAACACCACGGCTTTGGCGATGACTAAAAAAGATGCGGAAAAATTGGGCATTAAAAATATCTCAGATATGGTTGCTAAGGCAGATAAATTGGTCCTCCTCGGACCACCAGCTTTCAAGACGCGAGAAGATGCTTGGCCCGGGCTAAAGCGAGTATATGGTGATTTTGAATTGAAGGAATTTAAGCCGATCGACTCTGGTTTGCGATATAAAGGACTAATGAATGGTGAAGGGAATGTGGTGGTGGCTTTTGGGACGGATGGAGAAATTAGTGCTTTTAATCTGGTTGTGCTAGAAGATGATAAAAAGTTGTTCCCGATCTATCAAGTGGCCCCGGTGGTGCGTCAGGAGACGCTGGAGAAATATCCGAGTATTCGCGACGCCCTCAATGCGATCGCCCCTCTGTTGACGGATGAAGTCATGCAGCGCCTCAACTATGAGGTGAGTGGTAAGCAGCGGGAACCGGCTGATGTGGCTAGGGAATTTCTGATTCAAGCAGGAATGTTAACTAACAACTAACAACCAACAACTAACAACTGACAAAGGAGGTGGTATGAAACAAGTTCGTCGCTTAATTGTTCTATCTTTGCTGGCTTTACTCACGGCGATCTTCGTGGTAGCATGTAATGGTGGTAATGGTAGTGCTGACCGCAGGATCAAAGTAGCTTCAAAACAGTTCACAGAACAGTAGATTTTGGGAGAAATGTATGCTCTAATGTTAGAAGAGCAGGGATTCAAGGTGGAACGGAAGCTGAGCTTAGGTAGTACGCCAGTAATACAAAATGGTTTAGAAAACGGTGAAATAGATTTGTATCCAGAGTATACTGGGACAGCATTGACAACTGTACTCAAACTGCCTCCTAGTAGCAATCAAGAGCAGGTGTTCGATACAGTTGCCAAAGGTTACAAGGAAAAATATAACTTGGTTTGGCTTTCCCCGGCCCCGATGAATAACACTTGGGCTTTGGCGATGACCGGTGAAGAAGCGGAAAAATTGGGGATTAAGAAAATATCAGATCTAGTTGGCTTAGCTAGTGAGTTGGTGCTGATCGGAACATCAACGTTCGGAGCGCGAGAAGATGGTTTGCCTGGACTCAAGCAAGTATATGGTAATTTGGAATTTAAGCAAATTAAGGTTGTCGATCCAGGTTTAAGATATAAAGGACTGCTAGATGGCCAAGGAGATGTGGTGGTAGCTTTTGGGACGGATGGGGAGATTAGTGTTTTTAATCTGGTTGTGCTAGAAGATGATAAAAAGTTTTTCCCGGTCTATCAAGTTGCCCCGGTGGTGCGCCAGGAGACATTGGACAAATATCCAGGTATTCGCGATGCTCTTAATTCTATCTCCCCTCTGTTGACAGATGAAGTCATGCAGCGCCTCAACTATGAAGTGAGCGGTAAGCAGGGCGAACCGGCTGATGTGGCGAGGGAATTTCTGATTCAACAAGGACTCATAAACAATTAACAATTAGCAATTATGACTATTCGTTTCGATCGCGTATCCCTAACCTTCCCCGGTGCAACCCGTCGGGCGGTGGATGATTGCAGTTGTGAGATAGCAGCAGGGGATCTGGTAGTGATTTTAGGACCTTCGGGCTGTGGGAAAACGACGCTGCTGAAGATGGTCAACCGTTTATATGAACCGACATCTGGGAGCATTTATCTGCACGAGATTGCTATCCGTGAGATGGAGGTGACTAAGCTACGACGTAAAATTGGCTACGTGATTCAGCAGTCTGGTTTGTTTCCCCACATGACGGTTGCTCAGAATATTGCTGTGGTGCCTAAGTTGCTGGGGTGGCCTCGGGCTAAATATCAGTCCCGCATTGATGAGTTGCTGAAGCTGATAGAATTGCCTCCTGAAGAATATCGTAACCGCTATCCGGGACAACTCTCTGGGGGACAACAGCAACGGGTGGGGTTGGCCAGAGCTTTAGCTGGCGACCCTGATGTGCTGTTGATGGATGAACCTTTTGGGGCGATCGATGCTATCACTCGGGAGACTCTCCAAGATGAAATCCTCTACCTCCAGCAGCAACTGCATAAAACTATTTTGTTTGTCTCCCACGATGTGGAGGAGGCTTTGCGGCTGGCTGATAAAATCCTGATTCTCGATCGAGGTAAAATTGTACAGTACGATACGCCTTTTAAGATCCTGACTCAGCCTGCTAATCAGTTCGTCCATGACCTCGTCGGGGCGGATGATATAATCCGTCAGCTGAGTCTATTACGGGTGGAAACTGCTATGACTGACCTGAAACTAACTGACAGACCAGGAGCAGGTGATATATCTAAGGATAATCCGACGATCGCCCGCGACGATAATCTCCGTCAGGCTTTATCTCTGATGCTGGGGACTGGTGCTAGTTCGCTGACGGTACGAGATGGCGATCGCCCTGTTGGTGTCTTAACTCTCGATTATATTCGTAATTCTGTAGCAGCTCAACACAAAGAATAACCTGGTTGTGAATTGTGAATTGCAAATTGCGACGAAGCAAATGTAGGTTTGGTTGAGGTACGAACCCCAATAAGCTAGTTCCGTTGGGTAACGCTTACCGGATACTGTTGGCGAATTACCAATTTATCGGTGTTATGAGGGGGTGAGGGGGTGAGGGGGGGAAAGTCAAGCGGTATCAGCATTTGAGGATGATACTGGGTCATACCCCCCAATTAATTGGCCAACAGTATCCGCTTACCTTAACCAAACCTACGGTATTAAGGTAAATAATGCGAAGAATATATTATTATGTAAATTTACAATTAACAATTAACCATTGACAAATTACCGTGAGCTATATAATTAAGAATGTTGGGAGTCTCCTGCTGGAACATCTGCTATTAATTGGCACGACCCTGGCGATCGCCGTCTCGATCGCTTTACCTATAGGATTGCTAGTCACGCGCTACCGCTGGTTGAAAGTACTAGCGATCGGGTTGCTGGGCGTCTTCTACACCATCCCGAGTCTAGCACTAATTATTCTCCTAGTGCCAATTTTTGGGTTAAATCCGGCCTCAGTGATTGCTGGTATGGTTATCTATGCCCAAGTGATTCTGGTAAGGAATCTGGTAGTAGGACTAGAATCGATTCCTGCTACAATTAGCGAAGCAGCGCGGGGCATGGGGATGAATCCTTGGCAGCGGTGGTGGTGGGTGCAGGTGCCACTGATATTGCCGATTTTTATCGCCGGGTTGCGGATCGCAGCAATTGTCGGTATTGCTATTGCTACTGTTGGGGCAAAGTTTGGTGCGGGAGGACTGGGTGTTCTCCTGTTTGATGGCATTGCTCAAAATCGTAATGATAAAATTACAACTGGAACGATCTCCGTTTCTCTCCTGGCTTTTGCTATTAATGGCGGCTTGTTGGCACTAGAACGGTTAGCTAATCCCAGCAGGCGGGTTAGCAAGACTTAGAATTGAGAATTGAGAAAGGTAGATTTATTTATTCATGTCCATTCGCAAATTGCAATAACCAACTACAGTCTTAGCGTTACTTAAGTCACGGGGGGTTGTAAGAATCGTTGTAAAGCACTGAGACTGACTTCAGTAGTCAGTGCGAGGATGGCGACGGGAATGGCACCCACCAGTAGAACGGAATTATCATAGAGGGCAAAGCCCAGAACGATCGAGGATCCTAATCCGCCAGCACCGATAAAAGCAGCTAGAGTGGCACTGGCAATGACTTCCACGGTAGCTGTTTTAATCCCAGCTACGATCGCGGGCAGGGCTAAGGGTATTTCAATCTGGCGCAGCACTTGTGCCGGTAGCATTCCCATGCCATAGGCTGCTTCAACAATGGCGGGATCGATCGTGCGGAAGGCGACATCCGTGCTAATCAAAATGGGTGGCATGGCTAAAATCGTCAGGGCGATCGCCGCTGATTGGAAGCTAAGTCCAAAATAGGGGATAGCTAGGAACAAAATTGCCAGACTGGGAATTACTCGCAGGGAGTTGAAAGTATTAATGACAATAGTCGAGACAGTGGCTGATCGCGAAGAAAGCCATCCCAAGGGTAAACCCACAACTAAGCTAATAGCCAGTGGCACTGCTACCAGTAGCAGATGTTCCTGTAGCGCTTTCATCAGATCCTCTGGATTATTAGCCGCATATTCATAAGCTTGCAGGAAAATATTCATTTTATTGTCAGTTGTTGTTGTCAGTTGTTAGTTGTTAGTTGTTAGTTGCTAAGCTGTCTCCTTTAGCTTCTCCGCCTCTCCTCTCCCTCTCCCTGCTTCATACCAAATCCTCATAATTATATCATGTTTTTCTCAGAATCGCTTGTTAAACTGAAAGAGTGAAAGCAACAAAAGTTGATCTGAAATACTGATATTATGAAATTTCTCAGTATTTGGCACCCAAAAATCTCTCAACTCTGGGTAGGGCGCAGCCAGGGCCGCTCCACCCTAATTGTACGCCAGAAGTTGGCAGGGCCGCTCGACCCAAATTCGCTACAGTTTCGCCTGACAGTAGGTATTGCTGCGGTTTCGGCGGTGGGACTGGGCAGCCTTTCCCTTTATACTAGCATGAAAATGCATCAGCAGCTAATTTACACTCACAAGCAGAATATCCAATATGTTGCCGATCGCTTTCCCGGGGATGTGGAAACATATAGCCAACAGTTACCGCTAGAGATAGGATTACAACATGCAATTGATGAGAGTAACACAAAGGATATATTTCTGTGGGTAAAAACTGCGGATGGCAACATTCTCACGAAATCAGCGATATTGGCAGTTGACCGTCAGGAATATACGGCTTTAATATCTATTGATAATCAACAGATGGCCCCTCGAGTATATGCCATCAATGACCAATATATGGCAATTTGTAGCGGTACATTGGTGGTACAGGGTAGAAAGCTAGGTCAATTATATGTCGCTCAGGATATTACCTCAGATCGCCTGATGCTAAATTCAATGGTGGATAGTTTGTTGATTGCTACAATATTGGGGATCGCCCTCATAACTGTGGCCATTGCCCTGTACGTCAAGCGATCGCTAGAACCGGTGCGACAGATATCTCAGTATGCAGGGGCCATTTCCGCTGCTGATTTAGGTAAGGCACGGGTACAGCTAGACAGGGCTCCCAGCGAGGTGAGAGAATTAGCCAGTACCCTGGACATCATGTTATCTCGCCTGTCTGAATCTTGGGAACAACAGCGACAATTTGTCAGCAATGTCTCCCACGAGTTGCGCACGCCCTTGACTATTGTGGCAGGATATGTTCAAAGTACCCTCAGACGGGGTGCTAACTTAACAGAACCTCAGCGAGAAGCCTTGGCAACGGCGGCGGGAGAGGCCGATCGGACCATCCAATTATTGCAGGATTTACTCGACTTAGTCAGGGCAGATAGCGGTCACATCCACTTTCAGCTAGAGGTAGTCATGCTGAATGATTTATTGTCAGAAGTAGTGGGGATGGCACGACAATATAGTAATCGTCAAATTATCCTGTCCGCAGACAAAGGAGCTCACGAGGTAGTAGCAGATTGCCATCGTCTCAAACAGGTGCTGCTGAATCTGATTGACAATGCGGTAAAATATTCCGATCCGGACAAACCGGTGACGGTTAAGTTAGATCGCCAGGTTCCCAGGCATCAATTGCCGTCTGCGACACTGGATGTGGTATACCCCTGCCAGACCAAACCCGCATCTTTGAGAGATTTTATCGGGTAGATGAAACCAGGGCCCGGGCAACTGGCGGGACCGGTTTGGGTTTGTCGATCGTCAAAACCCTAGTGGAAGGAATGGGTGGTCGCGTCACGGTGCTATCCAAGTTAGGTGAAGGGAGCACCTTTACAGTCTGGTTACCCGCACAGTCAGCCCCATAATCAGCACAGGAGTGATAACTCAAACAATTGCTGTGTCATAGTTTGGGGATGTTACCAGCATAGTTAAAATTTAACAATTGAGAATGTAAAATTGAAAAGGTAATCAATAATATATGACTATTTATGGCTATAAAATAACTATAAAAAATCAACAATTAACAACTACATTCAGACTGTAATTGTGCGTGGTGTCTCGACATCGCACCGGGAGACCGTGCGGTTGTGGGAATTAGCCCTTCGAGACGATGCTTTAGGAAACCAGTTTGAGCAGAGCAGGAGGCAAATGTTACCGGAATATACGGGAGCAAAAATCAGTATATTTTCTGTACTAGAATCGGATCGATCGTATTAAGATAGAAACAGCGCTTCTATTTTTTGGCGTTAGCAAAGGATTATTGGCAAGGGATGGACAGTAAATATTTTTTCTGCAAGTCTAGTCTGGCGGAGCAATTTTCTGATATTTACGATTCCGGGAGAATTAGCAAGCATGAATTGCGACAGTGGGAATTGATAAGAGTAAATCAAGCACTGAGCGAAGCTAAGCTAGTTAACCGTCTATTTCATGCAGTGAAACGAGGATGGTTACGAGTGGTTGAGGCTTAAAGATAGGTTCGTAGTAAGGACTTTAGTCCTTAAGAAGCCCTGCTACCGTTCCGGAAAAATCAGAGATAGTCAAGTAGGCATCACCAGAAGGCGATATCTTTGCTTTCCAGATGTAATATAAAGTCCGTTCGATGTCTCTGCCAGAGCTCTTGTCCCAGGGTACATGGCTGCACACTACGCTCCCGCAAGGGATACGGCACACAGGAGACATAGATGATTAGTCATAATACTGTAGGTTGTTTGACCCTCGCCCCCCGCAGTCCAAGAATATTGCCTGTCTCGGAATAGGGGGCGATCGCACTTTGTCCGATGAGGGGCTTACCCATGAGAATATTCGGTCAGGCACTTGTTCCCTAGACTATAGGTTAATTTAGCACCGAATCAGGATATTTTCTGTAGCGCAGAATACATATAAGCGATCAGAAACAGGGTTGGCTCAGATTAAAGGGACTGATGCGATCGTGGTAGTCGTTACCGCGAAAAATATAGAAAAAAATATAGCAGTTCTAAAATTAGTGCGATCTCTGGTAAATCGCGCTCAACCCTTATTATGTCTGAAATTCACCGGACCTCTGCTTGACATGGCGATATTCCTATGAAAAGATTGTGCAATAGGGTATAATCAGTAGAACAGGATCGGACCAAATATATTCTGTCTCCAGAATATATCGCGCTCAGGAGACAGATCCTCTAGAGCGTCGTTTCCTGGCCGAGCCAGGAAACGAGAGTGAGAACTCTCAAAGCCCCCCTTACTAAGATACTGTGGGATAATTAACTGAAAGGTATGACCCAAAATCAGCCTCAAATGCTGATGGCGCTTAACTTTCCCCTCCCTCCCCCCTGATGAACGCCATGAATTGGTAATTCGCCCACAGCATCTACTAAGGGGGGTTTGGAGGGGATCTCCAGCAAGCGATCGATCGATAGTCTTCATACATTCCCTCATGCCATGACATCACATATCCTAGTGGTAGAAGATGAAGCAAAACTGGCAAAATTTATCGACTTAGAACTGGGCTACGAAGGCTATCAAGTCACTGTAGCCCAGGACGGCTTAAGCGGACTGACAGCAGTGCGGGAAGCTAAACTTGATTTAGTCATTCTCGACTGGATGCTGCCGGGGATCAGCGGTGTGGAGATCTGCCGCCGCCTGCGCAGTACTGGCAATCAAGTGCCCGTGATTATCTTAACTGCTAAAGATGAAGTGCTCGATCGGGTGACGGGATTAGACACCGGTGCCGATGACTACGTAGTCAAACCCTTCAGCATTGAAGAGTTGCTAGCCAGAGTCCGCGCCCACCTCCGCCGCACCCAAGAAGCAGACCCGCAAATGTGGGAATATGAAGATTTGAAATTAGATAGGCGATCGCGGGAAGTGTATCGGGGCAAAAGATTAATCGAACTGACAGCGAAAGAATTCGATCTGCTAGAATATCTGATGGCCCATCCCTGGCAGGTTCTCACCCGCGCTCAAATCTTGGACAAGGTCTGGGGTTACGACTTCATGGGAGATTCTAATATAATTGAAGTATACATCCGCTATCTGCGCCTGAAACTAGAAGCCAACCAAGAAAAGCGCCTAATCCAAACCGTGCGGGGTGTGGGCTATGTGCTATGGATATCAAGCCCGAAAAAACGAAAATAACCCATACGCTGAACGGCGATAACCCGGGATTTGATTTTCTCGGATTCAACGTCAGGCAATATGAGGTAGGTAAATACCATACGGGCAAAAATGCACATGGAAAACTTCTAGGATACAAAACTCTCATCAAACCCAGTAAGAAATCCATAGATAGGCACAACAAAGAGTTAGCAAGGATAGTAACCAACCACAAAGCAGCCCCACAGGCGGCACTAATAAGCAGGTTAAACCCAGTAATCCGGGAATGGGCTAACTACTACAGAACAGGGGTGAGCAAAAAAACTTACTCCGAGTTTAACATCTAGGCCCTGAGAGACGATCGCCAAATCTACCGTTCCGGAAAAATCGCGTCCAGCCCGATCGCGTCCAGCCCCGTGCGTATAATCTTCAAAGTCCATGATAGTACCCATCATGTCCGACTTCAGAACAAAAATATTGGCCTCTGATCCTTCGTAGAGACGATCGCTTCCATGGTTTCCGTAGACGCGATCTCTTCCCTCCCGGCCGATCAGAGTGTCCTCCTCCTCCTTCTCAAAGAGTGATAAAGTTAGGGGTTGGGGGTTGAAAGTTAGGGGTTGACGAGTATTGCTGAAGTTAAGGTCAGTAGGAGACTCGGCAACATTGTTCACATTAATAATCAAAGCCTCCGAGTAACTGGCCCCAGTAACGTCAATAGTCTGAACGCGGATACTGTAACTCGACCTCATCTCCAAAGCCGGAGAACTATTAATTAGCAGTTGGTCCCCTACTATAGTGAAAGCAGCGTTATCATCGTCACCAAAACCCGAGATTAACCCGTAGGTAAAAGTATTTCCCCCGTCCGGATCGCTAGTTCCGAAAGTCCCCACGATCGCACCCACACGGGAATTAGAATTAATGCTGCCATTACTAAGAACTATATCAGTAGGAGACTCAGCAACATTGTTCACATTAATAATCAAAGCCTCCGAGTAACTGTTCCCAGTCGAGTCGGTAGTCCGAACGAATATCCTGTAAATCTCCTGAGTCTCAAAATCCGGAGAACTGTTAATTCGCAGTTGGTCCCCCACTATGATGAAAGCAGCGTTATCATCATCACCAAAGCCCGAGATTAACTGGTAAGTAAAGGTATCTCCATTATCGGGGTCAGTAGTTCCGAAAGTCCCTACAACTGCACCCAATAGGGAATCTTCATTGATGCTGCTGCTACTAAGGACTAGGTCGGTAGGAGACTCGCCGACATCGTTGACGTTAATAATCAAGACCTCCGAGTAACTGTTCCCAGTCGAGTCAGTAGTCTGGACGCGGAGGCTGTAACTCGACTGAGTCTCAAAGTCAGGGGAACTGTTAATTCGCAGTTGGTTCCCTACTATGGTGAAGGCAGCGTTATCATCGGCACCAAAGCCGGAGATTAACTGGTAGGTAAAGGTATCTCCATTATCGGGGTCAGTAGTTCCGAAAGTCCCCACGACAGTATTGGCTGGGGAGTTTTCGTTGATATTGATGCTGCTGCTAAGAATTATATCAGTAGGAGAATAATTCTCTGCTTCATCAATAACATTAATAGTCAAGACCTCCTCAAAACTATTACTAGCAGAGTCAGTAGTCTGGACGCGGAGGCTGTAACTGGACTGAGTCTCAAAGTCCAAAGAACTGTTAGTTAGCAGTTGGTCCCCTACTATAGTAAAGGCATTGTTGCCGGAGACAAGCATGTAGGTAAAGCTATCTCCCTCGTCGGGATCGCTAGTAGACAAAGTCCCTACGACTGCACCCAATGGAGAGTTTTCGTTGATGCTATTGTTGCTAAGGACTATGGAGGTAGGAGAAGAATTCTCTGCTTCATCAATAACATTAATAGTCAAGACCTCCTCAAAACTATTACTAGCAGAGTCAGTAGTCTGGACGCGGATGCTGTAACTGGACTGGGTCTCAAAGTCAGGGGAACTGTTAATTTGCAGTGAGTTCCCTTCTATGGTGAAGGCGGCGTTATCATCGGCACCGTCGCCTATGACTAACTGGTAGGTAAAGGTATCGGAAGAGTCAGGATCGATAGTTGAGAAAGTCCCTACGACTGCATTATCAGGGGAGTTTTTATCAATGCTGCTGCTGCTAAGGACTATGGAGGTCGAAGGTTCGGGAATATCGTTGACGCTAATAGTCAAGGCCTCTGAGTAACTGTTCCCGGTCGAGTCAGTAGTCTGGACGCGGATGCTGTAACTGGACTGGGTCTCAAAGTCAGGGGAACTGTTAATTTGCAGTGAGTTCCCTTCTATGGTGAAGGCGGCGTTATCATCGGCACCGTCGCCTGTGACTAACTGGTAGGTAAAGGGATCGGAAGAGTCAGGATCGGTAGTTGAGAAAGTCCCTACGACTGCATTATCAGGGGAGTTAGAATCAATGCTGCTGCTGCTAAGGACTATGGAGGTCGGAGGTTCGTTGACATTGTTGACGCTAATAGTCAAGGCTTCTGAGTAACTAAGCCCACCAGCATCAGTAGTCTGGACGCGGATGCTGTAACTGGACTGGGTCTCAAAGTCAGGGGAACTGTTAATTTGCAGTGAGTTCCCTTCTATGGTGAAGGCGGCGTTATCATCGGCACCCTCGCCTGTGACTAACTGGTAGGTAAAGGTATCGTCAGCGTCAGGATCGGTAGTTGAGAAAGTCCCTACGACTGCATTATCAGGGGAGTTTTTATCAATGCTGCTGCTGCTAAGGACTATGGAGGTCGGAGGTTCGGGAATATCGTTGACGCTAATAGTCAAGGCCTCTGAGTAACTGTTCCCGGTCGAGTCAGTAGTCTGGACGCGGATGCTGTAACTGGACTGGGTCTCAAAGTCAGGGGAACTGTTAATTTGCAGTGAGTTCCCTACTATGGTGAAGTCTCCGTTATTATCGGCAGCCTCGCCTGAGACTAACTGGTAAGTAAAGGGATCGGAAGAGTCAGGATCGGTAGTTGAGAAAGTCCCTACGACTGCACCCGATGTGGAGTTTTCATCAATGCTGCTGCTGCTAAGGACTATGGAGGTCGGAGGTGAGGGAACATCGTTGACGCTAATAGTCAAGGCTTCTGAGTAACTAAGCCACCAGCATCAGTAGTCTGGACGCGGATGCTGTAACTGGACTGGGTCCCAAAGTCAGGGGAACTGTTAATTTGCAGTGAGTTCTCTTCTATGGTGAAGGCGGCGTTATCATCGGCACCCTCGCCTGTGACTAACTGATAGGTAAAGGTATCGTCAGCGTCAGGATCGGTAGTTGAGAAAGTCCCTACGACTGCATTATCAGAGGAGTTTTCATCAATGCTGCTGCTGCTAAGGACTATGGAGGTCGGAGGTGAGGGAACATCGTTGACGCTAATAGTCAAGGCCTCTGAGTAACTGTTCCCGGTCGAGTCAGTAGTCTGGACGCGGATGCTGTAACTGGACTGGGTCTCAAAGTCAGGGGAACTGTTAATTTGCAGTGAGTTCCCTTCTATGGTGAAGGCGGCGTTATCATCGGCACCCTCGCCTGTGACTAACTGGTAGGTAAAGGTATCTCCAATGTCAGGATCGGTAGTTGAGAAAGTCCCTACGACTGCACCCGATGCGGAGTTAGAATCAATGCTGCTGTTGCTAAGGACTATGGAGGTCGAAGGTTCGGGAACATCGTTGACGCTAATAGTCAAGGCCTCTGAGTAACTGTTCCCGTGAGTTCCCTTCTATGGTGAAGGCGTCGTTATCATCGGCACCGTCGCCTGTGACTAACTGGTAGGTAAAGGTATCTCCAATTCCAATGTCAGGATCGGTAGTTGAGAAAGTCCCTACGACTGCATTATCAGGGGAGTTAGAATCAATGCTGCTGTTGCTAAGGACTAGGTCGGTAGGAGGGGAGTTCTCTATAATAATGTCAAAGATATCTGTCACTTCAGATCCCGCTTGGTCGATGGCGGTTACCGTCACGGTAAAGGTGTCTGCGGTAGTAGGGGTACCGCTGATAACTCCCCGACTGTTGATCGTTACGCCCCCTGGTAAACCGGTAGCTGTGTAGTTGTTGATGTTGTTATTGATGTCGCCGAAGTTGTCGCTAATGTCTATGTTGAGGTTATTACCTAGCAAGAACGAGACGTCGGGAATCTGGGTTTTTACATAAGGGGGGTTTTCCAATTGCTTGCTAGCCCTCAAATCTAAGACCTCTTGGGGGATGCTGCCAGTCAGTTGGTTGGAGTACAGCAAGAGAGATGTCAAATTGGAAAGATTCCCTAACTCCGTCGGGATGCTGCCAGTCAGTTGGTTGGAGTGCAGCCGGAGACGAATCAAATTGGAAAGATTCCCTAACTCTGTCGGGATGCTGCCAGTCAGTTGGTTGGAGTACAGCAAGAGAGATGTCAAATTGGAAAGATTCCCTAACTCCGTCGGGATGCTGCCAGTCAGTTGGTTGGAGTGCAGCCAGAGAAATCTCAAATTGGAAAGATTCCCTAACTCCGTCGGGATGCTGCCAGTCAGTTGGTTGGAGTGCAGCCAGAGAAATCTCAAATTGGAAAGATTCCCTAACTCCGTCGGGATGCTGCCAGTCAGTTGGTTGGAGCTCAGCCAGAGAGATGTCAAAATGGAAAGATTCCCTAACTCCGTCGGGATGCTGCCAGTCAGTTGGTTGAAGTCCAGCTCGAGAGATACCAAATTGGAAAGATTCCCTAACTCCGTCGGGATGCTGCCAGTCAGTTGGTTGAAGTCCAGCTCGAGAGATACCAAATTGGAAAGATTCCCTAACTCTGTCGGGATGCTGCCAGTCAGTTGGTTGGAGTCCAGCTCGAGAGATACCAAATTGGAAAGATTCCCTAACTCTGTCGGGATGCTGCCAGTCAGTTGATTGGAGTCCAGCCGGAGACGATTCAAATTGGAAAGATTCCCTAACTCTGTCGGGATGCTGCCAGTCAGTTGGTTGGAGTACAGCAAGAGACGATTCAAATTGGAAAGATTCCCTAACTCCGTCGGGATGCTGCCAGTCAGTTGGTTTTCGTTCAGCTGGAGACGAATCAAATTGGAAAGATTCCCTAACTCTGTCGGGATGCTGCCAGTCAGTTGGTTGAAGTTCAGCCGGAGATCCTCCAAATTGGAAAGATTCCCTAACTCCGTCGGGATGCTGCCAGTCAGTTGGTTGGAGAACAGCTGGAGTCCCGTCACCCTGTCGTTAGTTACCGTCACTCCACGCCAACCATTAACAACAGAAGCATCGGGGGGAGTTGAGCTGCTGAAATTCCAGCTAACCCAGCCTGTATTGTTCCTCCAAGAAGCCCCATTGGTGCCTTGGTATAGAGCCCTTAAGGCCTGATACTCCTGCTGGGAGATCAATATGCCCCCATAGGCCATCTGAGCTTCTGCGGACAATGCTAAGGGAGTTTTCATCCCCGGAGTTCGCCACTCTAACTTCCAATTTCCGCCCCGGGCTGCTGTCCCTGTCCGGGTAGTAGAGGCGGCGAGGGATGCCCCGGTTAGGGCCTGTAGCTTAGTCATCAACTCCTCTCCTGCATCTCCGGCGGCGACGTTACAGCCGTAGAGTAGGAGTTGTTTTACCTTCCACTTCTGCAGGGTAGAGGCGTAATCTCCTAGAGTATCTAAACTCAGTTGGGAGTTCCCCAGATACAGACAGCCAGGGCTGCCGTGGGAAAGTAGGTGCAGAACCTCTGTTTCTTGATGCTGTCGGAGAAGTTCGCCGATCTGTTCGATGCCATCGGACTGAGGGTCTAAGAGGAAAGATTTGGCCCCAGGCCGGATACCGTCTATAAGCTGCTGGTAGTTTTCTAGGGAGGCATCCACTACTACCATGGTGTTGGCATTGGTATTATGCTTCATTTTTTGGTTCCTCATAATGAGAGAATTGCTTATTTCCGACTTACGCCGGAACGAGTCGCACCTTTGTCTATTATAACTCAAGTGTTGGTTACTGGCAACATTGGTAACAATTAAACTAAGCCATCGGGTCACCCCGACGACTCGTCTTCAGAACCGGACGTGAGACTTTCACCTCATCCGGCTCCTCAGTTTCGCCATCCTTGTCATGGATACGGCTTTTACTACCATCTCTGGCAGATTTGTAGTCATGGCAATAATCGTGTAACAGTTGTAGGTTTTCGTACCAGTCTTTACCTCCTTTTGAAACTGGTTTTATATGGTCAACCTCCCATCTGTCACCATGCTTAAATTTTAACCCGCAATGCAAGCACTTCCCTTTTTGCTTTTTGATTAGTTTTGAGATTCTTCTACTCACATCCGGGCTTTTACCCAATCTCTGACTCCAGTATACTATCTCTCGATTGAACGGGCTAGCTGTCCCCTTCACCTTAACGTGTCTGATTATCTTAGTTTCACAGTGTCGGTTTAGCTCTATCTCATTGCCTTCTTTCGACTTGCTAGAGAACCTCCACCGGCGTTCTCCGGTCATGGCCCAATATTTTCTAGCAATCCATTTGCCCGTTTTATTCGGATGCCTTCTAGTCGCCCGATGCCATAGTATCTTCCATAAGTATTCGTCCATGTCAGTGAAGATTTCCTTACTCACCACCGTTCTGTAATAGTTACACCATCCTCTAATTATAGGGTTCAGTTTCGCTATCACTGCCTCCTGTGGCGCTGATCTATGGCTACGCACTATCTCAGATAGTCGCTCTTTATACTTGTCATGCCATACATCTCGGTCCATCACTCCGGAAATTATCATATCATAATTTTTTTTGCCACTATACTGTCAAAGTTGGGTGTCTCTCAATTTAACCCATATTTCGCAACCTCATACCCCAGCAGGTTTCCTCCGACGCTGGCTTTCTTCGTCTACGATTCGTATACAAAATGAATCACTTGCTGAAAAGCGGTCTTTTATATCTACCGGCCCTACACGACGCCTGAGCACGACTATTCCGTGCCTGAGCACGACTATTCCGTGCCTGAGCACGACTATTCCGTGCCTGAGCACGACTATTCCGTGCCTGAGCACGACTATTCCGTTTCTATGATAATTGTGGGTAGATTGGTTGTAGATATTACCGGTGTTTCGGACTGTAGATGGCTTCTCGTGCTGACTCTATAATTTCCGCTAGAGTAATATCTCCGATCGGAAGCGCAGCGATCGCATCAGCGTTTCCGATATGATGTACCCCGGATCGCTCGACCTGTGTTAGACTAGAACTAAACTCCTAATTTTTGCACTCATGGTATATTTACAATCGCCTCTGGAATTAGAACTGCAACTCACGGACGAGCAATTTTTTTAGCTTTGGCGATCGCAAACTGATTTCCCTCGATAGCCTCTTGGGAGGCTATGATGATTGTTGTTAATGTCAAATGGTAAATTGAGAATGGCTAATAGCAATTAGCTCTTATCTATTTTCAATTAGTTAATTATTCCTTTAGTAGCAGAGAAATGAAGGATGGTCAGCTTACAAATTAAACCATAAAAAACTGGCGATCGCGCGACAGAATTAGCCGAACGGGGCTGGCGAGTGGTAGAATCATCCCAACCAGATGGGACCATTATCTATCAGCGCATTCCCCTGACTTCCGAACAATTTCTGCACCCTCAACTAGGAGATCGCTTGCCTAACAGTACATTTTACGATACCGTAGCTGACGATGCCAAAGATATGCTCAAGCGTCGCTACGCCAACGCTTGCACCGTTGGCATCTTCCGAGACTTATTGATCGGGTGGGACATCCCCAATAAGCCAGATAACTGTCCCGATGTATTCCTGGCCTTCAATGTGCGCAACCCGGAACAAAATCGCAGCAAATTTGTGGTAGAGAACGAGGGAACTCGCCCGGCCTTGATAATTGAAGTTGTCTCTCCCCGCTATCGCAAAGAAGATCGCGAGATCAAAGTAGTCGAATATGCGGAAGGGAAAGTGCAGGAGTACGTCATCATTGAGCGACGTACAGTATCAGAAGAAGTATTGGGTTATCGCCTCGTGGGCGAAAATTACCAACCCATAACCCCCGATGAAGAAGGGCGGATCCTGTGCGAAACAGTAGGGTTGTTCATGAGCTTGCGCTCGGGCCGCATCGTCATGGAAGACGCCCAAACAGGCGATCGCCTGCAAACTTCCCTGGAACTAAAGACAGCGTACCATGAACTAGAGGCAACTAATGCCTTAACACAGCAGCAGATAGCAGAGATGGCAGCTTTACTAGCTCAATACAAGGAACGCTTTGGCGATTTATCATAGTAGCCCAGAAACCGGTAGTAATAAACATGTGGTGATGCATCATCTATCCCGACAAACATTTATTGTAATCATGCACAAAATTCCAAATTTATCCAATCTGATTTTCCAGCTTTTTGTCAAATGATAATCTTTTACGAACTAATCGACTAATTATTTGTATTAAAGTGTTATTTAAACTTTCAATATGATTATTTTTTCCAGTTTTTTTCCCACTGCTTGATGACGCTTTTTCGGAATTACTGTGTTATACGCTTCGGGTCTTCGGTACTTGGTTTGCTAAATTGATAGTAAAAAATAGCCAAAAGCATTGCAGTGTAAGGCTTTTGCAAATTTATTAAGCCATTTTACCTTCATTTTGTATGCTAAGTGGCTCTCAGCCTTGTGCAGCAAGGCTTACAACGTTATTTTTTTAACAAAATACCATACTAAGTACCGAAGAGCCTACGCTTCCCAATAGTCTGTGTAACAAACCGCCCATTGTCGAGCAACAGGAGGTAAATATTTACACAATTGTCTTGCCGATTACCGACTGCGATCGCCCACATAAAGTCCCACAATTTCTCTTGTTTTTGTATCGAGTACCAACCTTATCCATTGTTAATTTTCTTTATTCCCTACGAAAGACCACATTTCGTCACATTCAATACATAATTTGCCTTTTTGCTTGTCTGAAACCTTTATTTACCGGGGAGTTTCAGCAGATTTTTTATTAACTTAATTTTGAAGCAATGTTTGGGAAACTTTAGTTATACGAGCAATTCCAGTCAAGGCAATTATTTCAAGTAATAGAACATCTATGCTCTTTTTATTTTCTGGTGATATCTGCTTTTTTATATGGTTTTAAACAAATTGCCTGCCACAATCTTTACACTTATATTTTTGCTTCTTATTATGAGTGCTGCCATTTTTCACGATTCGCGCACTATTACACTTAGGACAATCTGGTCGCCAACACAAATCTAACGATATGCTCATCTTTTCATGAAATTATAAAACTAATAACAATATAGCATTTTCCCAAGAAGCGAGATATTTAAATAGCTTATAACTTAGATAAGATTTCTTAATATAAGAGTCAAAATGTTATATTGTCCTCTTAAAAAATGCAGATTAAGAGAGGGATGGTATGTCATGTCACTACATGTTTATTACTACCAGTTTCGGTAATCTCGGCAAGGGCCCCCTCTCGCAATGACACATTCAATAGCCGCAAAAAGCGCAAGTCGATTGCCACTGAAAAACTGTCCGAAGTATTGATGATAAATACTGTAGAGCAAAATATGGGCTATAATAGTCCAGGATAAAATTTATAATTCATGAACTGGACAGTGGGAAGTTCTTTGGATAACTGCCTGTCATAAGCGGGTTTCAGCCCGAGAGACTTACAGCCGGGCATAAAGCTGGCTTCTACGGGCTGTAAGCTGCTCTCAGCAAGGGTCTCAGCTTTTAGGCTAGGTCGTATTCTGTGAGAACGGAGTACTCTCCAGTCATGAAGGAGTGGAATCATGCAATGGGATAACCCTCGTGATAGCGCCAGAAAAGCCATTCGAGGCTCGGTTTCCGATGTCGATTGGCAACAGAACAGCGTATTTATCACCCGTCTACGTAAGGAAATAGGCAATCACGCGATTACAAACCACCCAGCCATCAGACTCCTCCGGGAAGCGGCGTTCAGCAAAGAAGCGATAAAAAAAATCCATCTTGAGTATCGTCACGCCATGGTCCAGATCTTTACCGACGCACTCTTGATGGCGCAATTCCAATGTCGGCAGCTAGAACCACGCTTAACGTCCGGTTCAAAAATGCATGCCAGATTTTTGCTCACCCTGAATGTGCTCGACGAATTCGGATTCCGCCCTGGGGTCGATGCAAATGGTTACTATCGAGGCAACTCTTTCGCTGCACACTATCCCATGTTTGAGGATGTGATCGACGCAATGGGGATTAGTCGAACGGAGCGAAACAAATACGTTCTCAGCGAGATCTCCCAAAAAATTGTTCAGCATCTAGAGTCTACCTATGACAGCTTAAGTCAGGTTGTCAGCCTGATGGCAGTTGGGGAAGAAGTCGTTGTCCTTTTCAGCGCACCTCTACGGGAGAACACCAAAGCCATTGGAGTTAACGTTCAATCTGGCTATTACATGTGCCACGGTACGAGCGACGATAGTGAAGCAGAAGCAGACGATGATACCCACGAGGATGACCTTTGGTACATTCTGCAGGGGTCTCTCTTGCCAGAGGAGCGTGAAAAGATTGCTCAGCTCTGCATGCAGTATTGCGATTTGTGGGTCACTTTCTGGGACGAGCAGGTAGCACGATTGGAGGGGGTAGTGGGTCACAAGTAGTGATTTTAGCGCCTGAAACCCTGAGATCCCCGTAGTCAAACCACTACATCTTGACCACTACCCAGAAACCTAGCCCTCTAGCCCGGTTTTTTGTCAAAACCGGGTTTCTTAATTCAGTAGTTGGGCGGCGAATTCTAAAGTTTCTGCTGCTGTCGAGACCTTTCCCTCAACCTGGGCGATCTGAATTTCTGTCAGTAACTTGCCAATTTGTCTTCCCCTCGGTAAATTGAGTGCTGACATCAAATCTGTTCCCGTCACGAGGGCCGTAGGATGAGCAGCAGGATCTTGCGGATCTAGATAGCGATCGATCATTGGGGCGATCGCCTGTTTGTCCACTCCACTGGCCACCGTCAGTACGCAAGCAGCAGGAAACGCCTCGCCGACTTCCCGAAAGAAGAAATATTGTTCTCGCAAAGACATTGGGCCTGCTTGCAGTTGGGGTAAACTCTTCAGGGTCGCAAGGGTTGCCCGCAATCCCACACGAGAGTATTTTAAGTGTAATAACTCGGCTTCAGCTTTCTGAGGATCGGGGTTTAACAGACTCGCCAATTTAGCAATACTCAACCAAGAAGTTTTTTGCGTCTCCAACAGGGATGCTTGCAGTTTTACTCCTAGGTCTGGCCAACATTCTGCCAACAAGACAAAGACCTGATCGACTGCTGCGACTCTTGCCAACCCCGCTGCTGTAGCACTCGGAAACCAAGGGGCGAGTAAACTATTTTCAAAAGCAGCTTGCAATTCGATCGTGCCACAAGCATTATCCAGCATAAACTCCACCTCGACTCGTACCCGTTCCGCTGCTACCCTTGACAAATGGGGCGCGAGTTCCCCAATAGTAGAACTCGTTTCCGGTTCGATGACAAAACCCAACTGGGCAGCTTGGCGGTATGCTCGTAATAATCGTAATGGGTCATCTTGAAGGTTTTGGCGCGATACCATACGGATAATTTTTGCTTCCAAGTCCGCACAACCTCCCAGGGGATCTACCAGTTCCCCCCTTTGTAGATGGTAGGCGATCGCATTTATAGTAAAGTCTCGGCGTCCCAAGTCAGCGGCCAGGGTTTCCCCCTCCTGCTGGGCAAAGTCAATTGTTAGGCATGAGAACACCACTCTAGCAATTTGCCTGTCCGCATCCAGGACCACAAACCCAGCTTGATAGTGACTGGCGATCTGTTTGGCCGTTTCCACAGCATCAGCGGGCATGACAAAATCCAGATCCAGGTACTCCCGTCTTCGATGCCTTCGGGATGCATGCAGCCGCGGCTGCGCTGCGCTGACGCAAAAACCCCTCAGGCATCGACTTGACAGCAAGGCATCCCGCACCGCACCGCCTACCAGATAAGCATCAGCGGGCAACCACTCTAGGCTAAAGGGCCAGGTTTCCGGAGATAGGGCATTCAGAGTCCGTAAGCGCTGCGCTGGGTGCGCAGCAGTATCGAGCATAGCCATAAAACTACTACAAATGGACCATTACGGTTGCAAAATTATCTGACAGTTGAGCATCCAGTGCCTCAAGCGAGAGCAAAATTACCTCACCGTTGAACAAAATTTGCTCAAGCGAGAACAAAATTACCTCAACCGAGACCAAAATCACCGGTCCCATCCTAATTGACCATCAAGCCCGCGCAGGCGGGCTTTGCTTGTGTAGCCCCAGGCTTTAGCCTGGGGGTGAGTGAGGTGGGTCGGGCGCAGCCGGGGTTGTGGGCGGCGTCTTCCGCGTGCTCTTGTCCTGAAGGACTCGACACACTCCAGACACCGCGCGATCATTTAGAAAAAAGGAATACTCCCGATCGCCCCAAGTTTAAGCTAGATTAACAGAAAGCCTGTAATGGAAGCCATGGGAAAATGTGTATTTGCGTGAACTGCCATTATGTCGATCATTGCACCACCTATCATGCGGTGGAAACGCAACACCAGCAGCCGCACCTAACTGAGGCCCCAGATTTTGAAGCCACTGAACCCTCCATCAATGTGAATATCCGCCAAAGAGAAGATATTATTGAGATGGAATGGGACGTTGTCGGTTGTCTCAGCTTTAAGCAGGAGACTGGTAAATGGGCGCTGTTGCGTCCCGGAGAACTAATTCCTACCTAAAGGCGCGTCAATGAGTTATTGTTTTAATCCCGCTTGCCAGAACCCCCAGAACCCAGATGATGTCCAGGTTTGCTTGGGTTGTGGGGCCAATTTACTTTTGGGCGATCGCTACCATGGCATCAAACTCCTAGGGTCTGGTGGTTTCGGCAGAACCTTCTTAGCGGTGGACGAGTACAAACCATCTCAACCACTTTGTGCGATCAAGCAGCTTTTGAGAGAACAGCAAACCTCTTACGCCTCTAGTACGGAAAGATTTTACCAAGAAGCAGTACGGCTAGAACAGCTGGGAGTTCATGCCCAGATTCCCCATCTGCTAGCATACTTCACCCAGGACGATAGCGCTACGCGCCCAGCGCAGCGCTATCAGCAGTATCTAGTGCAAGAGTTCATTGAGGGGCAAAATTTAGCCCAAGAACTGGAAAACCAGGGGGCCTTTAGCGAACTGAAGATTCGCCAGCTACTGAAGGAACTGTTACCGGTCTTAGAATATATTCACGATCGGCAAGTAATTCACCGGGACATCAAGCCTGAGAATATCATCCGTCGGAGTACAGGATCGGGTGAACTGATTCTAGTTGATTTTGGTGCGGCCAAAGTAACACCCCCTGGGCCCAAGACAGGTACAGTCATAGGTAGTGCAGCTTACACAGCCCCAGAACAACTTTTAGGGAAAGCAGTATTTGCCAGCGACATCTATAGCTTAGGCGTCACCTGCATTCATCTACTGACGATGATTCCTCCCTTTGACTTATATGATAGCACAGAAGGTAGATGGGTGTGGCGGGATTTTTTAAGAACGCCAATTACCAATCATCTAGGGCAAATTCTCGATAAAATGCTCTGTAATGCCCTCAAACGTCGCTATTCATCAGCGTCCTATATACTCTCTGACTTAAACCCGGTACAGAAAAGCTCATCTGTCCCATTACCACCCCTAGTTGCGCCGCCACCACCGCCACCACCGCTAGTTGTTTCTGAGAAACTCCCCAAACCGCAACCCCAAAACCCCAAAGTTGTGTCACTGCATCCCGAAAAGAGAAAGGCTACGAAAATAGAACAAGCTTTGCAGGCAAGCTTGACTAAATACTGGGTAAAGGTCAAGCTAACTTGGGGGAAAAAATATGTAACTATCGTCCTCCAGCGGGAGAAAGGGACGCCAATCAATTACTCCTATTTAGGTAAAGAAATTGTCAAGACGATCGGCGAGCATGAATTACCAGCATCAGTAGAAACCATTAAAGTGTTTGGGCAAGTGCAGCGAATTACGGAGTGGAAGCATGATTATCAAGTCAAGCCCGAAAATTCATCGTTATTTAAGTCAGCCAAAGTAAAGCTAGCTGAATATCAAACCCAAAGATTCTGGTTGGCACAATTGCAGGATAGAAAATTTTGGCTGGATTTATTAACCTTTGCCATGCTAAGCTTTGTGTTAAATTTCCGTATAGTGCTGTGGCATCCGCTCGTAGCAACGATGGCCGCAGGTGGGTTCATGGTCGTGAAAAATCGGATGCGCAGAGACGAAAACTTTCAAGAAGAGAAATTAGTGAATTCAGTTATCCTAGGATGTATAATCCTAGGGTTAGTTCATGTCAGTTGGTTGCTCAAAGGAGGATTTAGCATCCTGTTAGCTTGCTTGTTGATAGGTTTACCATTGTTTTATGTTCAGGGCAATCCAGGAGAATAGTTGTATTAACTTCTCAAAGGAGATCGGATGAATTACTGTCTAAATCCCAATTGCCAGAATCTGCAAAATACCAGAAATGCGCCGAGTTGCGCCAACTGCGCCAACTGTCGGTCAAAGTTACTGTTGTGCGATCGCTATCGTCCCCTGAGCATGCTTAGCAGTAGATGAATATAAGCCATCTCATCCCAGTTGCGTAATCAAGCAGTTTTTACCGCAACACTAATACCCAGATATGACTGAGCGATGTACTCCGATTTTTCCGGCGGTGTCTTCCGCGGAAGACGCCGGAACGGTGCAGTACGAATAGTGGGCCCTTTAGACATCGAAAGCAGCGGAGTTATTTGCCAAAGAAGCAAGGCGACTGGTGAGTGGCAGCAAAGACAAAACCATCAAAATCTGGAATATGATAACTGGTAAACGGATTAACCGTCTGACAGGACATACAAACCGGATTCTTGAAGGCAGCGAACAAGAAATATTAGCTATTAGTGAGTTCACCCCCGGGAAATGGCTGGTTGTTGCCTATCGAGAATTTGAAGATGATGGATTTATCATCACTGCTTATCTGACCCGCAAAATTCGTTCTTTGAACAGAAGGAGACAATTATGGCCGTAGTCAGTATTGATATACAGCAATATTTACAACTAGCAAAAGTAACGAACAAATTACCGAAGCGTGATTTCTGGACTGCTTACGACTCAGAAGCAGATGTGTTTTACATCAGTTTTCACGAACCAGCGTTACCAGCTGATGATAGCGAACTCACCGATGATGATGTCATTATCCGCTACGATAGGCGCGAAGAGATTATTGGCATCACCATTCTCCACGCTAGTAAACGATAATCAACCTAATATATCTTGCCGTGACATCCGATCGCCACTTATACGGTTTAGCCCTCCATACTAGCAGCCCTCAACTAGGTTTAGCCTTAGCCAACTTTTCCTCTGATAGCCGCTATCAAACCTGGGACTTGGGGCGGGAACTGTCCGCCCAGCTACACCTGCTACTAGCTGAATTTATCGGACCCCAAACTTGGACAGACTTAGCCTTCATCGCTGTAGCAACCGGTCCAGGCAGCTTCACTGGCACCCGCATGGGCGTCGTAACCGCCCGGACCTTGGCACAGCAGCTGGATATTCCCCTGTTCCCAGTCTCCTCTCTGGCCGCGATCGCCCGATCGCACAGTTCTGTAGAATTTAGTAATATTGCCATACAAATGCCTGCCCAGCGGGGTCAGTTATTCACCGCCATCTACGAAGTCAATGGCCAAGGAGTTACCCCCTTGTTACCAGATGGGGCACGGGCCCCCGATATCTGGCAACAAACCCTCGATAGTTGGGAGACTCCCTACCAACTTATTGTTGCCCCAGCAGATCTTGGTGCTTCCGCGTTCAGCGTCCTAGAACTTGCCCATCTCGACTGGCAACTTGGAAAACGTCCTAGTTGGCAACAGGCCCTGCCCTTCTACGGACAGCATCCCGTGAAAACCGACTCAGCTACATAAGCCAATTTACTAATAATTTCCATGAATCCCAAACCCAAGTCTTCATACCGTCGCTGCCAGCGAGTGTCAGTACAGGAGTGAATCCTAACCCTGTAAACTTCTCGGATCCAATGCATCCCTTAATCCATCCCCTAATAAATTAAACGCCAACACCGTCAAGATAATCAACAAAGCTGGCGGCCATACTAACCAAGGCTGCAACACCAAAATTGAAGCATTACTTGCAGATGAAAGCAAATTTCCCCAAGAAGGATCTGGTTGCTGAATTCCCAGGCCGATCAGACTCAGCACTGATTCTGCCACAATAAAGCTCGGAATCGATAGCGTCGCCGAAATGATCGCATAAGTCGCCGTTTGGGGCAAGACATGACGGACAATAATAGAGAGCGGATTAGCCCCCATCACCTTTGCCGCTTGGACAAATTCCCGCTCCTTAATCGAGAGTACCTGTCCGCGGATCACCCGTGCCAACCCGGCCCAGCTAATAAAAGAAGTGATCGCCACAATCATCAGAAACCGCTGGGTACTTGTCAAGCCTGGGGGCAGCACGGCAGCTAGGGCCACCAACAGATATATCCCGGGAATGGTCATCAGCACTTCCACCATCCGCATCAAAACTGCGTCCGCCCAGCCGCCAAAATAGCCAGATATGCCTCCGATCAGCATGCCCAAGGGAAAGGAAATTGCAATTCCCACCAAACCGATACTGAGGCTAATTTGACCGCCATAGACTATGCGACTGAACTGGTCTCGTGCTTGCTCGTCCGTGCCCAGAATATTCAGCTTTCCTTCACCCTTAGCGCCGAATAGGTGAATGTCTGTCGGGAACACCCCAAACAGTTTATAGGGGTCTCCCTTGACAAACAAACCCAAAGGTGAGGGCTGAGTGCGATCTACGATCAGAGCCCGATCGCCCGTTTCCAGGCTCACCGATCCCTGGGTCGTCGGATAAACATGAGGGCCAATAAACTCTCCTGCTTGATTGCGCCAGTAAATCCTCGTTGGCGGCAACAGCGCCCCATCCTGCTGTCCCACATAGGGGTCATAAGGGGCGACGAAGCCTGCTGCCATCACAGTTATATAGAAAACCAGCAGCAGCGAGGCTCCCGAGCGGGCCAAAGGATTATTTTTCAGTTTCTTCCACCAGTCCACAGTCTACTCCTAAGCCGCAGCTTCAGCCAGTCTCAGCTTGTCCGAGTTCTCAGCTACCTGTTCGTGTTCCACCACAAACACATTACAGTAGAGATTAGCCACAATTTGTTTCCCTTCCTGGGTCAGGGACAGGTAATGGAGAGCATCTTTCACGTAGGGATAAACTCCATTCCAGTAGAACTTGGAATAGTTCTTGCGCAGGTCTCCGGGATGTCGATAGCCTAGGGCCTTGTTCGTGCCCGTTTCTTCAAACTCGTAGAACAAAGACGTAATCTTATTCAAGTATCGGGGGTCAGACAGCTGACCGATCAAATCCGCAGCCCGTACTAGACCTGGATAGTAGACAGTATCTTGATGGTCTTCTGCCTTGGGCACCGGGAAGCGAGTCAATTCTATATTGTGCTTAATCACCTCAGCATCAATTAGCTTGTGACCGCCAAACCGCTCATCTATGAACAATTTGGCCCTGTCCACATGGTAAGGAGTTAAGCTAGCATCAGAAGCACCTGGGGGCAAAGAAACCATTGCCCCGTCTTGGCCTGTGGCATATAATCCATTGCCATCTTGGCGACATACCCCTTTCACATAGCCAATATCATGGCAGACCAGAGAGATGACATAGCGCAACCAGTCTTCACAGGATACACCACCCTCGCGGATATGCTTGCCTCGTAAAATCTCTTGCCCTACTAAGCCCACTAAGATGGCTATGCGACATTGTGATAGAGGGCGTCGCTGTTGGCGATGTTTTCCAGGGCCATACTCCCCGCCCAGCCGATGATGTCTGCGTAGTCAGCTTTCCACCCCCCGTCGGTACGGCTGTAGCCTTCCCGGATATTTTTGACAAAGTTGTTGATTAGGATTTTGGTGGCGTTAAACATCTTTATTTACTCGCTTTTACGCTGTTGCCTTCTCCAGAGCTTCTTGGCGTGATTCTTATTTTTATTAGTATATACATTTCTGAGTCAATTGTGCTCGATCTATCCTCTTAAGTAATTATACTTATAATACGTGATTATACATAAGGTTTCCATGGCTATAGTGAAATATTTACGGCTGCATCTGGGATTTGCTTGCTCGAACAATTGAAAATTGAAAATTGCTAATTGAGAATGGCTAATTGAAAATGGCTCGGCCATTAGTCATTTGCAATTAGCCTCGTACTATTGGCAAATATAAATGCCTGTATTGAGACGATTCCTATGAGATCGCCCAGAATCTAGTCAAGACTGTTTGAGTTGCGTCATAATAAAAAAAGAATTATTAAGTTTTATAAACAAAGACAGCCAACGATGCTTGGCTGGAATACCAAGAGGGAGACAGCAGTGACAGGACAAGCATACTCAGAAGCTCCAACAGCCGTCACGCCACGGTCGGAACAGGGCGAGACTTGGGAAAATGTAGATCTAGATAAGGAGGACCGGAAAACCTCCAGCGGTGGTAAGGGAGGGATAGGGAAAATTGCGATCGGGTTGGCAATTGGTCTGGCAATTGGTATATTTGCTGGCAGGACTCCTCCTCCAGCCAGTCCCGAGAGTTCGGCAGCGCAGCCAGCGGCTATAACGATAGCACTCAACCAAACGGTTACCACAGCACCAGTAGAGACAGGAGCGATCGCCCGCACCATCAGCGCTACTGGCACAGTGGCGGCTTATGACTTACTGCCACTGTTGCCCCAGGCTAATGGCTTGCAGATCGAACGAGTTTTGGTGGATGAAGGGGACGTGGTGGTGGCGGGACAAGTAATGGCGGTTCTGGATGATGATGTATTGCAGGCCCAACAAAGCCAAGAGATCGCTGCTTTGGAGTCGGCAAAGGCTACTTTACTAGAAAGACAAGCTGCCGTCACCCAAGCAGAAGCGTCTGTGGCCCAAGCTCTATCGGCTCTAGCTGAGGAGGAAGCGGAAAAGGAACAGGAGATCGCGTCTTTGGCTCAAGCGCGGGTAAATCTGGCCCAAGCGGACAGAGAACTAGCAAGATATGAAAAGTTGGAAACTGATGGGGCTATTAGTCTGCAAGAGTTAGAAATTCGCCGCACTACAGCTAGCAGTGCTGCTGAGGCCGTGCGAGTTGCTCGGGCCAAGATCAGCAGCGCCCAAGCAAAAATTCAAAGTGCTCAAGCTAACGTCGGCAGCGCCAAAGCCCGACTCAGAAGTGCCAAAGCAGCGGTAAGTAGTGCGGAGGCTAACGTGCGCAGCGCCCAGGCTTCCGTGCAACAGTTGCGAACTCAGCTGGCACAAACAGAAGTAAGGGCTCCGGCGCGTGGCATTGTAGCCGAAAGAATTGCTCGGCGGGGAGATGTCACTAATGGCAGTCAAAAACTGTTTTCGATCATTGCTGATAATGCTTTGGAACTTCAGGTGCAGATACCAGAAACTCAGCTATCGAGGGTGCAAGTAGGAATGCCCGTAGAAATTACATCCGACGCCGACGCGCGGATAACACTGCCAAGCGGAATTGTCCGCAGCATAGCTCCTCTGGTAGATGCCACAACTCGTCAAGCAACGCTGAAAATCGACCTGCCCTCAGATCCATTACTGCGGCCAGGGATGTTTTTACAAGCGGCCATTACCTCCCAAACCGTTGAGAGTTTGACCGTTCCCTATGAAGCGGTGCAGTGGCAAGCCGACGGAGGGGCGATCATCTATCTGTTGGAAGGCGATAACATAGCTCGGGCGCGACCAGTAGAAGTAGGTAATAGCACCGGCGGCCAAAAGAGCAGAATTGAAATTAAGCAGGGACTGAAAAAGGGCGATCGAGTAATTGTGGCTGGCGCAGGATTTGTCAAAGAAGGCGATCGAGTAAAAGTCGTCCCGGAAGCCACCATCAATCAAAGCAAATAACCCCGGTATAATTGCTTAATTGTCCCTATAGCCATAAACGAACAATTAAGCAAGTAAAATAAGCAATTAGCAATAGCCATGACATTTAATATATCAGCCAGGTCAATACGCAAACCAATACCCACATTGGTGCTGTTCATGACTTTAGCAACTGTGGGATTCATGTCATTTATGACGTTGGGAATTGACGAATATCCCAATATAGACGTACCGATCGTATCCGTCACAGTAACTCAGCAAGGTGCGGGCCCCGTGGAGCTGGAAACACAGGTAACGAAAAAAGTAGAAGATGCGGTGGCGAGTTTGGGAAATATTGAAGAACTCAGATCTACTGTTAAAGACGGTGTTTCCACGACGAGGATCGACTTCGTTCTGGGAACAGATAGCGATCGGGCGACAAATGACGTGCGCAATGCGATCGCTCAAATTCGCCAAGACTTGCCCTCAGATGTAGAAGAACCGGTGGTCCAACGAGTGGAATTTATCGGGGGCGCAATTATGGGTTACGTGGTAAGTTCTCCTCAAAGGTCAGTTGAAGAATTAAGTGATTTAGTGGACAAAAGAATTAGTCGTTACCTGCTTAGGGTTCCAGGGGTATCCCAAATTAATCGCATCGGTGGGGTAGATCGAGAAATTAGAGTAGACCTTAACCCCCAACGCCTGGAAGCCTTGGGAATAACTGCCACAGAAATCAACGATCAGATCCGAGCGTTTAATATCAACTTGCCAGGAGGGCGATCGGAACTATCGGGAACGGAAAAAAGTATTCGCACTCTGGGAAGTGCAAAAACTGTAGAAGCTTTGCGTAACTATCGCATAGTGCTTCCCAATGGGGGTGACGCAGTCCTGAGCAGTTTGGGAGAAGTAACAGATAGCTCCGCCGAACCCCGTCAGCGAGCGCGTTTCACGATTAAAGATGACGCTAAAGTTCAACAAGAAACAGTTGTTGGTTTCTCAGTGCTGCGCAGTACGGGCAGCACTCTGGTAACTGTAGAAGAAGGGGTGCGTGCAGCGGTAAAGGAATTAGAAAGAACTTTACCTTCAGACATCTCCATGAATCTAATTTTTACCAGAGGTGATGATATTAGGGAATCGTATCAGGCTTCGATAGATGCTTTGGTAATTGGGTCGATATTGACGGTAATTACGGTAGGATTATTTTTGCGAGATTGGCGAGCCACTTTGATAACGGCCTTGGCCTTACCCCTGTCGATCGTCCCTACCTTTATGGTGATGAGAATGTTGGGTTACACTCTCAATAGCATGACCCTACTTGCTTTAGCCCTGGCAATGGGAAACTTGGTGGATGATGCCATTTGCATGATTGAGAATATAGCTCAACATCTGGGGAGGGGGAAGAAGCCTTTTCAGGCGGCGCTGGATGCGTCGGCGGAAATTGGTTTGGCTGTATTGGCAACTACAGGGACAATTGTGGCAGTGTTTGTTCCCGTGGCATTTATGTGCGGTATCCCGGGTCAATATTTTCAACCCTTTGGGCTGACTGTGGCGATATCGACGATGTTTTCGACTCTGGTAGCCACGACGCTGACGCCCATGTTAGCAGCCTATTTGCTCAAAGGCAAGGTAGAATCTTTACAGATAAAAAATGGCAAACAGGGTAAGAGACAACCCTATCTCAGTTTGTTGAGTTGGGCCCTACGGCATCGGAGCGCTACTCTACTGTTGGCTGTTGCGTTCTTTATCGGTAGTTTGCAATTGGTGCCTCTAATTCCCAAGGGGTTATTCAGTGGCTACGATCGGGGTTTGAGTACAGTATCGATAGAATTGCCTCCGGGGGCTACTCTGAACAATACCGATCGGGTGATGCAACAGACGACTTCTCTCTTACAGCAGCACCCAGTAGTAGAAAATATACTGGCGATTGCTGGGGGAGAAAAGATAAATGAGGCGATCGTCTATGTCAACCTGACACCCAGGGAAGAACGGGAAATATCCCAGAAGCAGTTCGAACAGCAGATGCGACCGGGGTTTGGTGAAATTCCGGGGGCGCGGATCGCCTTTCAGGCCCAGGGTGCTGCTGGGACGGATAAGGACTTGCAGATCGTGCTCAAAAGTGAAAATCCCCAACTCCTTCGCCAGACAGCTGATGCTTTAGAACGCCACATGCGCTCAATTTCTGGTTTAGTGGAGGTAACTTCTAGTGCTTCTTTGGTGAAGCCGGAAATCTTGATTGCACCAGACCCGGCCCGGGCGGCAGATCTGGGGGTTTCCGTGCAGGCGATCGCCCGTACTGCTTCTCTGGCTACCATTGGGGATAATGATTCTTCTCTGGCGAAGTTCGATCTGTCCGATCGACAAATTCCTATTCGCGTCCAGCTAGCAGAACGCTTTCGCAATGACCTGGAAACCTTAAAAAATATTCGGGTTCCCAGTCAAAATGGTGGAGTAGTCCCATTGCTAGCCGTCGCTGATGTCAGTCTTGGCAGCGGACCAGCGGAAATCGAAAGGTTCGATCGGGCACGTAAGGTATCGGTGGAAGGAAACTTGCAAGGTATTTCTCTAGGACAAGCTTTAGACCAGGTGAATGTCTGGCTGGAAAAAAATATACCCCCAGAAGAAGTAGAGCAAGAACCCTCTGGGGATGCCAGGATTATGAGGGATATTTTCACTCGCCTTGGTTCCGCTCTGGGGTTGGGAGTGCTGTCAATTTATGCCATCCTGGTCTTGCTGTACAATAACTTTATCTATCCCTTCACCATTATGGCGGCTTTGCCCCTGTCCCTGGGCGGGGCGTTGCTGGCCCTGATGATTACCCAGAAGGAGTTGGGGTTGTTTGCGGTGATCGGGATCGTGCTGTTGATGGGATTGGTGACGAAAAACGCGATCTTGCTGCTAGACTGTTCTTTGGCGAATATGAGAGAAGGTCTGCGTCAGCGCCAGGCAATTAAAGATGCTGGTGTCGATCGCCTGCGACCAATTCTGATGACCACCTTCTCCACGATCGCTGGCATGACCCCGATCGCCCTGGAACTAGGGGCCGGCGGTCATATCCGCAGTCCCATGGCGATCTCTGTTATTGGCGGCATCGCGACATCCACCATGTTGACCCTGGTGGTGGTGCCCACCTTATTCACCTACGTGGATAGTTTTCAGCGCTGGTTGCTCAGGTTGTTCAGAGGTGGGAACCGCAAGCGTCCCATGCTAAAATCAGAATCTGGAGCAAATAATAGGTTGACAGTTGGAAAATAGTTGTATAGAATAGGTAGAGTGCCTTGGTAGTCAGGTGCTCCTTGCTAAAATCAGAATCTGGATCAAATAGGTTGACAGTGGGGAAATAGTTGTATAGAATAGATAGAGTGCCTTGGTAGTCAGGTGCTCCTTGAAGCACTAAAGTGCTTACTACCAACAATGCGGGCGTAATTCAGTGGTAGAATGTCAGCTTCCCAAGCTGAACGTCGTCGGTTCGAGTCCGATCGTCCGCTTACGAAAGTACGGCAGCATGTCAGTTATAGGTGCTTGGATGATTCCTCAATACCCTACCCCAAAAATATTTGGCGAAATCTGATGAGCGTTTGAATAGTATTTGAATAGTAACCTCTCGTGTAATTGCTGCTCAAGAACCGAGCGACGATGCATCGATCATGGAAGCATATACGTGTTTATCCTGAGTTATTGTACATCGCCTTTCAGTATTAGTGCTCTATATCCTGCCGGCGCGATCGCCTTAGCCGCCATGTTGCACTCTTCGGGAGAGCAGAGTTAACGGACATAACCGATCGCGCAGCGTGGCGCAGCCATGGCTTTTGGGGCTCTCTGAATTTTTATTAGCGTTGAAAGGTCCACTCCTTATTGCCCTTGTTTAGCACGAGGCTGAGCCACGTCTATTGACTTGGGTTGGAAACATGATAATCATTAGAAAGACCACCCATCTGATGGTTGGATTCTTTGATTTGGGCTTCACAATCTAGAGAAAAAGGTGCGATCGCGCAGCGTGCGCGTAGTGCATTCGCATCACCGGGAATGGCGTAGACGCATACATGATAGTCGCTGCCAAGTAGCGCCACTAATTTTTGAGGCTGAAAGCATTACCAGACAAGAATTTCAGCCGCTAGATGACCTCCCTTTAGTTGACACAAATGATAAGGGACTAGCTAGAGTTTTAAAGTTAACGTTGAAAGGGCTGGCAATGCCCACCCTACCAACTGACAAATGACCACTGACCTATCTCAAATATCGCCGGAAAGCGAAAAACTCAGCTTCCTCACCAAACTAGCCTATGGCGCTGGTGACATGGGACCAGCCATCACTGCCAATGTCCTAGTATTTTTCCTGTTGCCTTTCTTCACCGATGTCGCTGGGATTAGCGCCGGGTTAGCAGGCAGCATTCTGATGGTAGGTAAGATCGCAGATGCCCTGAATGACCCAGTAGTTGGATTTCTCAGCGATCGCACCCGTCATCCCTGGGGACGTAGGTATCCCTGGATCGTTTTTGGCGGCATTCCCTTTGGGATTATCTTCTTCTTACAATGGATAGTACCGGGCTTCAGCGAATGGGGGCTATTTTGCTACTATGTCGCCATTGGGATATTATTCAACATCGCCTACACTGTCGTCAACTTACCCTATACCGCCCTCACCCCAGAACTAACCAAAGACTACAACGAACGCACCAACCTGAATAGCTTTCGGTTTGCCTTCTCCATCGGCGGCAGCATCCTCTCCTTACTTCTGGCTACATTCATTTTCTCCCAAGTCCAAGATGCTGGGCAACGGTATTTAGTCTTAGGAATCGTCTGTACTGTTATTTCTGTCCTACCCCTGTATCTCTGTGTCTGGGGAACGCGAAAGCGAGTTGCCGCTGTACAAAGGCTTAGAGTTGAGGATCCAGAAGACTCAGAGGCTTCCCTATCCTTGCCAGAACAACTGCGCGTCGCTTTCAGCAATCGACCTTCCTCTTTGTGATTGGAATTTACCTGTGTTCCTGGTTGGCAGTACAGGTAATAGGAAGTGTGATGAAATATTTTGTGGCCGGTAAATCCCGCCAGGGAATGCCAGCACGATATCGATATAACACGGCAGAACACGAATAATCTATTGTTCTTGGCTGTAGCGCCTGGGTCACCCTCTTTACCAGGTAAAAGGTGTTCGATCCGTTCCCACTGGTCGTCTCGCAAGCCATAGCGTCTCATATCATGCCCTCTTGATTGTTATTGCTGGATAAGGACTCCATACCGTATCCATCTACTTCTGTCAAGCAATTTGATTGATGACACACCCTAGCAGATGTTCGGAAGGTAAAAGCTTTTCCAGCGAAGCCCAGAAGATGGCAAAGAGGCAAATATGCCTCTTTGCCATTGGCGGCGGTATTATCGAGCCCGATCGCCCACTCTATTACCCCAGAGAGTATATCGGGCGGCACCCCCCGGGAACTCCCATCTAGAATCAGACTCAGTCCGGAAACTGCTGTTAAGTGTATAGCAGAAGAAGTCGAGCCAAAATTTGAAGGACAGTACGAGAATTACCTTGGGACCAACCTGGCAGAGAGATCCATGACCCCCGACCAGATGGCCGTCAAGCTGTCGCTTCTAGGTATCCAGACCGGCAAAAAGCCAGCAGTCATCTGGGTATTTCCCCAACCCGAACAGCTGAGACTCATGTTAAGCACCCCTGGCAGCAAACCAGCTGCCTGGAACATCCCACGCGCTAATCCCCGAGCTCTACTACGGGAAGTTAACAGGTTGCGCCGTGCAGTCGCCAATCCCAGAAAGATCAACACTAACGCCTACCTGCAACCAGCCCAGCAACTATATCAATGGATGGTGGCCCCGATCGCCGACAAACTGGAAGCTGAAAACATCGACACGCTACTGTTTTGCCTGGGAGATGGTCTGCGCACGCTACCACTGGCAGTATTGCATGATGGGGAGCATTTTCTGGTGGAAAAGTACAGCATCTCGCGCATCCCCGCTTTCAACCTGATTGAGACGGACTATGACCCGATTAAAAAATCACCGGTGCTGGCGATGGGAGCATCAGAATTTACCGAGATCAATCCCTTGCCAGCTGTGCCAATAGAATTAGAAACGATCGCCCAGGAACTAGGGCGTGTCATCAGTTAAGCCAGACGACAGAAGCAGCCAGATAAATCGCCCCTAAAAAGTTACGGGCTGTTTTATCATAACGGGTAGCAATAGCGCGATACTGCTTGAGTTTGGCAAAAAAGTTTTCAATTAGATGGCGAGCCTTGTAGAGGTGCTTGTCATAAGGATAAGGAACTTGGCGATTCACCTTGGAGGGAATGACCGCTGTGCAACCTTGAGCTTGGAGTTTTTGACGGACCCGCTCATCAGCATCATAAGCTTTATCTGCCAGGATTGCCTCAGCTTCAAGGTTTTCAAGGAGGACATCTGCGCCATCTTGATCGTGGGCTTGTCCTCCCGTCAAAAAGAAGCCTGTGGGATTCCCCAGAGCGTCACAAGTGGCATGAATCTTTGTACTTAATCCTCCTCGACTTCTACCAATGGCTTGAGCGTTACTCTCTCCACTCATTGTCCTCTCTGTCCTCCCCGGACTCTTTTTTTTGCGCCCCAGCACTGTGTCGATGCGCTCGCACGATTGTCGAATCAATCATGCCATACTCGTTATCTGCGTCTTGCGCCAACAGCTTGAATATCCTTTCCCACACTCCACTTTTATTCCATCGGCTAAATCTTGTATGTACTACTCGAAAATCTCCAAACCTTTCAGGTAGGTCTCTCCACGGGATTCCCGCTCTATATCGATACAACACTGCTTCAACAAACAGTCGATTATTTTTGGCCGTTCCTCCTACATGGCCGTCTCTCCCAGGTAGCAAATCCTTGATTTTTTCCCACTGGTCATCTCTAAGTGCATATCTACGCATTTTTCTCTGTGTTTCTCTCTCTTCGGTTTATCTATTCTATCCTTTCTTTCTCTAACTGATGACACGCCCTAGACGAACTCCGTACAGGTCAGCGTCGTGAAGGGGTTTTCTATGCCTTTATGGTACTGCTGCAAAAATTAGGTTTGGCAATTGGATTATTTTTGGTAGGGCAAGCCTTAGATTGGTCTGGATATATAGAAACTGTAGCAGGAGAGCCCATCCCAGTCCAGCCCGATTCGGCATTGCTTGCCATTCGTCTGTCGGTCGCCGTCCTGCCAGCTATCTGTTTGCTAGGGGGAATTGTACTCGCCTATTTTTATCCCATTACCCGCGAAGTCCATGCCGAAATCTTGCTCCAACTGCGGGAACGTCAGCAACAAGATGATTTGTGAATTGCCAATTGCTAATTGTTAATTGCCATCAACAATCAACAATCAACAATCAACAATCTTACCACCTTGATTAGGAACCTGATATAATCTGATTGCCACTGTCTTCTGTGCAGCAGTTGACGAGGGGTTCTTCAGCTAGATCTGACAGTTGCACTCGATCGTGCCTTAAAAGCCTCGCCCACTCAGCAGCTAGCAGTAAATCTCCAGGGCGATCGCGGCGGAGTTCTGCCAGAGTTTTTAACAGATCGAACCACATCCCTTCTTCAGCATACAGGTCCACCCGATCGCGTGCCGACTTTTGTTTCAACCCCATCGCCAGAGCGTCACTTGCTTCGACTCGTTGAATGCGAGATTCTACATAATGAATTGACGACCTGTCTAGAGGGTTGTTTTGCCAATCACAAATCACATGAAAATACCAGATATAATTCTAGTCGGGGTCGAGCTAGGGGTCACCCCCTAACTCTCCCATTCGGAACCGGACGTGCGACTTTCACCGCATCCGGCTACTAGCAAGTAGGGCATTGTCACTACTAGGATTACTACGGATTGCTCCACTTGTCCCTCATCTCATACGATTTCACTCCTTTCCTGGTTGGTAAGCGGCGCTGCCAGATAACCTTTAGTATTACCATTTCCAAGTCTGTTTTACCAGTCATCCAACCTTCGAGAGGCCTCCGGCGTCTTAGAGATACTCTTACCCAAGATTTCCTACTTTAACCAACCCGCGTCAGCTGGATGAGGAACACCCCATCATATCCATAGGCGTTACCCTAGGCATTAGCTTCTCGGGCTATCTCTCCCCTCGCGGCTTGCGCTTTACATCTAACTTGTCCAATCTAGACAGCACACGAGAAGTTACTTCGTTCCCTAGTATCATTTCACGATGCTTTTAGGCCCCTGCTATACCCCGGGAGTTCTTAGAGTGCGATACTGGCCAAGTGCAAGAACCAGCACAAACTACCATTTCCCTTTTGGGCCAGCGCTTTAAGCCTTATTTCGCTGGTTCTAGATAACGAGGCGTACACAGGTTCGCTTGTTCTAGCCATTAGCATCTTTCCTAGCGGCGTCACTAGCTTAGGCTGCTAGCTATCCTACATTTAAGTCCTTGCTCCGCACCACCGTGATGTGACTCAGCAGCACTAAGGACCGGTGTTACTCCCACACTTGGAGAGAGGGAATCTAACCCCCATGAATACCAGAGTTACCAGTTTGGACCTGGCCTAGCGTTCCGTAGTTGCCCACGTTAGACTAGAACGAATCGCACTACCCACCTCTAGTTTGGGCGTATTCGGGGTAGAGGGGATGCTGACACTAACAAGACCAGAATCTGACGGGAGGGCGACCACATCCGAGTAAATCTCATTGCCATTTTCATCCTCTATCCCAAACTCGGCCCCCTTGACAGTATCTGCCCAACTTTGCAGACTTGCCGGCACATAGACAAAGAATGTCGGATACTCCGATATAGTTTTGCCCTTATTCGACTTGGGCACGATCGCAGTTAGCTTTCGTCCCCGCAGGCATTCTCCCCGGGTGCCACCCCCTTCTCGACGTCCTGGTAACCCCACATCTTCAGGAAGATTCAACGGACCTGCTAATATTCCTACTGGCCAGCTACAGACTAGCAGACCCAGAAAGGATGTCAAGCTTTTCCTAATTATCGCCTTTGTGTGATTTTTTTGCACGCGCATTATCTTAATCCTTTGCTAGAAATCTAATTTGTCAGTTGTTAGTTGTCAGTTGTTAGTTGTGGGTTATTAACTGACCGCTGACTACTGACCGCTGACTATCGATATCCTACGACCCGGTAAACCTCAACAGTTTGCTCTTTTCCCTTCAAGGCCAGCGGACCCCAAGGCTCTACCTCAAACTTATCTTGGCAAAGAACTAGCGTTTCCCGAGCAATCAGCACCCGACAAATACCTGGTTGCCTGTCTTTCTGGCAGCTTTCCAGCCGGGAGGCAATATTGACGCTATCACCAATCACTCCATATTCTAAACGGTCTTTGCCCCCCAAACTGCCAGCCACGTAAGCGCTGCGCTGGGTGCGCAGCAGCATCGGGCCTGTAAAAATCCCTACCCGCATTTTAACTTCGGGAAAATTGCGAACCGACCAGCTCTGGTTAAGCAGTTCCAGGGCCTTGCCCAGAGCTAATCCACAGGCCACCGCCCTCTGTAATCTCCACGATCGGCAGGCGCGGATCGGGTTCCTCTTCAGGATCCAGACGCACCATTTGGTCAAAAGCCGCCAGTTCTAACGGCTGTAGCCAACCCATCTGTCGCACCCCCAGCAACAAGCCAGTCACGGCGATACTGGCAATGGTAACAACTTTCAGACCAGTTAACTCTGGCAGGGCGTGAGCCTGGGACCGAGGTCGTCAAGGGCTCAAGAAGCGAAAAAACATCGGACGACTTACTGTCATTTGTTACAAGTCATCAGCACTATTGCCTGCATGACTAATTTGAAGATTTGCCGTCCTACGATTATGACATTTTTTGATCTCAAGGGGTTACCCCCGGATTTTGATGAGACGCGATATGACCGGTGCTAATGGAAGGCTTTTCCGGTTATTTACGTATAGGTATGTTCTTGAAGTATCTGGTTTAAAAATGGCGCTTCTGACCCCTTTTAGGGGATATAGGTGGGATATCGGTGGGCTTTAGGTGGGACTTAAAGCGATGCTGGGGCGCGGGGAGTTTATGCAGTTTGGGGAATTTTTTTGGGCGATCGCTATCGGGGCGATCTTTCTAGTACAGCCAGTGATTGCTGACGCTTTGGTTCGGTGCCGGTCTGTTATGAGGCTCTGATTGCTTAATGACCGGCGATAGGTCTCAAGGTTGATGGCTACTTTGGGAAGACCAACGAGAGGATGGATGTCCCGAGTCCTCGCGCCTTTGCCAGGGCATATCTATCGCCCGGCCTATGTCATGAGGATGGGCGATCGGTCGGTTTTTTGCCTCCTTGATTAGGCATTTGAGACTATTGGTGTTGGTGATGCCGTGGCCAATTTGAATGTTGGTGATTTAGATGATTTGAGTTTGTTTTGAGTTTGTCAGAAATGATGTTTAGAAATCGTCTTAATTGCCAAGTCAGTTTGATAAAAACCAAATTTTCTGTTTTGTTACAGAATAATCTGGGTTTTAGCTTCCGTCGAACTGAGGTTAAGTTAGCCCTCGAAGCTTGCTTCGTCGCGGCTCAACTCCATCGTTAGACTCAGCCTCACCGCTAATCTCTGGGCGTTAGGCTCTCTAACTCAAATTCATCCAATTCACTTTTGAGGAAAGATTATGAAGCGCATTTTGCTTTTCTGTTTGTCAGTAATTGCTACAACTATTAGGGGTCGAGCTGGAAATCACTTTCCAACCCTCCCTTTCGGAACCGTGCATGCGACTTTCACCGCACACGGCTACTGGGTAGTAGGTCCTTATCATTGGCAGAATTACTAGGGATTACTCTCGTTGTTCCTTGTCCTATGCGATTTGGCTCCTTTCCTGGTTGGTGAGTGGCGCTGCCGGATAACCTTTAGTATCACCATTATCATGTCCGTTTTACCAGTAATTCATTCCTCATCATTTACATGATGGGCTGATGACGTTTAGAGCTACTTTTACCTAAGACTTCCTACTATCACCGACCCATGTCTGCTTATCCTAGGCATTACCCGGCGTCTTCCGCATGCTCTTGTCCTTCAGGACAAGAGCATGCGGAAGACACCGCCCAGGCATTTGCTTCTTGGGCCATCTTTCCCACACGTGGCTTACGCTTTACATCTGACTGGTCCATATGGACAGCACACATGGGGTTACTTCGTTCCCTGGTATCATTTCACGAGGCTTTTAGGTCTCGACTATATACCGGTAGTTGTTGAGGGCACATTGTCAATGAAAACAAAACATTGACACGCGAACTACTTTTCCATTTTGGGCCAGCGTAATCAGCCTTAGAGCTGGTCTCAGATGACGATACTTACAGAGATTCGCTTGTTCTCACCATGAGCCTCTAACAAGCGCGGCGTTGCTGGCTGAGGCTGCCAGCTATCCTACATTTAAGTCCTCGCTTAGCACCACGGCGATGTGGCTCCGCAGCACCTCACGCGGTCACTCCTGTACCTGGAGGAGGGGAATTTAACCCCCATGATCACCAGAGTTCCTAGTTTCCTAGGCTAGCGTTCTGTATTTACTACATTAGGCTAGAACGAGTCGCACCTGTTCTTTATGACTCCTGCCCACGCGGTGGAAGAAGCGCAAGGTTGTATAGTGAATGTCGAGACAAAACAAGAGTATTGTCTTCCGGTAGGCGAACGTTCACCATACTCACTTCCAGAGTTTATTTACGATAAACCCGTCTATGTGAACGCTCCTCAAGGTGTGGGGGTCATGCTGTCTGATTATGACAATTTGTCTTACAACCGTCTTGCCACCTTTACAGGCTACGTCTCTAACGATGAGCTAAAAGAAGTGAAAGCGCAAAATGGTGAGGTTCTGGATTTCTCCCATCCGCATTCGATGCGAGTAGTTGAATCAAGCGAGCCACTAGGCTGTATTGTTAGCTTAGACACGCAAGATGAGTACTGTCTTCCGGTAGGTAAACGTTCAGGATACTCACTTCCAGAGTTTATTTACAATAAACCCGTCTATGTGAACGCTCCTCAAGGTGTGGGGGTCATGCTGTCTGATTATGACAATTTGTCTTACAACCGTCTTGCCACCTTTACAGGCTACGTCTCTAACGATGAGCTAAAAGAGGTGAAAGCGCAAAATGGTGAGGTTCTGGATTTCTCTCATCCGCATTCGATGCGAGTAGTTGAATCAAGCGAGCCACTAGGCTGTATTGTTCTCTTAGACGTGAAAAACCAGTACTGTCTTCCGGTAGGTAAGCGTTCAGCATACTCACTTCCAGGGTTTATCTACGATAAACAAATCTATGTGCAAGCATCTGAAGGTACGGGGGTCATGCTGTCTGATTACGATAATTTATCCTACAACCGTCTTGCTACCTTTACAGGCACCGTCCCTAACGAAGATCTAAAACATGTGAAAGCGCAAAATGGTGAGTACTTAGACTTCTCCCACCCACATTCAATGCGTGTGGTAAAGGAGTAAACCAGAAAGTCAAACCTTGATTCCTGTTCAGGCAGAGTGTGAAGCGAGCGACACCGGGGAACCTTGTGGGGTAATTCCGCACGCAGGGGGCTGAGAGGAGGCGGTCGGGTAACTGGCCGCTTCAACCTCACCTGCCCGGTGACAGGAAAATCCCGGAAAACCGGGAGGCTGAATCTGAGTCAATACTGTTTGGGAGAATGGTAGGGTGCGTCCGCTTTGTGGACGCACCCTCATTGTTTCTTTTGCTCGTCAAAAATCGAACCCCCGCCCGACCCGTCCGATAAAGGGATGCGCCTCCGGCACGCTACGCGATTGCCTCATTCAATTAAGACCTCAAACGTTCCTGCAACCAACTTTCCAAATCTTCCAAACTATTAAAACTTAAAAACGCCTTCACCAAACCCTCCACATCTGCCAAAGGCAAACCTTCTATCTGACTACTAATCCCTTCAGAAACCTCTCCAAAACGTTGAGTTATCAAAAGCTTGACTATAGCGATCGCTTCATTAAACTTTATCAGCAAAAAGTTAAACCAGCCAAAGCAATCTCTCAACCATGATCGAGTCAAATCGAGGTTGCTTCGGGGGGGCTTAATTGCTAAACCCAATAACCTATCTCTTTGCCACCCCCCCTCGCAATGACATATTGAAATTTATTATGGTTATTCATTGCCACTTAATATAAGCGCGTTAACGCTCGTGGTTTGACGCTTTTGCGCTTTGAGGTTGACGATCTATGTCGCCGTCTCGCAATGACAGTTACGGGCATTAGTGCAGAAGGTATAGTAAACCTCTGGCATAAGTCGATTCTCTCTACGGTATCCTCAAACCTGTTAACTTTATCCCTTCCTCTTCTTCAGTCAAACCCTTGCTTTGCACCAACACTCCAAAACCACCCAATCCCATCGGGTCTATCAGGGAATGTAACGCCGAGCGCCGTCGCAAAACATCGGTAATTGATAAAAGGCGATCGCTCGATAACTCATTTAACCTATCCCCCAAACCCAACGCCATCAAAAACAATCCCTGCTGGGTAAAATCTACAAACATCAAACCCCACCAATCTCCCATTTTGTCTATAGCCGTAAAATTCACATGAGCCGTAATATCCTGCCTGCCAATATTCCAATATCGTGATGACGCCGATGTTGATAATAACATTGCAACGTGCCTTCGGGCCGATGCTGTCGGTGTTGAGATATAGAGTGGGTTGGCGATACGGGGGATATGGGCGTGGCGTCAGCGGTGGAGTCGCCGGAGATGGTTCTGGAGAGCGAGGAGAAGTCGGTGGTAATTCGACGGGCGATCGCCTCCTTACCGGAACGGATGCGGGAAACTTTATGGGTGCATTTTTATGAGGAGCTTACCCATACAGAAATAGTCGAACGGCAAGGGATGTCCTACGACTGTGTTTGCAAGCGCGTCTCCCAGGCGCGGAAAAAGTTGGAGCCGCTGTTGAGGGGCTATTTCATTGACTAGGAGGTCGCCGTGCCAGACACCGCGACCTTGACTACTGGTTTTTCCGTGGTCTGGTGCTATGGGTTGTAACCTTATCTGTGGCGGTTGATGTGAACTGTAAGTAATTCTGGCATTCTCTCTATGCTAAATTGCTGGCATTGGAAAAGTCCCCCATGAACACCGATCGCAGCGGATCAGCTCGTGCAATTTAATGCACGACAGCGGGAGAACTCTCCAACGGCGATCGCCACAGTCCCTCGCTCCGAAGCCATGGCGACTGGGCCAATAAAACTATTGCGACAATCGCAATAGTTGATCGCGCAAGTGTGAGAAGTTCGCTTCACCGCTGACCGCCCCTGGCGATCGGGGGTGCGATCGCGAGATATCAGTTAATGGTATCGGGATCTATTCCCAGAGCCTGTAAGTATTGCGCTAATTGTTCTGACGTGCGATCTGCGGCCTCTGACGTGCGATCTGCGGCCTCAGACGTGCGATCTGCGGCCTCAGACGTGCGATCTGCGGCCTCAGCACGTTGACGTTCTGTATCAGCACGTTGACGTTCTGCCTCAGCACGTTGACGTTCTGCATTTATTTGCTGTTCGAGTTCTTCTAGTTCTTGTCGCAGTCTGAGTTCCTCTCGGACCAAATAGTCTACATCCGGCGGATCTAGTATTCGAGCTACCGGTAATATTAATCCCGGAAATTGCGCGCTATTGACGTCATCTCCCGGCAAAAAATCTCGCTCTGCGTAACTCGATCCTCCGGCAATTTTACTACACAACCGCACTCGCTCCCGCTCTGGGTTTACGATCCAATACTCCGGAATATCCAGGCGATCGTATTCAGGACGTTTAGTTCCGTAGTCATCGCGCCAATTTTGACTTGTCACTTCTACTACTAAGAGTGGTTTTTCCTCAAAGTCCAGCACTGCTGCGCCTTTGCGATCGCAAACATTTTTTCAAAAACTTTGATTACAAACGACTACATCTGGTATCCTCGATGTATTTTCTTCCGTTCTGACTCCCGTCAAGTCTATCGCTACCAAGTTCAAGTTTTCTGATATAAAGTAGCGCAGAAACTCGACGGTTAAAAATTTACTTATTAGGTTGTGTAAACCTGTTGGTGTTGGCATTTAGATCAATTGACCGCGATAGATTTCGTACATCACACCCGGTTTTCCGGAATACTCTAGGTATTCGGCAAAGCTCAGGGTCTTTTGAGAAATCTTAACATCAACCGTGGAACCTACCATATTTTTTCCCTCAATTCAACGATACCATCTTAGCACGGAATTTGCGGTCTTGCACCAGTTGGTAAAGAGGGCGATCGCCGGTTGGCGGTAAGAAACCGGGTTTCTATTATAACCTTTCGGCGATCGCCTGTTTGGAAAGGTGCGGATGTATTTGTTCCCAAGAATTTTAACTCTTTGTCGGGGTGGGGTCTGGCAATTCTAAATTTCACAACCGAATACTCCCGTAGGTTGGGCCCGACGGTTGGGGTTTGGGAGTCGGTGGAAATAGATCGCGCGACAGATGCGATCGCTATCCCTTGAGGTATTGTGACCACTCCAGAAGAAAAATGGACGATATTAAATGCGAAACCATGCGGCGATCGCCCCTTGATTGCCATATACCATTTTGAAGAACTGGAAACCCTCTCACAATAGTTGAGAGCGACGGTGAATAATTTATCAACTATTAGGATTGCTGCTGCGGACCAGAATCACAGTACAATTACAGCCAGAGGCGATCGCCTCTGGGATATTGCCCTTAATGGCCTGCTGTAGCAAACCCTCGCGGCTAGCTCCCATCATTACCACATCGGTGTTATCATTAGACGCTTGGTCAATTATGGCTTCGGGAACAGAAGGCGATCGCAGGACTGTGGCAGCGACAAAACCACTCTTCAGTTTCGGTTTGAGAAACTTGCTCGCCCGATCGATCACGTGGCGATCGATCTTGTCCAGTTCTGGGTCAAAAACCTGGCACAAGCGGATTTCTGGAGAAAACTGTCCTTTGACAAGGGCGGGGAGGAGTCGCACCGCCGCAGCGCTATGGGGACCACCCGCCATCGGCAATAGCCAGCGTTTAAAGAGGGGGACGGGACAATAATTGGGAGCGGGATTTTTCGACAAGGGATTGGGCAGATTGAGCGATTTATTCTGCTCGCTAGCCCCGCCTCTGGCCTGGGAGGCTGTGTCCCCCGGGTAGTGCGAGTAGCGCTCCCGGGGGACACAGTTGGCCCATTTGACTAGGACCAGATCGCAGGGTACTCGAGAATTTGACTAGGGCCACGCGCCAGTTCAGCACGATGGAGCCACCAGTCAGGGCTGACTTAACTTGGGCAACGCCGCTACCCCGAGTTTCCGGTGCAAATTGCTCTATCAACCAGCCAGCAATGAAGCCAAAACTGATGCCGATAACTGGTAAAACGAACCAAACTGGCAGGTAGTTAGATACCTGTATGCGGACTGGTCCTAATAGCCCGATGCCAATATGAAGTAAAACTGCGCTGCATCCCGATACCAAACCAATGATGCAAGCTTCTACGTTCGTGCCAGCACGGGAGGTACTTGCCTTTTCGAGGCGGCGTTTGGGCGATAGAAAGCGGCTCAGGCTAAACATAACATCGATTGCACAATAGGCAACTAAAGTATGATATCAGAGCGTATTCCCCATAAAGAATCATTCTGAATTCAGATTATGGGAAATTTACCGAAGATGTTCTGAAGAGTACAGTGCGATTTTCTCTTTGAGATTTCATACTTAATCCGTTTTTCCGGTAACGGAAAGACCATCAACAATCAACGATGGGGTATAGCAAGAACCTTTCCAGTCTGCGTCGCCTCCCAATGCCACTAACTGTTTCAGGGCCTGATAGACATTACCGGCAACCATCGTATCTTTAATTCGACCGACTATTTGACCATCACGGACAAGATATCCTAGGTCAACGTTGATGGAAAATTCCCCAGAAATTCCCGCCGCATCGCCAAGGATTTGATCTACTACCAGTCCATCCTCTAGCTGAGCAATTAAGTCGGGCAGTTGACCAGTTCCGGGTTGAATTAGTAAGTTAAACATACCCGGTGTGGGATAACTCCCTAAACCGGGGCGAAACCCATTTCCTGTCGTTCCTTTACCTTGACCTAGCAATAAGCCTATGGTCCTGTCGGCGTAGAAGTTTTCTAAGATGCCATTTTGGATGAATACTAAGGGTTTAGTGCTCGTGCCTTCGTCGTCAAAGGGACAACTGTAAGGACCAGCTTCTGGTTGCTGGAAAAGGGTGAGGTGGGTGGAGATTACCTTTTCTCCTAAGAAGTCACTCCAGGGGGATGCTTTCTCTACTACCTGTTTACCGTTGAGGGCGCTGCTAATAATTTCCCAGAATAGGTCTGCTGCTTTGGCAGTAAACAAGATTGGTAGGCGACCTGTTGTGGAGGGTGGCACCTTTGATTTGCCCCAGTCTAATCGCTGTAATAATGCATTTGCTACTAGGTTGGGATCGAGGCGGGTCCGCTGAGTTTGACCTTCACTCACGCCCAAGAAATCGTCCCCTCGCACCCATTCTGCTTCTAAATAGCAGCTGAGGGTGCTGTCTGTATAGCTACGGTTCAGTCCCTTGGAGTTAATGATGCTAGTGGTTTCAATTTCACAATCCCATTCGCTATTGCAGATGACTTCTGGATAGGCCTCTATGACCCGGGCGATCGCCTCTTTACCCCAGGCTACCAGCTGCTCTGCTGCCACAGATTTTCCCATATTTTGCTCTATATTTTTCCCTCCCTTCTCTGCTAATTCTATTGTTTGAGTCTGGTTGAGATGGGATATAGCGATCGCCCGTTCTACCAGCGCTTTTGGGTCCACTGGACCGTAGGCTACTGCCAAACCCGGACGCTCGTCCACCCACAATCTGAGGGCCGTACCTGCTGATTCGCTGTTCGTCAGTTCCTTGAGTCTGTTCGCCTCGAATGCCGCCGATAAAGAGCGCGATCGCTCTTGAAATACTTCTGCTGCTTCTGCGCCATTTTTACCTGCTATATCTAACAGTTGCTCGGCCAAGCTTTCTCCTTCTCGGTCCTCAGTATCTGTCACTCGCTGCTTTCCTCCTCAGCTTCTTGTTGGTCATGTTGAGTTTCGTGCGGAAACCCAACCTACATTTATTTATTTTTTCATTACGGGTACCGGATTTTGTTTATGCTAGATGCAGTTCTTGTAACAGCCAAAATCCGGCAAAGGATTGGGACTGCGGATCCGACTGGACAGCTAAAAAATGGATTTGCTGCGCTTCCTGTTTTGCTGATTCAAATCCTGCTGCTTCTGTGATGAGTTGCTTAGTCTTCAGGTTCGCTAAAATCCAGCTTTCACTAGCCCCCGTTTCCAAGATTAATTTTGCTGGAGACTCGATGCGCTTCGATGCCTTCGGGATGCTAGCAGCTGCGCAGCTGCTGCGCAGACGCAAAAACCCCTCAGGCATCAAGGGGTAGTGCGAGTAGCGCGCCCCGAGTGCATCGAAGGGGATAAACTTCAAAAACGCCAGTTCTATACCTGACATCCAACCCGCCATCGGCAGGGCCCGAGGCGAGAATAAAATCACTCCCGGGATAGGAGTTTCTGGTGTCACCTTCTGGGGGATCGGGAAGGCTTCGCCAAAGGAAATCTCCCACTCCGACATTTCCTGAAGATCCCCCGCTGTTAAGCTGACAAAGGCCCATTGCTTGGGCATCAGGGCGTCTGGTAGCCGTTGAGGCGTTTGGGGTTGATAGCGCACGGATGCTGATGGTACAGCCTGGGGGTCGTATCCAGTCTCCTGGGGATACACTTCCTGGCTTCGTTCTTCCAGCAACTGGTTGAGGGCTATCGTCCGCCGCGACGGCACCGCCTGAATATCTAATTCCTGACAGGCTTTCGTTATCATATTTTTCATCTGACGCCGAAAAAAGCGAATTTGGCTGGGGGCTTTTCCTGCTTGGGCGATCGCCTCTTCCAGGGCTTGGCGCAGCTTCACTGAATTCACCTCTTTACTAGAACAATACTGAGAGTACCGAAACTGTGATTCCTGCTGGATATCCAAAGGACTCTCGCACAGCAGAACTTCCCAGATTTTTTTATTGTTATCGTCTAAGATTGGACGGGAATGAAAATCCAGTTCCCAGATCGTACCCATTTTCTCCTCCGCTTTACTCTGAACTCGGCTCGCACTTAAATTCTGCAATTATTTCTATTGCACCGACAATATTTTCGTTAAATGGGTGCATCTCATATTTGCAAATAGACTTCGATGAATTTAACTGACCCTTGCGGGTGAAATCGAATAATTCTCAATTAGCCAGAGCGCAGCGAGAATTGTTGCCATATCGCAAAAGTGAGATGCACCCTCGTTAAACTCTCCTAACTCTGCTGCCGGAATCCAATATTCTTGATGCTTTGAACTCCCTACTGTTTGGATCTGGTATTTCTGGATATATTCGGCATCGATGCGAATATTGGTGACATAACCAGCGTATCCAGAAGCTGGATCTTTTCTATTCCAGTCTCGCGCTAAGCAATTCAAAATTAAAAATTCAAAATGGAGAAACCCATTGAGGGCAATGCTTTCAGAATATCTGCCTATGCAATTTAAATGCACGACAGCTTATCTGCACTGCATATTATTCCTGAATTACTGGGTAAAAAATTGGCTGAAACGGGAGACTTCGATATCTCCTGCGGTGCTCTCGCCTCCGGCACGGCACCCAGGAGACATCGAGGTGGAAAGTTACGATAATTACTTTCCCGAATCAAATCCATTTCCTTTTGCCCGACTGGGCGAAACAGCGTGACCTCGGCGTCTTCCGCGTACTCTTGTCCTGAAGGACTCGGTACGCTCCAGACACCGCTTACTAGTTGACATCCATTTAACCTGTGCTTTTTTCTTCCTAATTGCTAATTGCCACCCTTCCCGAACCATGAACCCCGAATAATTAGCAATCACCGTTAATGGTTTGACAATCTCAAGGCATGTATGCAATACGCGAGCGCTATGGCAAATAGTAAATGGGGCCATTCTCAATTTTACATTCTCAATTTCCAAATCTGAGATGCTATTGGTTTTCCAATATTTTTTTCGCCGCCCTGTCTTTACGGGCCTCTGCAGTTGCCATGACTTCGGACATTTTTTCCAGCATTTCTCCTGGGTAATTTTCCAACAACCTGGTTGACAGAGAAATGCGACTTCTGCCTTCATCCAGATTAATAATCATCGCTTTAATTTCCTGACCAATCTGAAACAGGTCTGACAGGGACGGTAAGTAATTTTGGCTGATTTGCTTGACATGCAGCAGAGCTGTTGAACCACCCAAATCTACAAATACGCCAAAGGGTTTGATGTTAGCAATTTTACCTTCTACCAACTGCCCCAACTCGAATTCGCTGAAGCTAGCGGACTGAGCTGCTATCCGCTGAGAGAGGACAATTTTTTTCGTTTCCTGGTTGACTTCCAAAAAGCTGACGCTCAGGGATTCTCCTTTCAAAACTTCCAGGTTGTCTCGATCGATCAGGTGCGATCGAGGGATAAAGCCGCGCAACCCTTCCACGTCCACAGTGACGCCGCCTTTGTTGGATCCCGTGACCGTCACCTGCAATGATTGCCTATTTTCCTCCATCTCGGTCAGCTTTTCCCATATCTGCTTGATTTCCAGCTGACGGCGGGAGAGGGTCACCTGACCTTCATCATTCTGTTCGCGGACGATCAGGAAGTCCAGTTCCTCTTCTTGGGGCAGGACTTCTTTGATATCCTTATCCTTTAAGCTGCCAAAGGCAACTTCGTTCATGGGTAAGAATGCTGTGGACTTGGCACCAATTTCTACATAGACGCCATCCTCATCGTATACTTCTACCTTGCCCCGCACGACTTGCCCTTTTTGAAAGTTGTAGTCATGTGTTTCTAGGGCCTGGGTGAAATCATCCATTGAGAATGAATCTTTGGTTGGGTGCGGTGCTGTTTCTTGGGAATTCATTGTACTAAGAAGAAATTAAGCTGCCTGGAGTTCTTGGGAGAATAGCTGCTGCACCTGATTCCAGGCGTCAGTTGCAGCTTCATGATTATAACTAGAACGGTGGTCGCAGCAGAAACCGTGGTCTGCTCCATCGTAGCGAAAGATGCGATGGGAAATTCGATGTTTTTGCAGTTCGGCCTCTATAAGATCGACTTGTGCAGCTGGGATACTGGCGTCTTCCATGCCAAAGAAAGCGTAAATGGTGCCTTTAATCTCGGGAGTGCAGGCGATCGTGGCCGGGCCTTCCCCGGGAGACCAGTTG